>JAVEUP010000149.1:0-20758 GCA_034005525.1 Thermoguttaceae bacterium | reverse complement strand
AGTTGCTTGCCCTTGAAGATTGCCTGGTTCATGGCGGCAACAATGAGGTCTTCCAGCAATTCCCGGTCGTTCTGGGCGGCCAACTGCTCGTCGATCGTACAACGCAGTACCTCCAGCAAGCCATTCACCTCAACCTCGACCATGCCGCCGCCCGAAGCCCCCGTGGCGCGGCGGTGTTTCATCTCCTCACTCAGATTCTTGAGTTGGCCGCCGATCTGTTGCGCTTGCCGCAACAGGGAACCCAGGCCCGTAAGATTCTTGAACATCAAAATCTCCTGTTTCCGCCCGTCGGGCGGTAATGCTTTTGGTACAGGGTTGGAAGCTCAGCCGTCCGGCCCGTCAACTCGAAGAGGGGTTGCACCGAACAACTCGTGAACGCGGTGGACAACGGGATTGTCCATCACCTCCTTTAGCCGCTGCTGCGGCGAGACTCGGCTGGCCGGACTCGGCCCGGCCGAGTCCGGCCCGTCTGGCGGCCTGCTTTCGGCAAACCGCACCCGGACCGGATGCCCGGTCACTTCCTTCAGGGCTTCCTCGAACTTCAGTGTGTGCTCCGGCCGCTCACAGAACGACTTGGCGAGCGCATACTCTGAACGGAAGCTGATGACGAGCCGCCCGGGCCCGTCGGCCTTCGCTTCATCGAACAATCCGCCCTGCGCCGCGGCCATGACGGAAATGTGCTTCAGCGCCGCGTGCCACACCTCGGCCGCGTTTTCGTTGCTCAGCGCGACCGTTGGGCCGGAGGCAGCCGCCGCAGCGGCACGGTGCCCTGGGTCTGCCCCGAGCGCGGATTCAACGTTTTTTTTTCCGCGCACCTCGCCGGCGGGCGCCGCAGCCGGACCCGTGCTGCCGGGAACTCCGCCTGCCCGAAGCTGGGCTATCAGTTCGGGCAGCTCGTCCAGCTCCTCCAGGTAGCAGATGCGCACCAGCGCGAGTTCCGCCAGGATGCGTCCCTGCGTGCTTTGGCGCATGTGCGACAGGGCCTGATCGACAATCTGCATGGCTGCCAGTATCGAGAGCAATCCCATGCGTTTCGCGGCACTGCCGACCGCCTGTGCAGACGATGCCGAAACGAAAAGGAATGTTTCGTGTGTACAGCCGGCGGCGGCGGCCATGGCATCGCGGAGGATGCCCAGAAGCTGCTCGAGCAGCAAAGCCACGTCCACGCCGGCGCCCACGGCGGCGTCCAACTCGCCCAGCGCGGCCGCTGAACTGCGTCCGGCCAGGTGTTCCAGAAGCCGCAGAATCTGATCCTCGCCCGCGGTCCCCAGCATGGAATGGACCGTCGCCGTCGTGATCCGATCGGCGGAGAAGGCCAGGAGTTGTTCGAGCAACGATTGGCTGTCGCGCATGGACCCGGCGGCGCGCCGGGCCAGCAAGTCCAGGGCTTCCGGTTCCGCCTCAACCCCTTCGGCCGCAACGATTTGCCGCAGCCGGTCGGCAATGGCGTCGCGGGAAATGCCGGCGAAATCGAATCGCTGACAGCGGGAGAGGATGGTGATGGGTATCTTAGTGGGCTCGGTCGTGCAGAAGATGAACTTCACGTGCTCGGGCGGTTCTTCGAGCGTCTTCAGCAAGGCGTTGAACGCCTCGCGTGTGAGCATGTGGACTTCATCGATAATGTATATCTTGAATCGCGCCCGGCTCGGGCGGATGTTCACGTTCTGCCGCAACTGTCGGATCTCGTCGATACCGCGATTGCTGGCGCCGTCGATTTCCAGCACGTCCACGTCGTCGCCGCCGGCAATACTCCGGCACATCTCGCACTGGTTGCAGGGCGAGGGCGTGGGGCCGTCGACGCAGTTGAGCGACTTGGCCAGGATGCGCGCCGCCGACGTCTTCCCAACGCCCCGCGCGCCGGTGAACAGGTAGGCATGACCGACGCGGTTGGACTCAATCGCGTTGGAGAGTGCCTGCCCCACGTGCTGCTGGCCCAAAAGCTCGTTGAACCGCTGTGGCCGATACCGCCGGGCGATGACAACGTACTCCTCCTGGGGCGGAGGCAGAGAAGAACCGGGCTTGTCCGACTTGTCAGCCATGACTTGCTTACGTACGGCGGGTTTCGGTGGGCCGGATAAGGGCCGCGGGCCGGTAACGGGCGTCGGGCAGCCAGTGCTGGGGGCACCGCAAATGGTGTCACAGCCCAGCACAGAGAGGCCAGCCCCCTCCGGAAGGTTACAGCAGCCACAGCCGCCAACACGGCACTGCCCGCGCCAACCGATGACCACGTCGCGCCCTATCGGCATCCGACGAGAGGCCCCGCACACCTGAGGCTGACTGCTTATGGCTGCTGCGGTTAAGCCCTGACCAAGTTCGCAGCTCCCCATTGTGGGGGCCCCTCGCCGGACACCGAATACCGGCCAGTTCGCTAATTATCGCCGCGCGGCGCGATTTCGTCAAACCGGGGTGGGCTGCTTCGCGGAGGAGAGGCGACAGAAGTCTTGTCCACTGCAGGCAGGGCACAGCGCCGTCTTCGTGGTGGACTGCTTGGCCAACTGGACAAATCACGCTGGTACCGCTGAACTGCGACATTCTCCGGTGGACGGTTGCGAGAGAGCCTGCCGCACGCGCCCTTTGTGTCCGGCAAGTCTTTTTGGCAGGCTGGAAAGTGCCCCAAAGCTGCTGAATTCGAACCGCGCGGGGCAACGTTCCTCGTTGTTGTACACAAGTCGCGGTCGCCACCGGCCGGCTTGCCCGGCCTGGAGCGGTGGTCAGTCGGCTAAAACGGCGCCGCGGCTCCCTATCTCCCCTGCACGCTGCCGCCGCCGGCGGCAGCGTGCAGGGGAGATGTAGTTTGGTTGAGCCGTGCCCGCTTAGCTCATTGACCACGGCTCCATGCGGGGCGAGCCCGCAGGTGGCCCTGCGCTGCCACTGAACGTGCCAGAAAATCTTGCCGCACACGCGCCCTTTCACACACTTGACGAACGAACCAGTCCACTGATAGACTCATCCCAATCAGCATGCCTGCCGCGCAGGGGCGATTAGCTCAGTTGGCTAGAGCACCTCGTTTACACCGAGGGGGTCAGGTGTTCAAATCACCTATCGCCCACTTCACGTAACTATGGCTGAATCCAGGAGTTAGGATACCTTCCGGCGGTCGGAAGTGCGGCCTTGAGGCAAACAAGAAAAGGGGTCGAGCGACCCCTTTTCCAAGGAGCGCACGCATGCCGACCCCCGAGAAAACGACCCGAGTTCCCAAGTATCGAAAACACGCCAACGGCCAGGCGATTGTCTCGATTCGAGGCAAACGCATCTACCTGGGCAAGCACAACACGCCGGAGAGCCGCGAACGCTACGCCGCGGAGATCCGGAAGCTCAATCTGCCCGCGCCCGCGTACAAGCCCGTCGAGCCGCCGGGGCCCGATTACACCGTCGTCGAACTCGCCGCGGCCTACCTTGACCATGCGGAAGGTTACTACCGCAAACATGGCGAGCCGACCGAAACGCTGGGCGAAGTGAAGAGAAGCTTGACGCTGCTGAGCGATCACTATGGCGATTGCACGGTAGCCGAGTTTGGGCCGCTCAAGCTGACCCACCTGCAAAGCGTGCTGGTAGCCGGCCGGCTGGCGCGCAGTACCGTCAACGATCGAATCCGAATCATTCAGCGGGCCTTCCGATGGGGCACCAAGCAGGAATTGGTACCGCCTGGGGTCTATCATGGACTCGCCGCCGTGGAAGGGCTGCGGAAGGGCCGCACAGAGGTCAAGGAGGCGGAGCCGGTCCTGCCCGTCGATGACGAGGTGGTCGACGTGACTCTTCCGTTTCTGTCCCCCGTGGTTGCCGATATGATCCGGTTCCAGCGATACACCGGCGCGCGGCCCGGGGAGGTCTGCGCCGTGCGACCGGGCGACGTGGACCGCTCCGGCGAAATCTGGACCTACGTACCGGGCCGGCACAAGGGCGAGCACCACGGCCGCCGGCGGATCGTCTGCATCGGGCCGAAGGCGCAGGCGATCCTTCAGCGGTATTTGTTGCGGCCGGCGGATGCCTACTGCTTTTCCCCGCGGGAATCCGAGGAAAAGCGGCTGGCCGCGCTGCACGAGCAGCGCAAGACGCCCCTGAGTTGCGGCAACGCGCCCGGATCGAACCGCCGGCGATGGCCGCGGCGACGGGCCGGGAGTCACTACACGACGCACAGTTACCGCCGCGCCGTGGAGAGGGCGGTCGAGAAGCTGAATGCCCACCTGGTTGACCAAGCCGAGAAGGCCGGCGACCCGGCGCCGGAGCCGGTGCCGACGTGGGCCCCCAACCAATTGCGGCACTCGGCCGGAACGGAGATCCGCAAGAAGTTTGGCCTGGAGGCGGCACAAGTGACCCTGGGGCACGCGAAGGCCAATGTTACCGAGGTCTATGCGGAGCGGGATTTGAAGCTGGCAACGGAGGTTGCGAAGCGGATCGGATAGGGTACGATACATGGACTTGCCGGGAGGGCGGCTAGCTACCGCCAAGCGGCCCCGGGGCGCGGTTGACGTTCTGCCTTTCGTCGACCCACCCCGGGGCTGACCCGGAGAAAAGGGCAGAATTCTATGGTCTCCGAAGAACTCTTCGAATCTTTACAGTCACTCGCATCGCTCCTGGGCAAATGCCGCTCCGCACACTGGCCTGATCGCGATTCCCGTCGCGAATACTGCCGGAGTCGCGCCCAAACTCTGGCAGAATGCAAACGTGCATCCCAAAACCTCCAGGCGGTAGACACAGAGGCCCCACACACCACCCTGCAATCTGCCGGCGTAGCCTGGCCCGATGATGCCGCACGATTGGTGTGCGACGTTCAAGTTTTTCTGGAGGAACGGCGCCAGCCCAGCATATTGGGAGGTTACTTCGGCTTCGACGCCCTGATAGAACGGACGGAGGAACTGCTTGCCTACCTTGAGTGGGCCGCGGAACGCGATCTCGCGTCGCCGAATTCTGGCCCGGAAAACGCGACCGATACGCCGAAGGATGACGCGACATTGGCAGCCGAGTGCCCCGGGCCCGCGCCGACTTCTTCGGTGGACGATGATGGACAAGCCGGCGACAACCCAGCCAGCAACAAGCAAGATGACCGGGACGCCTGGCTGTACGAACAATCCTGCGACGGAACTCGCTACCCCGAAATGATCGCCACTCTGAACGTGATGGCCGATCCCAAAGGAAAGCACCCGGAATGGGAGTCCATCGAGACCGTGCCCGGCGTAAAAACGGCGGTCGAACGCTACTGCAAACGCCACGGGAAAACCCCGCCCCCACCTCGCAAGCCCGGCCGGCCGAAAAAGTAAGCGCCCGGCGATTATGTAAGCGCTTACATTAAGCCGCCCGTGTTGCTCTTTTTTCCAAAGACGCCCGGCTCCTAGACTGGTGTGTGCGAGTTGTCGCAAGCCGCGACACGCTAGAACACCAGAAGGGGAACCGGGAGCATGATCGATATCGAGACCGAACAAGTAAAGACTCTCACCGAAGCCGCAAACCTCATTCCGCGGCGACGACAGGGGAAGAGGTGCCATCGTGCCACCATCTTCCGGTGGACTCGGGACGGACTCAAAGGCGTGAAGCTCGAAAGCATCCCGATCGGCGGCACTCGATGCACGAGCGTCGAGGCCATCAAGCGATTCTTCGCCCGCCTAGCCGAACTCGACTCCGGCGACTCCGCCGCCGCCGTTCCCGCTGCGACGAAGAGCCCCAAGCCCACCGCCGCGCGAAAGAAGTCCGTCGAAGCCGCCCGCCGCCGGCTAGCCCGGGCCTGACGCCTCGTAGAAAGGTCCGTGGTAAATGCACGATTCGGCTCGGATGCCAGAAAAGCGCCCGCCGCCCAACGCTCTGGCCTATTTGCCGGCCGGCTTGGGTGTTGCTGAAGTAGCCGCCGTATTGAGCGCCACGACGCTGAGGCCAAAGCACAAACTTCTCTGGCTCTGGATGGTAAAACGGGCGGCCGAAGGCGGTTCCACGCTCCCGGCGAAAATCCAGGACAATGCCACCGCCCTTGCGGCCGAACTGGGGGAAAAGGGGCGAAATGTAAGCAATTGGCTGAATGAACTCATCGATCACGGCTTGGTGGAACGCCTCGATCGCAAGCATGCGGGCGACTCGGAACTGCTGATCCTCGATCCGTGCAACGTACTGGCCGGCTGGGCAATACGAAAACCAAGCCCCCAGATCGAACTTTTCGACACGGCCCCCGAGCCCATGCCTGAACCAAGCCACGAAGCCGCCCCGGTCCTGCCTCTGCGGCAATTTTCTGCCAAGAATTTACCGCAATGCAAAAAACTGCCGCAATATTCTTCCGCTCCCCCCGAGCCGCCTTCATCTATATCCGCGCGCGCGCCGTTGTTGTTTCTTGTTGATGCATTCAACAACAACCAAGAAACCATAACGCAGAAGCTGCGACAGCGAAGCGACGACGTTCGAGCGCTTGCTCGCGAAACCTACCGGACGATTCTCGGAAAACGACACCGGCCGCGTGTATCGGACAATGACCGTCTGCTGCTCATTCGCTGCGCGTACCTTGCTTTGGAGCATTGGGGCGAAAGCTGGCTACGCGAAACTGCACAGGCCCGGCCTGGAAGTGAACCGGCGAACAGGCCCATGGCATTCTTCCGCGCAGTCGCCGCGTACACCGCATGGGAACATCTCTGTGGCGAGCGAGCCGACACACCCGACGAACGCGACCAAGCGCGGAAGACTTTCCGGACCCTGCTGAGCGCAATTCCAGTTCCGCCCGAACTGACCGAAAGGAAAAGCGATGCCGGCACGCCCGCCTGATTCTGCCATGCCCCTGTTTGACACCCCGCCGGCCGTCGCCGCCGAAACCCGCCGGGAAAGCCGCCAGGAAATCGCCCCGCACACCGACGATATGCGGGGCGAAGTACTGGCCGCCCTGGTCACCCGAGGCCGCCGCGGGGCGACTGACGAAGAATTGGCCCGGGAACTTTCCATGCGAGGCGACACGGAACGGGCCCGCCGTGTGGAGTTGCGCGATGCCGGCCTAGTCATCGACAGCGGCCGGCGGCGCCCGACCAGTTCCGGCCGCCGGGCTGTCGTCTGGATCGCCGCAACGGCCGACCAGCCCGCCGCGAGGTCCCCGGACCCTCCACGCCGATCGCCGGCGCCTGCAGTGCCGCCGACTCCGACGCCGCCGGATCCCGCGGCCTCGGCCGACCAGCGCCCGGCCAGGCCGTGCTACACGTGCGGTTCCCGCGCGTTCTGGTCGCACCGGGTCAGCCCCTCGCATTTCGTGTGTGAGGTTTGCCACCCGCCGGTGGCCGCCGACTACGTGGCCCACCGCGTCATCGTGCCCGATCCGCCCCCATGCCCGAAGAGCCCCAGGTAACGCCGCGGAAAGACCAGGCGGGGCCGCGGTACCTGTTTTGCCGCCGGCCACGCTGCCCCGAGTGCGGCTCCGATCGGCTCCGGACCTACCGCTCCACGCGATGCGACGACGGGAGCGTGACTAGGCACGCGAGGTGCTCGGTGTGCGATCTCCGGCTCCGGATCGTTCTGGAATAATCTTCCAAAAATTGGAAAACGAGAAAAGGCCGTTCGCTAGAATGCCCGGAATGACCGAGCGACTCTTCACTCCCGGCCGCATGGCCGAACTGTTCCAAGCATCCCCAATGGCCATCCGGGCCACGATTGACGCCCTGGGAATCGCGCCGCGAGTCACGATAAACGACTTGGACCATTACGACCAAGACCAGGTCGACGCAATCACCGCCCGACTCCGACAGCGCGGTCAACTCCTCCCTCCTCCCCTCCCCGCCCCCCATCCTACTCATGAGTGCAGCCAAAGGCATCCGGGCCGGAAAAGCCTACGTCGAAATCTACGGCGATAACAACCCACTAAGCCGGGCCCTGAAGCAATCCGGCAAAATGCTCGACGCCTGGGGCCAGAAGATGCGGGCCTACGGGGCCCGGCTCGCCGCGGCCGGTACCGCGGTGCTGGCGACGTTGCTCGGCTCGGCGCGATCGTTCGCGAAAACCGGCGACGAGATCGCGAAGATGAGCAAACGGATTGGGGCGTCGACGGAATTCGTCTCGGCTCTAGGCTACGCGGCGCAAGAAGGTGGCACGGATCTGTCCGCCATGGAAACGGGCGTGCGAAGGCTCCAGCGGTCGGCGTACGATGCCGCCAACGGCTCGAAAGCCGCTGCGGACGCATTCGCAACGCTTGGCGTCGAAACTCGCGATGCCAACGGAAACCTGAAGAGTACGGAAGAACTTTTTCGCGAAACGGCCACCGCCCTCGCGACGGTCCAAAACAATACCGCAAAGGCGGCTCTCGCCCAAACCCTGTTCGGCCGCGCTGGCACCGCCTTGCTGCCGATGCTCCACGACGGAGCCGCCGGCCTCGATGCCGCCATGCAGCGGGCCCAGGAATTGGGCTTGGTCTGGAACGGCACCGACAGCCACGCCGCGGAAGAACTGACCGACGCCATGATGCGGATACAGTCCGTGGCCGGCCGGCTCTGGACCTCCATCGGCGGTGCCCTGGCCCCGGCCCTGACCGACCTGACAAACCGCCTGGCCGCCATGATCGCGCCGGCCGCCGAGTGGATTCGCCAAAACGGCCATATCGTCCAATTGACCGCTGCCGGCGCAGCAACCGCCGTGGCCGCCGGCGGGGCCCTGATCGGCCTTGGCGTGGCGATGACCGTTGTCGGAAAGGCCGCCGCCACACTGGCCACAGCGATTGGTGTGGCGAAGGTCGCGACGGGCGCCCTCTTTGTGACCACGCTCGCCGCGAAAGTCGGGACCTTGGCCTATGCCGCTGCAACCACGATCGCGAAGACCGCCCACATCGGCCTAAGCGCAACCGTCCTCTTCACGAAGACCGTTCTCGGTGGCCTCGCAGCCATGACCAGCGTAACGAAAATGACCATGCTGGCCCTCGCAGGGGCTACCACGATCGCGAAGACCGCCCTGTTGGGCATCAAGCTGGTCGCACTCGCGATTACGAGCCCTGTCGGCGTCCTAATTGCCGGCTTGGTTGCACTCGCGGCGAACTTCGACCGCGTGGGCAACGTGGCCGGAAAAGCTCTCCAATGGCTCGGCGCCCAATTTCAATGGCTCCGCGGCCATGCGACGGAGACGTTCCAGGGAATTGCCGACGCCATGGCCGCCGGCGATATGGGCTTGGCCTTCGAGGTCGGATGGTCGGCTGCGATGGTCGTTTGGTACAAGTACACGCAGAAAATCACTGAAACGTGGGCCGAAGTGAAGCATCGGATAATGTCCGTTTGGGATGAAGTCCGGTATTTCCTCTCGGACACGTTCAGCGAGCTATCCGGCCTTTGGACCGGCACAACCGCCGACATGAATACAACGTGGGGCGCGTTTGTAAGCGGTCTGAAATCGACGTTTACCACATTCATGGAATGGTTCAAAACGGCGTGGAACTGGGTGCAGACGAAGGCGACGGAGGGGTTTGCAACCGTGTTTGCCTACGCCGCCGGGGTGGACGCCGAACTGACGCGCCAAGCTGGACGGGAAACGATTGCAGCCTACCAGCGGGGCGAGTGGAAACCGCCGAGTTCCGTACCGCGCGCCGTTCGGGAGGAGCGGGCTGCCACTCGGGACCGCGAAGTAGGCGCGGCCGCCAGCAAACTCGCAGACGCCCAGAAACAATGGGAAGAGGCCTTGGCAAAAGCACGCGAGGCCCGCACTGCCGCGGAAGCCAGCGCCGCCGCCGGGCCCACCGTGCCCGCCTTCGATGCCTGGGACCCGATGGACTTCGGTAAACGCGCCGCCTCGATCCAGGGGACCTTTTCCGCCGCGGCCGCCCAAGCGATGGGGCGGGGAGAGGGTGCCCAAATGTTGGACGTGGCCAAGCAGCAACTCGAAAAGCTGACCAGCATCGAGCGGACTTTCCTGCGCGGCGTGGCCATGGCGGACTGACCCGACCAAATAGCGGCCCCGGTGTTTACCTAACTTACCTACTCACTGCCGTTGACATGCCCGCGGGTCCTTCCTGACTTTCTGAAGGAAGCCCCCGCCGGAAAATAGCGTGTTCCTAGACTGACTTTCTTTCCCTTAACCTGCACGAACTGAAACCGGACGGCCCGAAACGTCCCCTACCCCGACGCCCCCCCCATGAATTGGACACGACTCCACCCCCTGAACCTACCAGCCGGCCTGATTCACAAGAAGGTTCAAACGGCCCTGGACGCGATGAACGCCCAAATGACCGGCCTCTTGGAGGAACGCCAGCGGTTCGACGAGCAACTCAGCAAATTGCTCGAAGCCGATCCGGCCGTAAGCGAACCGGACACGCTGCCCGACGTTGACGACTGGTTCAGCCTTCAAGCAAACGGCACTTCCCGCCGATACGACCTGCTTTGCGACGAAGCGCGACTGCGGGCGAAAATCGCCGACTTCGCCGAAACCATCCTGTGCGGGGCCGTTGCCGCCGCCGTCGATGCGGCCCGCGTGGCGATCGAGGAAAACGAGGCCGATATTCACCGGAAGCTGCTCGACCTCGGATACCACGAACACCAAATCAATACCCCCGACCCGTGCATGTTGATGCCTGGTTGGATCAAAAGCCATCCCGCGGTAGCAGCGGCCCGCGCCGGGTTCAACCTGGCCCACGAAGCCGCCCGCCAGCTAGACCAGTTCCTGCACGAAAACACGGCCGCAGCGAAGCACCTTCGCGAGCAAATCGACGGGCTCCGGGCCGCGGCCGTCCACGGGTGACCCTCCTTTCCGTTTTCCCTCCCCACCCCACGAAGACCACGCGATGACCAGCTTCTATACCCCTGAACAAGCCGGCGAACTTCTCGGCGTGCATCCCATGGCCGTTCAACGTGCCGTTGCCCGCGGCCGTCTGGCCGCCCCCGCCCTGCCCAACGGCCAAATCCGAGTTACCGACGCAGACCTCACTTCATTCGTGAAGACGCGCGCGGGCGAGCTTGCCCTGCCTCCCGGCCTGGACCCCCGGCAACACTGGTTTTCGCCGCTGAGTTCGTATTTCATCGACCGGTTCACCGGCGCGGCGAAACAAGCGATCGCGGAGTATGCCACTTCCGCGGAGTTTGCCCGCCGGGCCCGGGCCGGCGAATCCCGCGTCGACCTGAAAGCCCCGGCGGCCGCCCTCCGTCAAAGGCTCCTGAAGCCGCTGATTCGAACCGATGCGTCCGACGCCCTGCGCGAGCATTTCAAGACCGAGGCGGCCGTTTACCTTGCACAGAAGGCCCGAGACCACGCGCTGCGAACGATCCGCCAGAAGACCGCCCTGACTTCCCCGTTGCGGCGCCTCTACGCGAGCGCCCCGGAATACGCGGCCGTACGCGATGCATCCATGGCCCGGCTGAAGGAAGGCGCCATTTCGGAGAGATACAGCCTCCAGGTGAATGACGGGGAGAAATCCGAAACACGCACGGTCGAGGTGCGTATTCCTCACGCCGAGTTGATCGGCAACCTCGACGTGCCGGCCCTGGCATTCTGATCAATCCGGCCTACGGTTCCCCGGGGAAGGAGCCGCCGCTAGGCCGCTTTCCCGGTCGGGCGCCATTGACTTGGGCGGCGCCCGGCCGGTTTTCCGTACCGTCGGCAATGACGCCGAATACCGCGGTGTGCCCTGGCCCGCCCGCGGGTGCCGTGGAAAAAGGCGGCAGGATCCCAGCCCGCCGGCGATCCGGCTTTGGCTGAACGCCGCACATCGCGATAATGCGGCGAATGAAGAGGCCGCCGATTACGAAAGCCCTTTGCCGAGAGGTCGCCGAAGAGGCCGCCTCCGGCCAACCCATCGACGCCATCGCCGCCCGCCATCGGCTGACCCACTTCGTTACTGAGGCGATCGTACGCAACCACGATCCGGCCGGCCCCGAGCCGCCCCCGAGAAAGCACGCGCGTGCGAACGCGCCCGGAGAGCCGATCGACCCATCCGACCTTGGACGCATCCGGCGGATGTTCGCCGCCGGTCACTCCCTGGCTGAAGTTGCCGACGAACTGGGCATGCGGCAGAAAGACATCCGCCGCGCGCTCGAGCGGCCCCACTTCGGCGCCATATTGAACCTACGAAAAGGCGAGCGGTACGTAACCGGTCCGACGCGCTGCCCGATCTGCGATGCCCCGCTGACAATCGTACCCTGCCGCGCCTGCCGAATCCGGGAATTGATCCAGTCCGGGGCCAGAGTCTGGCTCGATCACGACAAGCCGTAACTGCCGCCTTCCCGCCGGCCCGCCCGTGCGTTTCGGCCGGCTGGCACGTGTCTCGACACCCCGGACCCGCCAACGCAACAGGGGCCGTCCTGCGCGATTCTGAACCGTGGCCTACCTGGCGAGGGGCTTTCTCAGGCGACACCGTGCCCATTGCCGCCGAATGTGGCGACGGGGGCCTGTGACGCAGCATTCCGCGGCACTTCCTGGAAGCCGCCGGCCCGGGTGCCTCGGTGGGGCAAGCAAGGTTCAAAATGACACTTGCTTGCCGGTGCGGGCCGCCGGCCCGCCCGTTTCGGCAAAATTGCCAAAACGGGAGAGACGCACGGGCATGGCCGTGCCCGGGCGCCTCGCGGTTGCAGATGGTTCAATTTGATCCATCTGCCGCCGGCCCGCGCCCGCCCGGGTGCCTCGGATATTGGTTCACTTTGAGCCAATATCGTGCCTTCCGGCCCCCGCCCGCCCGGGTGCCTCCCGTCAAAATCGAAGGCAAAATTACCAACGATTTTCCGGCCCCCGCCCGCCCGGGTGCCTCCTGGCCGAATCGCGCCGTGCCACCTGGATCTGCTTCCGGCCCCCGCCCGCCCGGGTGCCTCTCTCCGGCGGGGGGTTCGATTAGCGGCCGGGCTGCCGGCCACTGGGGTTGACGGTTCGCGAAGGATCGCAAATAATACGGGTGATGAAACCAAATTCGGAGTTCTGAGCTATGTTCATGCTCACTACAGGCCATCGGGCCAGGTGCTTATTGCCGTGTTCAAGGCGCGATCCGCGAAGGCGGGGACCAAGGCCGGCAAGGCGGTTTCCGAACCGCCTCATCAATGAGTACCTGGCCCGATGCCCTTTCTTGAAGGGGTCCAACATGTCCGCATCCACCCGTTGCATCGCCAACACGCGGGTCGTCATCGACGACGACGTGCGCAACACCCGCCGGGAGTATTTCTCTCCCCAAACGCCGAAGGAGGTCCTGCACAACAACGTCGAAGTATCCCGAGCTTACCAATGGATCGAACTGGTTGCCTATCGCGACTGGTGCGAATCGACCGGCGACGATCTACCTGAAAGCCCGCCGGCCCTGCGAGTGTCGATCCGCCACAACGACACGAACACGGTCTACGTCCGATGGTTCGCCGAGGGCGATCTCGACCAGGCCCGCCATGAATTGCTGTGCATCGAGGGGAAAGGGGGTGTCGCGTGAACAACCAGCCCCCAATTCCCGAAGACGTGCAGGAGGTCATCCGCCAGGCCGCGGCGATCATCGCCCGGGGCGGCAGTACCTACCGCGCAGCCCACGTCCTGAATGTGCCGCGTCTGAAACTTTGCGAGTACCGCCGGCAATACCCACAAGCATGGACGGCCGCGATCTCCGCCGCCCGCGCCCAAGGAAGGAAGATTGGAACTATCCAGAACTTCCGATCACGCAACCCGAGCGAACGCTCCAAGAGAGTCAGATACCCACTTCGATCGAGTGTGACGCCCAAGGTACGTGCCAGGATAATCCAAGCCACCCAGCTATTTGCGCGCGGCCTGTCGCTCTCGGAGGTTGCCGAAAAGCTCGACGTGAAGCCGAGTGCCGTGGCCGATCATCGCCAAAGACATCCGGAATTGTGGCGCCGGGCACAGCAAGAGGCCGATGCCTTCGTCGTCGAATTGGTGCAAGCCCAAGCCGGCACAGACGCCATTTTCGACGATCCGGACCGGTACCTCGCCATGGCCGCCCGGGCTGAAAAATGGTGTAGCGACAACGGCCGAGAACTCTTCGAGGCCACCGGCGAGAGGACCCTGATCGACTTTTACCATACTTGGTACGTGAAGGAGTGCATGGTCCCGGATGCTTCTGCCGCGTACAAGGACCAATTCGAGCGGGCGCTACAGCGGTGGAAGCTCGTGACGGGCAACCCGCCCCTGGCCAAAATCGACAACGCCTTGCTCCGACGCTACCGCGACTTCTGCATGGAGGCCCGCGGGCAAACCCCCGGAACGAAAGCCAGCCCAACCACGGTGCGGAACAAGCTGACCTACGTACAAAGGCTCCTGCGGAAGGCCGGTCCTGCCGGCTTCCGGAACTTCGACGCCGCGGAGTGCATTCCCCGCGTGCCCTGGGTTCGGTTGCCGCGTGAACCCCGCCGGGTGCCCCAAATCGTTTCCGATCAGCACATCAGCGCCGTGTACCGGAAGGCCGATATGCTGGCCGTTCCGGAAATCCCGGGCGTCGAGCCGGCCGCTTGGTGGCGTGCCCTTCTGGTGACCGTCTGGAATACGGGGCTCCGGCGCCGGACGCTGTTTGCGCTCGAATGGGAATGGATGCGTCCCGTGGAAAGGCAACGGTTCGTGGTTCCACCGGAGGCGATGAAATCGGCCCGGGGGCAAATCGTCCACCTTCCGCCGATCGTCATCGCACACCTGAACGCGATCCGCACCGATCGAGACCTTGTGTTCCCGTGGCCTTACGACATGACCCACTTCAACACCATGTTTCATCGGCTGCAATACGACGCCGGCATTCCCCGAGCCGATCATTTTGGGCTGCATACCATCCGGCGCACGCTTGCCACGCGGCTGTGGCGCAAAGAGCCGAAGGCCGCCCAGTTCGCCCTGGGGCACACGATGGACACCGTAACCCGAGAGCATTACGTGCAAGGCCCCGGCATCGTCGCCCGCGCCTTGGATGCATTGCCGCAACCGGAAGCGTTCGAAGGCAACCCCGCCGAGAACGGGAACGGAAAGCCTCGAGGGCCGGCTGATTCCGCGGCGCAGCCAGGTGTTTCCCCGTCGATGCCGGCGCCGGAATCACTGCCGGACGCGACCAAGCCCGACCAGGAACGGAGGGAAACGCCATGACGACGAGAATCGACCGCTACGAGCGCCGAGAAGGCCGACTGCACGACAGCCTACCGATTGACCAGGCCGCCGCACAGATCGCCGCCAGCACAGGACGCGACTCTCGCGAAGTGACCGCCAGGCTCCGCGCCGGCGACTGGCTCGAAGGGGCCGTCTATTTCTACCGCTTGTCGGCCATGCGGCCGGCCGGCCTATGAGCCGCGAACCGAAACGCCGTGCTGCCGGCCCCTGGACAACCACCCCGGCCCGTGCGACACTGCGCGGGTCACATGCCGGAGTCAACATCATGCCCCCGACCGTCGCGTACGCCTGCCTCTTGCGCTCCGGCAGTCGAGACCGCCGCGCCGGCGGGGGCACCTTTCTCTCCGATTCCCCCCGGCAGCGCCCCTTTACCCGGCGCCGTATTTTCGACGCCCGGGGCTGTCAGTTACGACCCCTTTCGACACCTTTCCACTCCGTGGAGGGGCGAAACGAACCGGCGATTCCCTCGCGGGTTTTCCCATTGAAAATACACGACCCCTTTCGACCCCTTTTGACCCAAAACGACCCCTTTTCCCCGTGTTTCTTGGGGTTTCTTCGCAACCCCTTGCAACGCTTTGCGAAAGGTGCTAAGTTACGAATATCACAAGCCTTAGGGCTGAAAAGGCCCTGGAAGAAACCTCGTTTACACCGAGGGGGTCGGCGGTTCGAGCCCGTCATCGCCCACTGATCGGCTTTCCGGGAACCGGGATGGGCTCCCGGGTAACCGTTCACGGGGTAGCGGCGCGGGCAGTCTTCCCTGCTTCACGCGAAGGGGACAGTCCCATTTTCGCGGCGAACCGGTTGGCCGATTGGACAAATCGCCCTTTGTGCCGCGAAGATTGGAACAGTCCCCTGTGAACGGTTACGCTCCCGGAGTGTTTCTATTGCGCCGGCCGGAGCAGGCCGCCGGGGTTGAATCCGAGCACGGCGGGGACTCCACGCAAAACCAGGTGGCAGTCTTCCAGGACGCCTTTACCGGGCCGGGCGATCCGCACATGCCATACTTCGCCTTTCGCGGCGGGCTCGCGCTCGGCAATGAACGATTCGGGGAAGCCGATGTCGGCCTGCTCCCAGCGGACGGCGCCGGCGGCGTCGAAGACGGTGGCCGAAAGCCGCTCACCGTCGCCCTCGCCCTGGAAGCGCAGGCCGAACTGGCGGACTTCGCCCGGCACCCAGAAGTAGAAGTCGCCGGTGGTGCCGAGCAGGTGAATGCGCCCCTCGCTGCCTGCAATGCACACTGGATGGCTTGCGGAAACAACCTGCACGGTATGCCGGCCCGCTTCGCTGCGCACGGTGAACGTGCCGGTGGCGTCGGCGGTGAACGTGTATTCGGCCTCTTCGCCCAGCGCGACGGCGGCTTGCTGAAACTCCCTGCCCGACGGGCTGACCGCGCGAACGGGCATGGCTTTGCCCGGGTGATTCCCTACTGCCTGATGCCGTAAACGCAGCCGGACCGTTTCTCCCGCGGCGGCATGGAGAAGATAGGTGGCATGTCCGCGTACGCGGTGGTGCGGCAGTCTTGTGTCCGTCGGCAACAGTTCAGCGGCAGCCGGCGCCAGTTGCAGGTCTTCCAGTGCAATCGGAGGGATTTCCAGCAGCCTGTCGAACGGCACCCACTGGTCGAGAACCTCCCGGTCGAGCTTGTACGCGGCCCGCTGGCCGTCACGCTCAATCGCAATTGTGCCGGAAATATCCAGTAGATTTACCCCAATCACGTCGCTGAACGCCATGAGCGGCCGGTCCACCTGCTCACGGACTGTCAGGTTGACGAACTTCACACCGCCGGTGGGCTCCAAATCGCCGTGGCGCGTGCTGAAGCGAATCGGGGCGGAAACAGCCGGCTCGTCGGCTGGATCGGCCAGAGTGCAATCGACAAACCTTAGCCGAAGTCCGCTGGGCGGCTTCGAGCCGATGCGAATGCCTGCCCGCCCTTCGTCCTCAAAACGGCAGTTGACGAACTCGATCAGTCCTTGGACCGGTCCCTCCGGCCCGCAACTTGTGATCACGCTTGCCGAAGTGGCGTTCGTGCCGGCCGTGACGCAGTTCTCGATGCGAATGGAAGCAGGTTCCGACGTGCCGTCCAGCGGCCGAAGGTACAGGTGGATTCCAAGGCCCTGGTTGTCTTCGATCCGGCAGTTGCGCATGACACAGTTGATCAGCCGCTCGGAGGCGTGGTTCGGCTCGAAGTCGATGCCGGCCGCCGGCGCCGTGCCTGCGGTATTCTTGAGCACGCAGTCCTCGATGAGCAGATTCTCGGCCGTGATCACGCTGATACCCTGCCGGTAGTTCCGATCGCAGACGACGTCGCGGATGGTGACGTTCCGGTTGGTTTCCCGATTGCGGCCCGCACCCAGGTAGATGCCATCGCCGCCCGATTCGGTCAGCGTCAGGCCCAGGACCGTGACGTCGTTGCAGCCGCGGAAGCTCAGCACGTGGCGCCATTCGGCCTTTTCGTACTCCGGGCCGTCGTAGTCGGCGCGATGCATGCGGAGCGTTGCCCCGTTGCCGGTCAGCTTGATGTTGCTCTTGTTCCACGCGGCGAAGAGGGCATCGGCCTTGCCGCGGAACGCGCCCCTCTTGGCCTCGACCACGACGCCGGGTTCGAAGAGCAGTTCCTGGTTATCGGCCAGATTGATCCGGTCGACGATCCACGGACCGGGCATCTTCTCGATGACCACCTTTTCCGCGCCGGAGTCGATTGCAGCCTGGAGCGCGCCGGTCGCCTCCTCGGCATCGTAGCCCCACCAAGCGGCGTGGGCTACCTTGCGACTGCCGTCGAGGACCTCGCGGATGGCCTGCTCATTTCGCGGGGTTTCGGAGCCTGCGACGGCGCCGATGACGAGGAGGATGGCGGCAAGACTCATGCCGCAGGAGAACCGTTGTGTTCGATCGTTCATGGCGCATTCCTGAATCGGTGGGAAAGTAAGGTGGGACGTTGACGATGGAAGTTGCCAGTTTAACGCAGCGCCGTTGCCGCTGCAACATGAGGGGCAACAAGCCCCAAACGCTGCAAACCGACAGGCGAGCGGGGGCTGTCAGGCCCCTGTTTCTGCCCCAACCCCAAGCTTGCCATCCAAAACAACCCCAGGTTCGGCAAGGAATTGGCGTTGCCGAGGACTCTTGCCGCAACTCTGGAAGATCGGGCCATTGGCAAGAGTGACGTCAACGTGCTACACTGAATATGCCGTTCGGGTGAATTCCTTGGAGCGTTTGCGAGGGCCGCGAACGGTTGTGCACCCATTCATGCATGAAAGGATGAACCCGTCATGGTCGCCCTGTCCCGTCGAGCCGTCGTATCTTCCCTGCTGGTTGCCGTTTTCAGTGGTTGCCTGGCGCTGGCGCCGGAAGGCATCGCGCCCGCGGCAGCCGATGAGATTCGAGTGGGTACCGCCGTAGTCAAGATCACTCCGCCCGCCGGGATTCCGATGGCTGGCTACTACAGCCGCCGCGACAGCGAAGGCGTCTTGGACGACATTTACGCCAAGGCGGCGGTTCTTGACGACGGCAAGACCAAGGCAGCGATGGTTGTGTGCGACCTGATCGGGCTTCCGCGGTCGATCGCGCTCGAAGCCCGGCGGCTCGTGGAGGAGAAGACGGGCATCCCGGCCGACAGCATGATGATCTCGGTAACGCACACGCACACCGCGCCGGTGGTTATCGGCGCCTCGTCGCGCGACGAGGCTGCGACCGGGGGCAGTCAACTCAGCAAGGACTACGCGGCGCAACTGCCGAAGTGGATTGCCGAGGCGGTCGAGCAAGCCGATAAGCGCCGGACGCCGGCGCGGGTGTCCTACGCCAGTGAGAACCAGACGCAGTTGTCCTTCATCCGACGGTTTTGGATGAAGGACGGGACCGTGGGCTGGAACCCTGGCGTGAAGAACCCGAATACCATCCGGCCCATCGGGGTAATTGACCCCCAGGTGAACGTCGTCTATGCCGAAACGGTCGGCCGGGGATCGGCGGGGCCGGTCGAGCAGATGGCGGCCGATGGAAGCCGTCCCGCCGTGACGACCGACAAGACGCCGCTTCTGACTTACGTGAACTTTGCCCTGCACCTGGACACCACCGGCGGCACGATGATTTCGGCCGACTTCCCCGCAACGCTCTACCGCCTGCTGGCCGAGTACAAGGGACCCGAGATGGTGACGATGTTCGGCAACGGCGCCTGCGGAAACATCAACCACATCAACGTCAATTGGGCCGCGCCGCAGAGCAGCCCCGCGGCAGCCAAGCGGTTGGGTACGATTCTCACGGCCGACGTACTCAAGGCGTATGTCAATCTGAAGCCGGTCGAGGGCGCCGCCTTGGGCGTGCGCAGAGAAGTCGTTCACTTGCCGCCGGCGACGCACACCGAGGAGGAACTCCAAAAGGCCCGCGAGATCGACGCCCGCCACGGCGCGAATACGCCGTTCCTGGAGCAGGTCAAGGCCTACCGGATTCTCGACATTGTGGCTCAGCAGGGCAAGCCGTTCGACGTGGACGTGCAGGTGTTCACGCTCGGCCGCGACATTGCCTGGGTTGCGTTGCCGGGCGAGGTGTTCGTCGAGCTTGGGAGGAGCATCAAGGCCGCGTCGCCATTCCGGCAGACCCTTGTTGTTGAACTATCCAACGGCCGGTCGTCGTACATTCCGCACCGCTCCGCCTTCTCCGAGGGGCAGTATGAAGTCGTGAGCACACGGTATGCCGAAGGTGCCGGCGAGATGCTGGTCACAGCCGCGGTTCGGTTGCTGGGAGAACTGCACGATAACGTGGATTGACAGGGCGCGAGTGTACTTGGAAAGACAAGCGTTGCGCAAGGCTGCGAAATCCCTGTGCCGTTGTCGTGGGGCATGCCTCTGTCCTGCCGCGAGCCATCATGATAGGCGGGAAGTCTGCTTCACGTACCTCAGCAAGTTGCTGTTCTGTACCGCTGGAAGCACTCTGGCGATACGTTAGCGAGTCTTGGTTCGCCGTGACGGGCCGGACTGCAGCCATTTCGCCTGCCGTTTACCTGTTGGGTTGACCGTTGCGCATGGCTGGGGCACAATAAGTTCCAGATCGCTCACGTATCTTTCATTTCAAGCGGGAGACCACCATGTTCAACGGAGTTTTCAAGGTTCCGCAACCACAAAACGAACCCGTACTCGGCTATGCGCCGGGCAGTGCAGAGCGGGCGGCCATCAAGGCAAGGCTCAACGAAATGCTGGGCGGGCAGGTCGAGGTGCCCATGGTCATCGGCGGCGAGGAGGTCCGCGACGGCACGCTTGCCGACATGGTGTGCCCGCACAACCACGGGCACGTACTGGGGCGATATCACCAGGGAAACGCGCTGTACGTGGAAAAGGCCATTGGTGCGGCGAACGCGGCTCGCGAAATGTGGGGCCGCATGCCGTGGGACTCGCGTGCCATCGTGTTCCTGAAGGCCGCCGAGCTTCTGGCCGGCAAGTACCGTATGGCGCTGAACGCGGCCACCATGCTGAACATGAGCAAGACGCCGCACCAGGCGGAAATCGACTCGGCGTGCGAACTGATCGACTTCTGGCGGTTCAATCCGCACTTCATGCAGGAGGTGTACAAGGACCAGCCGCTTTCAGCCCCCGGCGTGATGAACTACATGGAGCACCGCCCGCTGGATGGCTTCGTGTTTGCCATCACGCCGTTCAACTTCACGTCGATTGCCGGCAACCTGCCCACCGCGCCGGCCTTGATGGGTAATACCGTGGTGTGGAAGCCGGCCTCCAGTGCAGTCCTGCCGGCGCACATTATCATGCAAATCCTTCACGAGGCG
>JAVEUP010000336.1:0-4825 GCA_034005525.1 Thermoguttaceae bacterium | reverse complement strand
AGCCTTGTCGTCACGTCAGGCGTCGTGGTCGAGAGTCTTCTCTGCGAAGCACCCTCCGGGCCGTTCCGAGAAGGGACCCCCGAACCCGTTTCCGCGTCCAGTGCCATCGTCAGCTTCCGTTGGTGCAAGAGCCATGCGGTTTGGAATTGGAAGAGTCGCCAGAAGGCCAGGTCGTCGCGAATCGCCGCAAGTTCCTCGCGGGTGCCGGGGTCGAGGTCGGCCGTCAACAGCGTTTCCAGGTCGGCAAAGGCGGCGTTGATGGTCCGAAACTGCTCGACCGCGTAATCGCTGAACAGCGTACGTCCAGCCGCCAGATCGTTGACGGCCTTGGGATCGTAGCCGGCCGCCTTCATATGTTCCAGGAACTCGCAGGCGCCCAGCAAGTCCTCTTGCCACCAGTAGGGCGGGTCCCACTCGGGCGTGCCGATGCGGGCGCTGGCATAACCCCAGCCGAAGGTGAATCCCTCCTGCGACTGGCCATAGACGCGCGGCGTCGACAGCGCCGCCTCCGCCCAGCGGTCGAAGACCGAGAGCAAGGCGGCGGAGAAGGAGTCTTTTCCCGACCCTGTGTAGATTGCGTCAAGATAATCGTGCCACATGCCGGGGTCGTACGGCACGCAATGGCCTGCGTAGTAGATCAGCGCCAGGGGATTCATCCAGTAGGGCGCGTCCTTACAGTTCTCGCTGCCGGTGTTCTGCGAGCCGATCACGATGCCGTCGGCCCCCGAGCGGCGGGCTCGCTCGACCAGCTTGCTTTGCAGTCGGGGGCTGGCCCACCGATGGCGGCCTGGCGTGTTCTCACCGTACATGCTCAAGTGAAGCAGCAGCGTCTTCCCTTCCGCCTTCCACGCCTCGACAATGCCGGGGTCGGGCTCGACGTCAACACAGTCGGTGTGACTGTACTTCATCACGTACACCAGATCGTCCGGCACGTAGCGTTCCGGGTGAGTATGCACGTTGAGGATAGGCGCCGGCATAGCGTCGGGATGCTGCGTGGGGAACTTGCGGAAGTGCCACGTGCGTACCCAACCCGCCCTGTCGTGGCGGCGCGTCACCTCGGCGAACACGTCGAGGAACTCCTTGGCGACGGCGTCCATCTCAGGCAGGCAGTGGTCGCACTTGTTGGCCTCGCCTACGGTGATGATCAGCCCGCCGAGGTCCGGGCATACGCTGAACAGTTCCTCCCAGCAATCGATGAGGAACCGCCGGTAGGTATCGTCCCGCCAGCAAAGGTTGTCGGCATAGCCGCTCCGCGCCAGGCTCACGCCGATATACCGGTCCTGCTTGCGGCGCACATCCGGGTGGGCGTCTAGCCACATGCGGGGCGCGTGGAAGTTGTAGGAGTGGAACAGCATACGCACTCCCTTTTGGCGCGCGTAGGCGAGGATGGCGTTGACGTGCCGCCGGTTGGCCAGCGTTCTGTCTTCCGGCAGGGTTCGTGCCGCAGGATGCTTTTCGAAAAGGAGCAATTCACGCATGTTGCCCCACGAAGCGCCGGCGATGAGCGTGTCGATACCCAACGCGGCACACCAGTCGATCGTGCGGCGCCACTGGACCTCCGGATCGGCCGTCGGTTCCATCCCGAGGTTCCACGGCCCGCAGTTGGGCGCGAAGATACTGCCGCCCCAGAGCGCCCGGCATCGGAACTCCTGCTCCCCCGGCCGGTAGCCGTAGCCCGACAATCGCCACTGCCGCGCCGATTGTATTTCGGATTCACCGCCTGCGTTTTGGCCGTGCGCTTGCGCTGGCGATACGGGGGAACTGCCCAACGGGGCTTGCTGGTGGATCGCTGCCATCACTAAGAGGCATGAAACGACGTGTCGCCGCATGGTGAAAACTCCTCAGGAAGCCGCAACGCTTGGTGGGCTGCGACTGGGGCGCGAAAATGGCGGGAAGTACTTCGATGCAACCCTCCTATGGTAGCACGGACGTTGCCCAGCCCCAACGTGTCGTGTCGAATTTCCCCAAAAACCCGGCCAAACCCCTTGCATGGCCCGGACAAACCGGCGAGAATAACCGGTAGCGATCACCGTCGGCCGTGGAGACAGCCGTAATTCGCCCCGGGAACTTGGGCTAAGGCGGCCGGGATTGGGCGCCTGAGGACGGGCCGGACTGCGGGGCAGGAAGGGAGGTTCTCATGGTGGGCCAGAAGTTCGTCGATCTGACGACCACAGAGGTCCTTCCGGCGGCGCTGAGCCGGGTGCCGGAATCGGTCGCACGGCGGGAGCACATCCTGCCGCTGACCTTCGACGGGGAACGCCTCACCATCGTGATGAGTGAGCGCCCTTCGCCGGAAACCCTCGAGCGGTTGCGGTTCGCCCTGAATCATCCGATTGAAGTCGTCACGGCGCCGCACGACGCCATTCGGGACGCCATCGAGCAATACTACGGTTCCACCGAGGTCCGGCGCGTGGCGATGCCGGTCGAATCGGCAGCGGAGCAAATCGAGTTCGTCGAATTGCCCAACGATACACCTGCCGCCGAAAGGCAAATGCTCGACCCCGGCAGCCCGGCCATCGTCCGCATGGTGCAGGAGATCATCGGCGAAGCGCTTCACCTGACCGCGTCGCGAGTGCTCGTCCTTCCCGTCCGCAACCGCCTGAAGGTGGCGTACCGTATCCAGGACGCCGTCTATACGCGCGAAGACGCGCCCCGCGAAATGCATTATCCGATCCTCGTCCGGCTGATGGCGATGACGAACCTTTCGGGGCTTATCCGGGTTCACATCGGCGAAAAGGAGCTTGCCCTGCGGGCGGTGTTCAAGCCTTCGCAGTTCGGACTGCTGGCGCTGATCGAAGTTGGAGGCGAGACGGCGGGCCCGGAGTACTGGCAGAGCAAGGCACGGCGGCTGGGCTATCCGTTCTTGAGCCTCGATGCGCAGGCAGTTCCGCCGTCGGTGGTCTCCCTGCTGCCCGAGGCAGTCGTGCGCCATCGGCGATGTTTGCCCGTGGCGCTGGACGGGCACGTTCTGACGGTCGCCGTCAGTGATCTGCCCGAGCCCGATCTGTTGGAGCAGTTGCGGTTCCTCACCAACCGGTCGATCAACGTCGCTCTGGCGCCTGCGGGCGCATTGCTGGCTGCGATTGACCGCCATTACGGACCGACCGACTCGGAAACGGCCGATGTCATCCTGTGGGAACTGGCCCAGTCGCCCGAAACGTTGCATGCCGCCGGCGAGGCGGCTCCCGTGGGTCGTGCGAAACCGACGCCCTCAGGCAAATTGGCCGCAAAGGCCGTGTTCGGCTATCTCCATACTCTCTACACCGACAAGACCATCAAGCTGTTCGAGCACATTCGCGCAGGCGCCAGATTATGCCAGCGGAACCCGGAGACGGGTGAACTCGACGTGGTCTTCCCACAGTCGCACCTCATGGAGCAGTTGCCGCCCGACGCCGGCAAATACATCGAGAATCGCATTTGGGCATTGCGGGAGTCGGTCATCATCCGTCTGGAGCGCTTCCTGGCAGCCAACCGTCCGGCCCGCGGCGTGGCGATGAGCTACGCACTGTATCTTGCCGGTTGTGCGTTTCGGGAAGGACGCCGCGCGATGCTCGACCTGGGCAACATGCAGGATGCATGGCTGAACTTTCTTTATGCGTTTGCCGTCCGGGCCTTTCCCACGGTCCAGTCGAATGGTGCGCTGCTGAACCTGGTGGCCGAGCAGCTCGATTCCTTCAGTGCGAAACTCGCCCACTTGACCGAAGACCCGGCGTTCGTCGCCGCTCCGGAGCAATCGCAACCGTGGCTCAGCCGGCTGACTGCGCAGATCCCCGCGGACGAATCGCTCAGCGCAGACAGCCCGCCGGTCACACACCTGGTCGATCTGCTGATCGCCGAGGCGGTCCACGCGCGCGCGTCGCGCCTGGTGCTCGTGCCGCAGGAAGACCGGATCGAGGCCGCGTTCCGAGTGCAGAAGTCGTTCTACGGGCGGGAGGGCCTTCCGCTGCAGTTGCTGTACCCAATTCTGGCGCGGCTGGGCAGCATGGCCGACACGTCGGGCGGTTTACGGTTGCCGCCCGGTTCGGGCCAGCGGGATTCCCGCATTGGGCTGCACGCCGCGCCCTGCGGCCTTGCCGTATCGGTGGACATTTCGCCTCCCGTCAGTGCGATCAAAGCAAGTCGGGCCTTGGCGGCGCGGCACCACTTGGAGTTTGTCGACCTGGCCGACTTCGACGCCCCCGCGGATCTGCTGGGCATCGTTCCGAGGGCCGTGCTGCGGAGCAAGGCAGTCTTGCCGTTGCGTCGCGAGGAGGGAGGAGCGTTGACCGTGGCCCTCAGCGCCCTGCCCTCGCCGCGGCAGTTGGACGCCATGCGCCTGACCTTCAACTCGCTGATCAACGTAGCCATTGCCCAGGAAGACGACCTTGCCGCCGCCCTGTACCGCCACAGCCACCCGCCGGCCGCGCCGTCCGCGATTTCTCCCGCGACCCTCGAATTGCTGAGCCCGGGAGTGAAGTGAACGGGCTCAGTCCCTTGGAGCCCCTGGACTCATCCGGTACACTTCACGTGTCGGACCAACCGGAAACGTACAGCCGTTGACAAGGAGCAAGCTTCGATGGTGGTTGCCACTAACCTGGGATTCCCAAGGATCGGGCCTCGGCGGGAGTTGAAGCGGGCGCTCGAGCAGTTCTGGGCGGGAAAATGCTCGACCGACGAACTGCTTGCCGTGGGCAAGCAGTTGCGGCAGCAGGCGTGGCAGTGGCAGGCCGAGGCCGGAATCGGACATGTCCCCAGCAACGACTTCTCGCTGTACGACCACGTGCTCGACACCTCGCTCATGCTGGGCGCCGTTCCCGAACGGTTCCGCGCCGCCGAGGCCGGGCTG
>JAVEUP010000335.1:0-4891 GCA_034005525.1 Thermoguttaceae bacterium | reverse complement strand
CGTCGCGCGCTGCTGGTCGCTACCGGCTACACCGAGAACACGGACATGGGTTGGACGGACTTGACCAAGAGCACGGTCGGGACGAACTGGGGTAAGCCACCGAGCCTGATTGCACCGGTTGCCGCCAGCCTGCGCCTTCCGCGCACCGAGGCACTGCCGACACTCTATCCGCTGGACGAGCGTGGCCAGCGCGGTCAGGGTGTCCCCTTTACAGCCACTAGTGACAACGCCTCCCAGATCGGGATTGGCCCGCGATACCGAACACTGTGGTACGAGGTCACATGGCCACCACCATAGGAACTGGAAGGCGGACCTGCATCTGCTTGAGCTTCCACAGGGCGTGGGCTTCCGAACAAGCCGTTGCTCGCGACGGCTTACAGCCGCACGAGAACGGCAGCGCTCCCCTCAGTCACATTGAGCTGCGGCTGGCGGCACCACTGGTTTGGCTCAGATGCCTCGGTCAGATCGGACGATGCGCCGGACAACCCAGGCGGTAGTACCCCGACTGGACCGGCAAGCTCCAGGACGTGGTTGACTCCTCCGTCCTTTCCGGGCGAGGAGTTCCAGCTCGGTCGGCCGCTGCCGGTTGAAGTCCGCATTCTCCTTGTCAAGCCAACTATTCGGGAGTGTACTCCTTCCAGACGGAAGATCGACCCGGAGAGTCGATCGACAAGAGCGCATGGCTCAGAAGGCGATACCCCCGGGGGCGTCGGCAATGCGCACTTCCTCGACCTTTGCGCGGTATTGGCCGCGACGGTAGGTGTCCGTGTGCCGGACGATAGATTCCTCGTGGAGCGGGCAGTACGTGTGGAAGGTGACCGTCACGCGGTCGGGCGTCATCTCCACGCGCGGGGCCCAATGCGCCGGCCGCGGTTCGTGCCACCTCCACTCCGGCTGCGGCGAATGAGGATGCTGGAGCGGGTCGGCGTCGTCGGGCGGCGGGCCGGCCTTCCAGGGATCGGCGTCGAGGATCGTATGTACGCCCCAATTCACCCCATGCCACAGGGCGCCGAACTCGCGCAATTCACGCCGCAGAAGCGAGGCGGCCAGGTAGGACCACTCGGAGTCGTCCCCCTCGACCGTCTGCATCGGGTCGTCCAGGGCATCCCAGGGCTTCGGCGCTTTCAGCATGTGCTGCTCTAGTGCGGGGCAGTCCTTCGGCTCGGGAAACTCGGCGTCCGCAGGCATGGCCCAAACCACGCCGGTCCCGTTGCCTCCCTCGCGATGCAGATATGCCCGCAGCACAAAGTCCTTCTTCAGCCGAAGCGGCTTGAACAGGTCCATGAGCTTGTTGGGATCGTGACGGCTCTTGGACCAGCCTTCCGGCTCGGGCGCGTCGTCCTCGCCCGGTTGCGTCAGTTCCGCGGCCTTCTCGCGAAGTTCTTTGATGCGGGCTACCGACGGCATCTCGGCCTTGACTCCGGGGACTGGCGGCGTGGCCGGCGCCGGATCGGCCGGTGCTGCATCGGCCGGTCCCACATCGGCCGGCATTGTGCTGGATGGGGCCGCTGGAACAGTCGATCCGGCGGCAGGTGGCTCAGCGCCGGGCATGGGACCGAAACTGACCTCCACCTCGGGCAGGAACCGCTTCAGCACAGTGGCCCCGGCGGCCGTGACCCCGGTGCCGCGCACGTCAAGCACGCGCAACGACTTGAGCCCAATCAGCTCGGCCAGCCCCTCGTCGGTGATCTTCGTCTCGGCCAGGGTGAGCGTTTCGAGCGATCGGAGGCTCTTCAAGTACCGCAATCCCTCGTCCGTAACGGCCGTACCGGCAAGTCCCACGCCGGACAGGTGCGGCAGCGCGGCCAGCGGCTTGAGCCATTCGTCCTTGAAGCCCTGGTGATTGGTGAAATCGACCAGAACCACGGGCCGCCCCGGCAGCCGGTCGTTGTAGTGGATCAGCACGCCGCCAAACTGCTTCAGTTGGGCCACCGCCGCCTGCTCGGCCGGATTGCGCACCGGCTCGTCGGCGGAGAGCGCCGTGGCGAGGGAAGCGGCCGCATACACGGCAGCCGCAACAAGGATTGTTCTTTGGTAACGCATGATTCATGCTCCTATGATTGTGGTGAAGGGTAGCCCCACTCATGCCGTGCTGTTTCTTCTCGAATCCAAGTTATTGCCGCCGCAAGCGGCAGTGGCCCATCAGAACTCAACCTCGTCGCGTGGTTTTCCGCCGAAGTGCCGGTCAATGTTTCGGCACAAGCGACGGCCGAAATCGAGCGCCATGGCCTCGGTACAATCGGAGTTCGCACCCGGCACGCTCGAAAGCTGCAAGTAGACCTGGCAGCCGCGATGGTTGAATATCAGTTTGATCAGGTGCTGCGAGCCATTCCCCTGCGTGTAGTTGAGCAAGACCGACTTCCTTGCCGCGGTAACATGGCGGGCCCCGTCTTCCTTGATCCAATGATCCAATCTGGCCTGCTCTTGTTCCTTGGCGTAGGGCCCGTGGTACGGCCCGTCGATGTAGACCACGACCCGAGTGTCGGACCAGCGTCGTTTCGAGTTCTGGGGATCGTACCATGATACGGTCCGCTTGTCGCGTTGCACGAAACCGCGATCGCGGCTCATCACGAACTGCTGCCTCCACTGGAAGTTGTTGTCGTAGGGCTTCAGTGGAGTACCGTGGTTGTCTCCTCGATTGTACGCCTCACATTGCGCATGCCACCAGCCGTCCGGCAGATCGTCGGGGATTCGCAGGAAGCAGTCGGGGCCCAACTCGCCGTCTTGCACGAACTCGCCCTCGCGATACTGGCGGAAGCGGGCGAGCAGGGCGTGGAAATCGAGCGATTGCGGGTCTTCGCCCACGGCCGCCAGATACTCGGCAAAGCCCGGATACGCCCGCACCACGCGGGCTCGCAACGCGCGTTCAACACCGCCCGGGTTGGCCGCCTCAATGCGGATCAGCCGGTTGAGCACGGCATAATCCAGCGGCAGGCCCAGTGCCTTGTGCCATTGCTTGATGCGGTCCTCGGTCTCCTTGAACTGCGTGTATCGCGTGCTCCGTTCCACGCCCGGCAGATCGCCCAGTACGTCCTCCACCCGCCGAAACTCCAACTCCGTCTCGGCCCAGAACCGCAGCTTCTCGCGCTTCTCGGGGTCGTTGAAGATGCGCCAGAGCGTTTGCGCGTCCGGGTTCTTCTTCTTAACCAGGTAGTGGTCGGCGGCGATCTCGGCCAAAGCGTCGTAGTCGGCAATGCCCACCCACGTGCCGCCCGGCATTTGCAGGTAGTAACGCTCCTCGCCCGTGGCGAAGGGGTACACATGCACCAGCGGAATGCCCCGGTGCCAAAGCGGCGTCTTCACGTATTGATGCTTCCGGTCCAGCCCCTTCAGGACCGACTGCTCTTCCGTCGTGCTGAACACGCCCTCCTTTGTGGTGATGGTAGCCTTGCCGGCCAGGTTGTTCATCACGTCGGTCAGCCCGGAGAGGACTTGCCCGTAGCCTTCCAACATGGGCCCGGCCAGCGGAATGTCGCCAAGCTGCTCCAAGCCCGCACCAAGCGTTTGCAGGGCCGCCAGGCTGTTGCGGGCACTGGGCGGAAGGTTGGGGTTATTCAGCGTGGCGGAAAGGCGGTCGCCCAGGCCAACGACCGTACTCGCCTGCCCTTTGACGCCCGCGTACTTTTGGAACCCCTTGAACGCCTTGTGCTCCGTCAGCTTCTTTAGCCCCTTGTCGAACTGCTTGACCCTCGCCAGCGGCGTACGGAACATGAGCCCCGTCGCGCGGACCTTCGCGGCGTAGCTTTGCAGATCTTCGGTAGCCTGGAACGCCGCCTCGGCGTACTGGCTGTACTGATCGGCCATCTCCATGAGCATCCGGTGCCGCGCCTGCTCGTCCTTCAGGTTCGGGTCGGCCTTGAGTTGCTCGTAGGCGGCGGCAAGCGCCTCGTCGACCGGCTGCTGGGCCGGTGCCGTGACACCCGACAGGCCGGCGGCCCAAGCGACGGCAACCATCGCTACCCGAGAAACGCGGCGAAAGCATGGCTCAATCATTTGGCTGCCTCTTGCTTGGTGGCTTGAAGACGGCTCTATTACTACGTCCGTGCCGCGCCCGTCGCGGCGTAGTCGGTCGGGGCGTTACTGCGGCTCACTTTCTGGGACGATATCTTTCAAGATCACTCCAACCTGGGCAGGTCCCATGTTGATGCACACAGTTTATGCTTGGTACCGGTCGGACTGACATCAAGCCAACGGCAACGTGATCAAGCCTCGGACACCAACGCCTCGGTCTTCTGTTCGATCGATTCGACAAGGTCTTCAATGGCGTCCACCTGCTTTTCGTCGAAGTACGCTTCGCCGCATTGCGTGCATACCCAGGCAGGAATAGCCTCAAGCGTCAAGTGGCATCCCTTCCGATCAATATGCAACGGAGTGATTCCTCGCTTCATTTCGCCCTGGCAATGAATGCACTTCATCTTGGTACCTTCACCTTGAAATCATCCGACCATTCATTCTCATCCGGCAGGTAGGCCGTGATGACGGCCAAATAGTCGTTCTTCGGCGCGCACACCACGTGAATTGGGCGGCCGCCCGTTCCGTGCCCGAGCAACAGGCAGCTATGCCCTCTTGCATCTGTGGGATAGTCCTCGATGACCTCACCGTTTTCGATTACGCAGCGCACTTCCACTCTGCGAATCATCCTGTCCGGCCGCAGCATCTGCTGAATCGCATGCGGCAAGAACAGAATCCTCCGTGCGGCGGCACTACGTATTCGGCCGAGAACTTCCACATTGGGATTCATCACTGCATTCTACTCGATTACCCTAATCAATTCAATCCCACGGGGGCACACGTGAGCCGGTTGCGCTGTCAGGAACGCCTTTTCGCATAAGGACTTACGACACGCCCCAAAATCTCTTCCCCGCAAGAGCGTGCGTTTTCGCCGGGTTTG
>JAVEUP010000148.1:0-21112 GCA_034005525.1 Thermoguttaceae bacterium | reverse complement strand
AAGGGACCGGCCAGCCCCGTAAGGCCATGGCCACCGAGCATTCAATATGCGCTTCCTGCCTCAAATACGCAATAGGAAAAGTCTTGCTGTAGAATTAGTGATTAGGAGCTTGGCTGCGGGGCGAAATTGGTAGAATCCGGGGATGGCAAGATCGTTGCGAATCGAGTTCCCCGGGGCGGTGTATCACGTGACGTCGCGCGGGAATGCGAGGCAGGATATCGTTTGCGATGACCTGGACCGCGAGCAGCGGGCGGCGGAGCGGGAATCCGATGCAAAGCGGAGTGCCCGGCAAGGTTTTACGGCCGTTGCTCCTGCGCCTTCAGCATGCGCTCCACGCGCTCGCGCTCCTTGCGGAGGGCTTCGGGGGGAATGGGCAGGGGCGTGAAGTCGGAGCGTTCGAGCTGTTCGTCTGCCGGAATGGTCCGCAGGCGCAAGCTGTGGAACCAGACGTCGGCGCCGTGGTCCTGCAAGCGGAGCAGTGCGCCGCGGGCGGCGAGGTCGGCGCCGCGTATGCGAAGCAGTTCCACCTCCTCGGCCCAACGCGGATCGGTATAGTCGAAGTCGATCACCTTCTCGCCGTTGAGCCAGTGCTGGATGACCGTGCCCTTGCACACGATGCGGCCCTCGTTCCACCGGCCGAACGGCCGCGTGGCGTCCTTCGACGGGGCCATGCAGAAGAACAGCGAGGCGGCGCTCTGGCGGGGATTCTCGCCGTAGGGACTGTTGGCGTCGTCGAGAATCTGGTATTCGTATTGCCCCGGCCGGTAGTAGACGCCGCTGTTACAGCCCTTCGAAACCTTCCACTCGAATCGCAGCTCGAAGTCGTCGGGCACCTTGGCCACGGTGTACGTCATGTCGCCTCCGCGCTGCTTGCGGTACAGCGCGCCGTCGGCCACCACCCAGTTGCCGGCGTGCTGCCAGCCGGCGTCGCTGCTGCCGTCGAAGAGCAACTGGAACCCGAGCCACTGTTCCGCTTCGCTGAGCGTGTTGGGTGCCGCGGGCGAATCGGCGCCCGCAGCGTAGAACGCGTGCTGGGGAAAAAGCAGCAACACGGCAAGCAGCGCTCCGAAAAGGCGCAGGTGGCGGCACGGTTGTGGGAATGAGTTGGTCACGGTGGTCTCCACTGTCGGATAGGTCCCGCAAGCCGAGCGGGACAAGGTTACGGTTGTCATGACTCCTTTTACCCCCAACCTTCGCGGCGGGGCGGCCGGATCAGCGCCTCGGCTTCCGGGCAATCGGTTGTTTGCATGTTGGGACCGTCCCACTTCAGCGGCCTGCCCATGCGGTAGGCAACGACGCCGGCCATGATCATTTCCGTCAGCGCGGCCCCGTATTGGAAGCTGGAAGCCGTCTGGCCGCGGCCCTTGCATGCCTCGGCCCACTCGACGTAATGGTTGGCCGGGCGGGGGAGCGTCGGTTCCGGCGGCTTGAAGCCTTCAAACGCTTCGGCCGGCAGGAGCTGCGTCGCGCCGCCGCGGAAATTGTAGGTCAGCCGCCCGCGCTCGCCCACGATCAGTACGCCGTCGTTGATGCCCTCGACGATTTCGCCGGCAGGCGCCGCTTCGCCGTCGTGCCATGACACCTCCAGCGGAGTGCCGCCCTCGGCGCGCTCAAACTGGTAACGCACGATCAATTGTTTCGGCGCCACGTGCGGATGCGGCGGGGGGCCTTCCGTTGCGATGTGGATCGGGTGGCGCAGGTTCAAGCCCCAGTACGGCGCGTCGAGGATGTGGCAGCCCATGTCGGCGAAGTTGCCGGAACCGAAACCCCAGAAGACGCGCCACCCGCCGGGATGGTACGCCGGATGGTACGGCCGCTCGGGCACCGGGCCCAGCCACAAGTTCCAGTCGAGGTATTCCGGGACCGGCGGCGTATCGGCCGGCAGCTCGCCGCCGGAATGCCGCAGCACCTTGTGGCAGAAGGTGACCACCTTCTCCACCCGCCCGAGCACGCCTGCCTGAAGCAGCTCGACCACTTTCCGCAGGTGATCCGAGGCATGGACCTGGTTGCCCATCTGGGTCACCACGCCGGTGCGGGCGGCGGCTTCGGCCATCGCGCGGGCATCGGAGACCGAAGCGGCCAGCGGCTTCTCGCAATAGACGTGCTTGCCCAGTTCCATGGCCGCCAAGGCGATTGGGGCATGGGTGTGGTCCGGCGTGCTCACGACGACGGCGTCGATGTTGTTCTGTTCGAGCATGCGGCGGAAGTCGGCATATTGCCGCGCGCCGGGATGCTGCTCGGCCGCCTTGGCCAGCCGGCGCTGGTCGACGTCGCACAGGGCGACGATGTTCTCGGTGCGGGCCACGCCGTTGAGGTTGGAGCGGCCGCGACCGCCCGTGCCCACCACTCCCACGTTCAGTTTTTCGTTGGCAGAGCCGGCGACGGCCGTTTGCCGGGAGCCCCGCCATATCCACGCGCCCAAGCCCGCCGAAACCGCCGATCCGAGAAAACGCCGCCGTGTTGTCCGCCGGGTCATATTCCTTGCCTCCTCACGTCATGGGTCCGAGCCAAATCGCCGCCCGCCCGCGCCAGCCGGACGGCACAAATACCGAATACGCCCTATCATACCATCAGGCGGCAGAGTGTACGCCCCTCGTGCGGCCTGTAGCTGGCCAGTCATCAACCCGGCCGGGGCGGGCCCGGCGGGGACACGCTCGCCGCAGGCATCCGCACGCGTTCAGACTCGCCCTTTTGCCTTTGCCAGAGAGTCCCGCACACAGACGCACTCCCCAATTGACAACAGCCTTGCCAGCTATTAGGCTGGGTATTCAGTGGCTGCTTCGCGTTCCCGGTGGTCGCCGGAATCGTTGTGTCGCCGGCGTTCGCCGGGATCGCTCCGCGGGCATTGCGCGGACGGGTTGGCACCGCGGAAATGGCCCGGGCGTAGTGCGCGAAGACGGCTGAGCAACCGCGCAGCCGTGCGGGAGAAACGCTTTTTCCTCTCACCAGGAGATCCGTCATGAATCGACTCATCGAACGATGGACCGAGAGCCGGCCGGCCGGCCTTCTGTGGCTGACTGCCGGATTGCTGCTTGTGGCCGGATGCGACGTGCAACCGCGGTTGCCAGTCTCCGGCGAAGTGCGTTTCGACGGGCAACCGATCGAGGTTGGCCAGATTGCGTTCTATCCGACTTCGGGATCGGCCGCGACCGCCGTGAAGTCCGACATCCACCATGATCGTTCGAGCTTTCCGGACCGGACGCCCTTCGGGCCGGCAAGTACCGCGTTCACATCACCGCCATGCGCAAACGGCCGCAGAGTTCGCACGAAATGACTTTTGCCGGCCCCTCGCTCGATTTGCCCGAGCAGTACATCCCGGAAGAATACAACGAGCGCACCACCTTGGAGGTGGAAGTACGTCCCGACGAGCCCAACCACTTCCAACTCGATCTGGAAGCGGAGCAACCCGGATGATCCACGACAGGTAGGGTGGGTCAAACAAGCCGCTTCTTTGGTGGGCCATCGGTCGCGACTGCCGGCGTGCTTCCAAGCAAGCGGGATGCAAATCAGCTTGATTGCGGCTTGTGCGGGCCCAACAACGATGGACGCGACCTTGTCACCCTACGCAGATAAATAATCCAGGCTAACCGCCAAGCAGGTGGCTGATCACGGCCAGCTCAAGTTCCTCGTAATCGCGATTGGCAATGCACTCGCGTTCGACGTCGATCGGGAACGACCGGACCTTCTCGACCAGCTTCAGGAAGATTGTCCGGCTGTTCGAGAGGTGCTTGTGGGCGGCTTCGGTCGGCTGGGTGCGCATGGCCTTCACGTCGAGGCCGACGAACCGGCCGCTATTGGGATAATCGCCCAGTTCGAGCACGCGCACCTGGTTGTACGCGCCGCGCAGGTTGGCAGCGCCGAAGGTCTTGTCCTGATCGAACTTCAGGCCGTTCTGGTCGTTCAAATGGACGCTCCACAGCTTGCCCAACGACAAGGCAAACGCCATTTCGTCCGAAGGGTCCAATCCGGCCAGCAAGGCGTGGGCGCTCTCGATGAGCCCGCCAACGCGGCTCGAATCAATGGAGCGTTCGGCCAGGGCCAAGGCGTGGCCGATCGTGGGCACGTAGGCGTGGTCCATCGGCTCGTTGGGCTTCGGCTCGATCGCAATCTCAACGTGCCGGTCGTACTCGAGAATCTCGTTGATCGCATCAAGCAACTGCTGATACGCGTCGATGGCGTTCTTCGACTCGCGAACGTAGGTGCCTTCGCGGGCGAGCCAGAGCACGATCAGGTGCGTATCCAGCGCGTTGGCAATATCCACGCTCCGCTTGAACCGGTCGATGGCCCAGCGGCGGCATTCGGGATCGTTGGCCGTAAAGCCGCCGTCTACCCCGCGGGGGTTCTCCCAAAGGCGCGGCGCCACGAACTCGGCCACCAGCCCCTCGCCGTCGAGCATCTTCTTCACCTCGCCCGCTTTCGCAACGATCTGCTCCGGGTCAAGCTCTTCCATGTCGGGTACGGCGTCGTCGTCGTGGAACTGGACGGCGTCGAATCCCAGCTTCTTGTACATTCCCAGCTTCCGGGCAAACTCGATCGAGGGTCGGACGGTTGGCCCGAACGGGTCGGCGCCCTCGTGGATGTTCCAAGGCCCGAACGAAAAGCGGTACTCTCCGGACATGATCTTACTCCTTGCTCACGGTTGTAAACGGGATAGGTTCGGTAAAGGCTATCCCTGCCCGGCCCGAACGTCAAGGGGCCGGGAGTGTGCGGCAAGCTTGTCTGGCATGCTTGGCTTGGAGCTTCCATCACATGGAAGTTGCGGTTTACACACGCTGCTCACCTCCGGGCTCGCCCCGGAGGATTCGTGACTGGTCGGCTACCCACCGCCGAGTTACGGAGGAACCCTCATGCTTCCCGCGCCGCCCCGGCCGCCGCCAAGGCGGCGGCCGGGGCGGCGCGGGAAGCGAAGTGCGTCACGCGTGCGGCCTGTAGCTGGCCAGTCATCAACCCGGCCGGGGCGAGCCCGGCGGGGACACGCTCGCCGCAGGCATCCGCACGCGTTCAGAATCGCCCTTCTGAGTCTCCCAGAGAATCTTGCCGCACACGGCCGGCAAGCGAGCCGGAAAACGAGCTAAAACCCCTCCAAAAGTCACAGGTTGCCCGGCATATTCCGCTCGGCCGGGCCAGCTTCCCAAATGGTCCCAGCCGGACGGTCTTGGCTGCCGATTTACTGCAATGCTGCTTACTGGGCGTTTTGAGGTGTCTTTCATGCAACTGCAATTTCTCGGCGCGGCGGGGCAAGTGACCGGCTCGTGCTACCGGATCGAGACCGACGGGTTTCGGCTTCTGATCGACTGCGGGATGTACCAGGAGCGGGCGTACCTGGACCGCAACTGGGAGCCTGCGCCCGGGCCGCCCAACCGGATCGACGCCGTGCTGTTGACCCACGCGCACCTGGACCATAGCGGCCGGCTGCCGAAGCTGGTGAAGGAGGGTTATCGGGGTCCGATTTACTGCACCGCGCCGTCTGCCGACCTGGTGGACCTGCTGCTGCGCGACTCGGCCGAGATTCAAGCGGAAGACGCCGCGTTCAAACGCAAGCGGCACCGCAAGGAGGGCCGCAAAGGAAAGCACCCCGAAGTGCCGTTGTTCACCATGGAGGACGTTGAACGTACCCTCAAACGTCTCGAACCGGTCCCTTACGCCCAACCGGTGCGGCTTGCCGACGGGCTTTCGGCGACGTTCTTCGATGCCGGGCACATCCTGGGATCGGCCATGATCGAGCTGCGCTACGGCGACGGCCGGCGCACGGAGGTGGTCTTCTCGGGCGATATCGGCCAGTGGAACCGGCCCATCGTGCGCAACCCGACCACCTTCTCTTCGGCCGATTACGTGGTCATGGAAAGCACCTACGGCGACCGCGACCACGTCAACAACGGCGCCGTCGACGACCAGATCGAGGCGGTTATCAACCGCACCGTCGAGCGCGGCGGGAAGGTACTGATGCCCGTCTTCGCCATCGAGCGCGCCCAGGAGATCGTCTACCACCTCAGCCGGCTGCGAGCCGCCGGCCGGATCCCCCCCGTGCCCGTCTATCTCGACAGCCCCATGGCGGCCGACGTAACGCGGGTGTTCGCCGCCCACCGCGACTTTTTCGACGTGGACGCGTGGAAGCTGATCCTCTCGGGCGAGTCGCCTTTCGGGTTCCACGGGCTTTCCATCGTTCATTCGGTCGACGAGTCGAAACGGCTGAACGACCTTGAGGGTCCCGCCATCATCATGGCCGGCTCGGGCATGTGCACGCACGGGCGCATCAAGCATCACCTTGCCCGCTGGATCGGCCAGGCGGAATCGACGGTTCTGCTGACCGGCTACCAGGCCCAGGGCACTCTCGGCCGCCAGATTCTCGAGCGTCGCGAGGAGGTCCGAATTCACGGTCGCATGCGTTTGATACGCGCCGAAATCGTCCAGCTCCACGGCACCTCGGGCCACGCCGACCGCCAGGGCCTGCTGCGTTGGCTGCGCGCCCTGAAAGTCCCGCCCAAGCAACTCTTTCTCACCCACGGCGACCCCGAAGCCAGCGAAGCCTTCGCCCGCACCGTGCGGGAAGAACTCGGCTTCGAGGCAATCATTCCCAAGTACGGGCAGACGGTGCGGCTGTAAGGACGCAGCCGGGTCTCTACGAGACTCGGATTTCGGCGTCTCGGAGCGACGCCGCCACGGGAAATCCCCCTTTTGCCGCATTTCCCGTGGTTATATACATAAGTACACTATCCCGGATTATCGACGAAAGAATTGCCCTGCTTGCCATCCCTTGTTACACTAAAGGTGCAGGCAAGACGGCGGGATGAGAGTATGGGAGGATATCAACGGTGCGATGCAAGATGACCTTTGGGTGGATGGTTGCAGCCATTGCGACGTGGATGGCCGTCGAGGCCGAAGCGGTCGAGCTTACTACGGCCATCGGCTGGGGTGCCGACACGTATATCAATGACGGCGTATCGGCAGAAAACAACTACGGCGCCAACACCACCATGCTTCTGCGCCGGGCCAGCACCGATTATACACGCAAGGTCTATGTGCGATTCGACACTTGGGGTCTTCATGCCACCGACGTCACACTTCGCTTCACGGTAGACAGTGTGAACAACCAGAGCGACGACGATACCACGGTCAACGTCTGGGGGCTCAACGACGGCGTATTGGGCGACGAGAACACTCTCGACGAGTTCTGGCCGGAAATGGAGATCAACTGGAACAACGCCCCAGGCAATCTGGGTGGCAATACGGTCGATCCAACCAAGACGTCACTCTTGGGAACATTTCTTGTACCCCAGGATGCTTCTGGAGGAACGGTCGTCACTTTCAACAATCCGAACCTGCTCAGCATGATCCAGAACGACACCAATGGCGTGATCACGCTCATCTTGCAACCGGCCGCGGGCACGGATTATATTTACTTCCGTACAAAGGAATACGGGACGGCAACGAACTCGCCGACCCTGGTGTTCCCCGCCGCTGCATGCATTTGGGACGGCGAGGGCGGGGCCAACAAGAACTGGAGCCACGCTTCCAACTGGGCCCCCGATGTCTTACCGCTCGACGCAGCCACCTTTACCAACGCGGCGACCGCCGCTGCCGGCACGGTCACCAGCATCGTTGACGAAGACTTCACCGTCGGCACGCTCGCCTTCGAGCACCTCAGCACCGCCGCCAACGGGTGGCATACCATGCAGATCAATGACGGCGTCACCCTGCGGGTTTTGGGTGCCTTGGGCGTCTCGGCCGACAAGGCGATCATCTTCGGCAACTTCACCGCCGACGGCACGACGCGCACCGCGTTTTCCGGCGGCGGCACGCTCCTGGTCGACAGTCCGACCAAGGATTTTTGGGTGGGCGGGCGAGCCGGGGCGTCGGCGGCCGCCCAGTCGAACTTCACGATCGACATGTCGGGGCTGGCCAACTTCGAGGCCAACATCGATGAGTTCCGGCTCGCCGCCAGCCCCTTGCGCAGCCACGCCACCGTGACCCTGGCCGAGGCCAATGCGATCACTGCCAATGCCGTCGTCGTCGGCGCCAATTCGCACACGGCCCCCGGCCACGACTATCTGTACCTCGGCCGGACGAATGTCGTAAACACCAACAAGCTGGTCGTTGCCGGCGCCCGGAGCACGGCAACCCTTGCGTTCAATCCCGCCCTGCCGGATACGCCCACGCTGGTCCTGCGCGGCAAGGCGGGCGGGTCGAGCCGCGCGAACGTGTGGATCGGCGACCAGAACGGCAACAGCGGCTACGGCACCGGCGGGACCAGCCGGGCCGTCGGCACCGTCGATTGGACGGCCGGCGTCGTCGACGCAATGATCGGCAACCTGATCGTCGCTCGCAACGGCACGTACTACTCGGGCAAGGCGGGCGCGGCCGACGGCACGCTCTCCTTCGCCGCCGGCACGATCGACGCCACGCAAATCGTTCTCGGCCGAACTCCGATCTTCAACACCCAGCTTTACGACTTCAACGATCCCCTGAACACCGGCACCTTGAATATGCTCGGCGGCACGCTGGTGGCCGGCTCCATGATCCTCGGTGAAGTGCAGGGCCACGGGGCGCCCGATGGCAGCAGCAGCAACTCGTCACCCTCGGTGCGCGCCCGCGGTATTTTCAACCTCTCCGGCGGCACGGCCATTGTCAACGGCGACATTCTTCTGGGCAACCACACCAGCACCGGCACGGCCGACGCCATCGGCACGGTCAACTTCACCGGCGGCACGCTGGCAGCCCAGTACATCGGCCCGGGAAGCGGTACGAACAACGTCTCCACGTTCAACTGGACCGACGGCACGCTGCATGTCGGCACGTTCGGGCTCGACCTGGTGCAGAACGGCGGGACGCTGGCTCCCGGCACGTCCATTGGCACCACCCACGTCCTCGGCGACTACACGCAGAACGCCGGAGTGCTGGAAATCGAGTTCCAGAGTCCGGGCCTGGTTGCCGGCGTGGACTACGACGTGCTCGAAGTGGCCGGTCTGGCGATGCTCGACGGAACGCTGGTCCTCTCGCTTTTGGGCGGGTATCAGCCGGAGATTGGAAGCGTATTCGACGTGCTCACCGCCGACGGCATCACGTTCGGCCCCAATTTCGCACTGGTTGCCGATGAGAACTTTGTTGCCCGGCTGTTCAGCGGCCCGACCGGCGACATGCTCCAGTTCCGATACGTGCCGGAGCCATCAAGTCTGGCACTGCTGGGCATCGCCTTGATCGCGCTTGCCGGTGGATCCAGACGCCGGCGTTGTCGAGCGGAACTCAAGTAGTGAACAACAATAGGCGATTCCATCAGATCGACGATGGTGCCGGCTGCTTTCCGGAGGTACATCTGGAATGACATCACGACGGATTTTGCCGCTGGTTGTGCTGCTTGCCGGAGTGGCCGCGGTGCCTGCCCCGGCTGCCCAGCGCGTTTGGAGCATTCCGGGGACAGGCAATTGGACCACGCCGGCCAACTGGAGCGGCGAGGCCGTGCCGGGGAACGACGATTGGGCCGATATCGGGCAGGGGGCCGGTAACGGCGGCACGGCCGTCATCAACACCACGGTATCCGACATCGTTCACTTCCGCCTGGGCTATGGAACAGGTGAAACCGGTTCGCTGGAAATCCTCACCGGCGGCTCGCTGAAGACGACCGGCAGCGATTACCACTACGTGGGCCGCCTCGGCAGCGGCTATCTGACCGTCGCAGGCGGCACCCTGGATGTCTCTGCCGGCCACCTTTTCGTGGGCTTCTCGAATCCGAACGGTTACGGCAAGGTGGTTCAGACCGGCGGCAGCGTTACGGTCGCCCAGGACGTCTACCTGAGCGAGGGGAGCACGACCACCGGCGTTTATGAACTCAGCGGCGGGGATGTCTCGGCCAGTCGCTTCCTCGTGGGCTTGCGCGGCATCGGGCAGATGGACCATACTGGGGGAACCCTGACTGTCACCAGTCCCCGGCAGGACCTCACGGTGGGCTGGTATGTCGACGGTCACGGCACGTACAACCTCAGCGGTCCGGCCAGCCAGATTATCGTGCAAGGCGCTTCCGGCTTGCTGAGAGTCGGCAACAGCGGCACCGGGGTGTTCAACCAGTCGGACGGATCGGTCAGCGTCGAAGACCGGCTGGAGGTCGGCGGCGGCGCCACCAGCGACGGAACGTACAATCTTAGCGGCGGCACGATCTCGGCCCGCCGCATCAACGTGGGCGCCAGCGGCACCGGCCTGTTCCGGCAGACCGGCGGAACGGTGAGCCTTGCCGGCGGAACGAATTCACACGTCACCATTGGCGTGTCCACCGGCAGCAGCGGCACCTACGAGCTTGGCGGCCCCGCGAGCCAACTCAACGTGGACTACGACCTCATCGTGGGCGCCAGCGGTACCGGCGCGTTCCGTCAGACCGCCGGGCAGGTTGCCACCAACCGGGTGCTCCTCGGCAGCGGAAGCAGTGGCATTGGCACCTACGAGTTCGGCGGTCCCGCGAGCCAACTCAACGTGAACAACGACCTCATCGTGGGCGCCAGCGGGACCGGCGCGTTCCACCAGACCGCCGGCCAGGTTGCCGCCAACCGGGTGCTCCTCGGCGACCTCGGCACTGGCCACGGCACCTACGAACTGGACGGTGGTACACTCGCGGCCACGAGCATGACCATCGGGGTGAGCGGCACCGGCGTCTATCGCCAGACGGGCGGCGCGGTCAACCTCGCCACGTTCGCCTACTTGGGAAACAACACCACTGGATCGGGAGCCGCGGAGCTTCACGGTGGAAGCCTTACGACGAACGATTTCTGGCTCGGATACCGCGGACACGGGTTGTTGGAGCAAGACGGCGGGACGCTTGCTGTTGCCAACGACTTCTACATGTCCGTCAACGCAGGCAGTACCAGCGAGTATTACTTGGACAGTGGCGATGTTTCGGCACGGCGCATCCTCGTCGGCCTATGGGGCGACGGCACGTTCGTTCAGACTGGCGGAAACGTCAGTGTGCGCACCGGCAGCTCGCCCAACTTGACGGTCGCCTACTACCGCACCGGCACGGGCGTCTACGAAATCCGTGGCGGCACCGTCTCCGCCACCCGGATCAACAACGGGCTGGAGCAGTATAACGAGAACCATGGCGGCCCTGGCCGGATGCGCATTATCGGCAGCGCCGCGACCATCGAGGCGAGCAGCTATTACCAAAACCCGCTGTCCACTCTCGAAATGCACGTCGGCAATGGCGGCGTCAGTCCCGTCCAGGTTTCAGGCACCGCCACGCTCATTGCCGGGGCCCAACTCGACGTGCGCCTCGCCGGCGGCGCCGCGCTGTTGACCGGCACAACATTCGATCTGCTGACGGCCAACAACATTTCGGGCACGTTCACCCTCGCCGACCCCGAGCCGCTCTGGGATATTACGCAAAGCGGCACCGCCGTGCGGGCCACGCTGGCGGGGCCGGGCCTGGGGCCGGTGGTCGCCGACTACGACGGCTTCGTTGAGTTGGTTGTCGACTCCGGCGCCGGGGCCGTGGCCGATTACGTGACTGTCTCGGGAATTGATCCCGGCCGGACCTTCTGGGCACTGCTGGACGTGCAAAAGGACGGCGCCGCACTGGCAGGCACGGCGCTGGACGACCTGGCCGAGTACATCGGGTCGGCCGGACACACGGTGTACACCACGCATCCGATTCTCGATTCGGGCTGCGGGGTGACCAACCAATACAATTTGATGTTCGATCTGGACACGCTGGCCGGGACGTCGTACTTCGCATGGGACTTCTCTGATTTCGACCCGGCACTGCGCGTTGCGCATATCGCTTTGGGAGTTCCTGAGCCTGGCACGCTGTTGCTCGCCGGGTTGGCCGTTTTGTACCATCTGGCCGGCGGCCGCCCCTTGCGGCGGTCGCGCCGGCGTGCGTAACAAGCCCAAGGGTAACCGTTGAAAGGGGACTGTCGCAGTTTTCGCGGCACACCAGGCAATTTGCCCGGTCGCTCAACGATTCCGCCGCGAAGATGGGACTGTCTCCTTTGACTCCGTTGGAGAAAACCGCCCGCACCGCCGCTCCGTGATCGTTTACGTCCCGGGGCAACCGGCCTGCGCGGGCTTCCTACTCTGGATAGTCCGATGAAACGACGCGACTTGCTCAAATCCGCCTCGGTCGTGGGCGTGGGGGCCGTGGCAATCAACTCGCTGCCGCAGTGGGTGCGCGCAGCGGCGGAGGCCGACCTGGAGGTCGACGTGCTGGTGGTCGGCGGCGGGACCGCCGGGACCGTCGCAGCCCTGCAAGCAGCGCGGGCCGGCGCCCGCACCATGATCCTCGAAATGGGAAGCCAGCTTGGCGGAACGATGACGACCGGCGGTGTTGCCTTGCCGGGGCTCTTCCATGCCTGGGGCAGACAGGTCATCGCGGGGATCGGCTGGGACCTGATCGTCAAGGCGGTCGAGTTGGACGGCGGGACTCTTCCCGACTTCGCCAAGCCGCCCGAACGCCACTGGCGGCACCAGGTGTCCATCAACGGCCAGCTCTACGCCGCCCTGGTGGAAGAAGCCTGCATCGAGGCCGGGGTGACAATCGCCTACTACGAAATGCCGCTGGATGTCAGCCAGACGGACAATGGCTGGCTGCTCGAAACCGCCGGCAAGGCGGTCCGCCGCCGAATCGCCTGCCGCCAGCTCATCGACTGTACCGGCGGGGCCGACGTCGTCGGGATGGTCGGACTGCCCCGACTGCGGGAAGAGGAAACCCAACCGGGCACCCTCGTGTTCGCCTTCGGAAACTACGACGCCAACGCGCTCGATAGCGAACTCGTTCAGAATCGGTATCGTGAAGCTCTTGCCCGCGGCGAACTGCACCCGGGCGACTTCCAGCACACGGGCGGGCACTTCATCGGTTTCCTCCGTTCGCGCGGGGTGAACGCGCAGCACGTGTACGGGGCCGACAGTTCCACTTCGGCCACGAAGACGCAGGCGAACCTCGCGGGCCGCGCCTCGGTATTGCGGCTCCTGCGGTTTATTCGTTCCCTGCCGGGCTGCGAAAACGCGCGGCTGCTCAGCATGCAGCCGGAAACGGCGGTCCGCGAAACGTACCGGATTCTCGGCGAGGTGCAGGTAACCGTCGACGATTACACCAGCGGGCGGCGGTTCGAAGACGCGATTGGATTCGCCTTCTACCCGATCGACCTGCACGACCGCCAAGGAGTGAAGCCCCGGCCGCTCCGGCCGGGCACCGTACCGACGATTCCGCTGCGCGCCCTGGTGCCCAAGGACAGCCGGAACCTGCTGGTAGCCGGGCGGAGCATCAGCAGCGACCGGCTGGCGAACTCGGCCCTGCGGGTGCAAGCTTCCTGCATGGCCATGGGGCAGGCCGCGGGCGCCGCCGCAGCCTTGGCCGTGAAGCAGGGCACAACCCCGGGCGATGTGCGCTATGCCAACCTCGTTGAGTTGCTCGTGCGGCACGGGGCCATCGTGCCGGGCGCGTGAGATGATCCACGCACGTAGGGTGGGACAAGGTCGCGTAAGTCCTTGGTGGGCCTGCGCAAGCCGCGCCCGGGGTGGTTTGCACGTCGTGCGCCGGAAGCAGGCCGGGCCAAGCGACCGCAGGCCCACCAGGGTCTTGGCTTGCTTGTCACCACCCTACATCGTCGCGAACGCTCCGGGTTAGCTGCACACCGCAGATTTTGCAGAACAGGGCATCGCGGTCATGCCCCCTCGCCCCGCACCCCGGGCATGTCCATCGGCTTCCGGTCCGCTGCGCCCGCCCCAACTCTACCGTCATGATTCCGGTGGGCACTGCGATGATTCCGTAACCCAAGATCATGACGAACGAGGCCAGCATTTGCCCGGGGACGGTTTGCGGAGCAATATCGCCGTATCCTACGGTGGTCATGGTCACGATGGCCCAATACACGCTGGTGGGGATGCTCGTGAACCCAGCCTCCGGCCCTTCGATCAGGTACATGAGCGTGCCGATGATGACGACCAACGACAGGACGGCCACGACGAACACTGCGATTTTTTGCCGTGCCGCGCTGAGTGCCTGCCAAATCGTATCGCCCGCCTGCACGTATCGGCCCAGCTTCAGAATGCGGAACACCCGCAACACTCTCAATACCCGCACTACCAGGAAATAGTGGCTGGAAAACACCAGCAGTCCGAGGAACGTGGGCGCGACTGCCAGGAAATCCACGATTCCGAAGAAACTCGTCGCATACCGGACCGGCCTCTTCACGCACAGCATGCGGAGGACATACTCCGCCGTGAAGAGCAGCGTGAAGCCCCATTCCACGGTGCGGAGCAGGCTTCCGTGGGCGGCCCGGAAAGAATCGACGCTTTCCAGCATGACCGTGACGATGCTCAGCAGGATTGCGACGAGCAGCGCGACGTCGAACGCCTTTCCCGGCGGGCTATCGGCCAGGAAGATGACGTCGAACAGTACTTTCTTCCAGGGCCGATTCCCGGCCTCATCGCCTTCTTCTCGCCACATCGTTGCCTCTCCGCGCTTCCAGCAACTACCCTCCAGAAGGCCAAAGCTGACGCAAAACGAAAGCGATGTCAAGCCTTCGCACTCCAAAACAGCCCCAAGCTCCTGCCGGGCAGAACCGGCATTTCGCGAAACCGGGTTGGACACGGGCGGACAATATGAGGATAGTATGGTAATAGGGCAACGGGTTGTTCTCAGAGGGGTTGCGGCATGGCTTGGTCCAGGACACTTCACTTGTGGCTGTTGATTGCCGCGGCTGTTCTCCCCTTACCCACTCAACCACCCAGGGCGGTGGCAAACGGGCCGGCTGCCCCCTCCACGGATGCCGGTAACACCCCCGCAGAGTTAGGTCGCACCCCAGAGGCTGACGAGCAGCGGCTCCGGGCCGAGGTCGGCGAGCTGCTCGGACAGCTCGACAGCAACGACTACGCCAACCGGCGCAGGGCGGCGGAGCGGCTCGAGGTTCTGGTGGACATGCCGGAGCATGGGGCACTCCTGGCGGCCGAGTTCCGCCGGGTCCTGCGGCAGCCGGACGTCTCGTTCGAGGTGCACTGGCACCTCGAACGCTGGAAGCGGCGCCTGCCGGAACTGCCGCCGGAGCCGCCGGGCAACGCCACGCCGGAAGAGTTGGACCAGGTCGTGCGCCAGCTCGATGCCGATGCGTACGCCGTACGCCTGGCTGCCGTCCGCCGCCTGGAATGGCTGCTGGGCAACGGAAAACTGGTCGGCCCGGTCGCCTCGCGCATCGAGGCGCGGTTCAAAGCCCGCGACTTGTCCGAGCCCGGCGCTCAATACCTGGACGAGGTGTGGCGCGCGTTGCGCCCCGTCTGGTCGCAGAGCGATCCGGCCGAATGGGACCTGCCGGACGTCACCGACGAGGCCATTGCCCGCCTGGTCGACGATCTTGCCCGGGCCGCACCGGCGGGTACCGATTCGCGGCAGTGGCCGCCGGTGCGCACGGCCGAGCGCGAGCTTCGCGACCTGCTGATGCGCGACGAGTACGTGCCGCGCGTGGCGGCTGCACTGAAGGCAAGGCTTCAGAAACCGGCAGACCCCGACGCGCATGTACGCCTCCAAACCTTGTTTGAAGAGACCCAGCCTGCCATGGTGGCCGAATACTGGCAGAACCGGCAGCACCTGGTCGAGCAGCATCTTCTGATCGGCGTTCCCAGCCAGACGGTCGGCGCCCCGCGGCCAAGCCATTTCGACCGGATCGACGACCGGACGGCGCGTTGCGTGTGCGGCAGTTCCCTCTCGCCCGGCGAGTACCCGGTCGGCATCGCCATTCCACACCCGCGAACAAACGACGCCGTGTTCCACCTAGTCAACCTGCCGACCCCGCGGCGCCGTCTGTGGTATCGGCGTCATGCAACGACGGACCCGGTGGTCCGGCTGCGGGAGATCAGCCGGCGCACGGTCGATTGGCTGCGGGAGCAGCGCCGGCCGGTCGATGAGGACGACCTCCGCACGCTTGCCGGGCTGGACCCGGCCGAGGTATCGCGGTTCGCCGGTTGGTATTTCACGGCCATTGCCGACAGCCCCTTGCCGGAGTGGTCGCCACGGCCGGACCCTTACGCGCCGGGCCAGTTCATCCCGCTCTCCCCATCGGCCTACCTTGGCGGCCGGCCCAGCCGGCACGGCGCACTGTGCCTGCTGTTGGCTGCCGACGGGACGCGCGATGCCGTGCCGGGATTGCTCGCGGCAATTGAGCAGAATCGATTTCTGCCGCCCTCGGAACAGTCGCCGTACCGGCTCGACTGGATCGCGGCGCTGTCGATTGCCAATCGCGATCCGTGGTCGGAGATCGACCAATGGCTGGCCCGCGCCGTGGCCAACGAGCAGAAGCTGAAGCTGTTCGACGAGTCGGCCGCCGAGGTTGGCGCGACTGCCGCGGCCGTATTGCTGGCCCGGCACGGACAGCGCTTCGCCGATTTCGGTTTGCAGCCGGTGGGTGACGACACGCTCACGGCCATGGGGCTCAGCGGTTACCGCTTCGTCAATCCCGCCGCCCGCCAGCGCGTTCAGGCAACGTCGGAAGTCCACTTCATCGAGCCGCCACGGTCCCAAATCGAGGGCAAGCCATAACCCTCCTCAGAAATTGGCTTCAATCATGGGACGGTAAACCAGTTCGTGGACCACAACATCGTCCGGTGCATGGATGCATTGCACGATCATCCGTGCGGCGGAACCGGCCTGCATATAGTCCGGTCGTTCTTCGGGGCGGAAATCCGTGTCGGTCCCGCCGGGGTAGACGCCGGTCACTTTCACATTCACCTGCCGGGCCTCCTTGATGAGGCATTGCGTGAAGCCGTGCAGGGCATATTTGAACGAGCAGTAGGCCGAATAGTTCGTTGCACTGGTGCGGGCAATGGTGCTGATGACGTTTAGGATGTGCCCGCTCTTTCGTTCGCCCATTTCCTTCATCGCTTCGCGGCAGAGCAGAAACGCAGCGCGGAAATTGACGGCATACGACGCATCCATCTCTTCCGTGCCGATCTCCACCACCGGGGTCTTCCCCGGATTGAATCCGGCATTGTTAATCAGCACGTCAACCTGCCCGAGCGCCTCACGCGCCGTTGCGTAGAGAGCAACCGTTGCGTCCGCACTTGAAAGGTCGCAACTTGCGCCGAGACAGCCGGTCTCTTCTTTCAGCCCGGTCAGAAGCCGAGGATCGCGTCCGGTGGCGAATACCGTGAAGCCTTCGGCACGAAGCTGCTTGACCGTTTCCCTTCCGATCCCGCGCGTTGCGCCCGTCACGAATACTGTTCGGCTCATTGGAAATCCATCTGCTGCATTGGTCTTTGCGTAACCGTTCACGACGCGGCGCGGGCAGTTTTCTCCGCTCCATGCGAAGGGGACAGTCCCATTTTCGCGGCGGAAACGGCGGATGATTGGGCAAAAACGCCTTCTGTGCCGCGAAAGTTGGGACAGTCCCCCTGTGAACGGTTACGTCTTTGCTGGAACGGCCGTTTACTGCCTCAATCCGTCTACCGCCTTTCCGTCGGCTGCCCGGAGGGCGTTGGGCGGCGGGTTGAGGGCGTCGGCCCACATCGAGTCCGAGAGGAATAAGTGTAATGGGTCTGCGTGCAGCCAGCCAGTCATTAACCCGCCAGGGCGAGCCCCGGGGGGGGAAGCGCACGCGGCAGACGTCTTATACCGTGCAGAATCACGCCCGTCCAGTTGCCGGAAAACCTTGCTACCCAACAAGTGCCGGTGGGCGGTTGACAATGCCCGGCAGCTACGCTAAGCTCGCACAAACGTAGCACAGGAGTCCCCCCTGTCGGACAGTACACCCGCACTATCGCATGAGGGCCTAACGCCATGGCTTCCGACGTGAAACAGCAGCAAAGCGTCTCCCAGAACCCGAAGATCGAGCGGGACCGGCAGCTTATTGTCGATGCCCGCGCCAAGGGGCGCGGCCCGCTGCTCGGCGCGTTCGTGCGGCTGTCCGGGCCCGGCTGGCTGCAAAGTGCCATTACGCTCGGCGGCGGCTCGCTCTCTTCGAGCTTGTACCTGGGCGTGCTGGGCGGGTTCATGTTCATGTGGCTGCAGCCGGTTGCCATGATCGCCGGCATTGTCATGCTCAGCGCCATCGCGTACGTCACGCTGTCAACGGGCAAACGCCCCCTGCGCGCCATCAATGAACACATCAATCCAGTGTTGGGCTGGGGGTGGCTTCTGGCCTCGATGACAGCCAACCTGGTGTGGTCCATGCCGCAGTTTGCCTTGGCCACCGCCGCCTTTCGCCAGAACCTGCTGCCCGGTGTGTTCGGCCCCGAGGCCATGCCGGAGACCGCAGGCAAGGTGTGCGTCAGTCTGATCATCCTTGCGGTCGCACTTACCGCGTCCATGCTTTACACCACCGGTGGAAAGGGCATGAAGGCCTTTGAAATCGTAGTGAAATGCATGGTCGGCACGACGGTGCTTTGCTTCATTGGCGTGGTGACGCGTCTGACCATGACCGGAGAATTGCCGTGGAATGAGATCCTCGGCGGATTCGTGCCGAACCTCCGCCTGCTCTCCGAACCGACGCACCACCTGATGCCGCTAATTGACCAGGTCGCCGCTGAATATCGCGACTTCTGGAAGGACATTATCGTCGGCCAGCAGCGCGACGTGATGATCAGTGCCGCGGCAACTGCCGTGGGCATCAACATGACCTTCCTGTTCCCGTACTCGATGCTGCGGAAGGGATGGGACCGCGACTTCCGCGGGCTGGCCATCTTCGATCTTTCGACCGGTCTGTTCTTTCCGTTCCTGCTGGCTACCAGTTGCGTCGTCATCGCGTCGGCGTCGCAGTTTCACGCCCAGCCGGGCATCGGTTTGATGGGCGAGCAGGACGAGGTAACCGGCCAGCCGATCGTCCCGGCGGCGAACCTGGTAGGCAGCTATAACGGACTGCTACGGGATCGTTTGCAGGCGGAACTGGGTGCCGAGACCATGGACACCCTGAGCAAAGAAGAAATCACGGCACGAATTGAAACGCTTGACGATGCCGACCGCCGCATGGCGGCCGTGCTCGCACGGCGCGACGCCTTCAACTTGTCCGACGCCCTCTCGCCGTTGGTCGGGCGGCAGTTCTCGCACTATGTGTTCGGGCTCGGCGTACTCGGAATGGCCATGGGCGCCGCCACGATGCTTATGCTCATCAACGGCTTGTGTTTCTGCGAATTGCTCAACCGCCCCGCAATGGGCTGGACGCAACGTATCGGCTCGGCCATGGTGTGCGTGGGCATCCTGGGACCGTTCTTCTGGACCGACGCGCAGATGTGGCTGGCCATTCCTACCTCAGTCTTCGCCATGACCTTGCTGCCGTTCGCCTACTTCAGCTTCTACCTGCTGATGAACCAGAAGACGCTGCTGGGCAACGACATGCCGCGGGGGCTCAAACGGTTGTGGTGGAATACGCTCATGGCCATCGCGGCCGGACTCGCCGCATTCGCCAGTCTCTGGTCGCTCTGGTCCAAGCTCCAGTGGATCGGGATCGGATTGGTCGGCTTGCTGTTGGTGCTGATGGCCGTCGTCCACCTGGTGCGGAAGGCAAATCGGGCGGCCTAGGCCATGTCCTTTCCACCCATACAGAATTGCCGCTTCCTGACCGGTCCGACCGGATCGGGCAAGACCGGCGCAGGCGTCGAGCTGGCGCAGAAGAGCGACGCCGAGATCATCTCGATGGACTCGATGGCCCTGTACCGGGGCATGGACATCGGCACGGCCAAACCCACCGCCGTGGAGCGGGCCGCCGTGCCGCATCACTTGGTCGACGTGATCGGGCCGCACGAAGAATACAGCGTGGCGCAGTACGTGGCCGCGGCCCACGAAGTAGCGGCGGGAATCCGCGCCTGCGGCCGGAACGTCCTGTTCGTGGGCGGTACGCCGCTGTACCTGAAGGCCCTGTTGCGGGGCCTGTTCTGCGGCCCGCCCGCCGACCCGGCCTTCCGCCGCGAGCTTCAGGAAGAAAGCCGGCGGCACGACCCCGGCTGGCTGCACGCCCGCCTGGCCGAGGTCGACCCCGCCGCGGCCGAACGCCTGCACCCGAACGATACGCGGCGGATCATCCGCGCGCTGGAAGTGTACGAGAAGACGGGCGCGCCGATGAGCGACTGGCAGCAGCAGTTCAACAAGCTGCCCGAGGAGACCGGCAACCGGGTGTACGTGCTCGACTGGCCGCGGCAGGAGTTGAACGAGCGGATCGACCGGCGCGTGGACGCCATGTTCGCCGCCGGCCTGGTCGAGGAGGTGCGCGGGCTGATGGCGCTCGATCCGCCGCTGGGCAAGACCGCGCGGCAGGCGGTGGGCTACCGCGAGGTGATCGACCACCTCGAAGGCGCCTGCGGCCTCGACGAGACCATTGCCCTGGTCAAGCAGCACACCCGCCAGCTTGCCAAACGGCAAGGCACCTGGTTCCGCAGCCTGCCCGAAAGCCGCTACGTCGCCATGGGCGGGCTGCTGGCCGAAAGAACGGGGCCGTTGGAGTGGTGAGGGAAGCGCGTCGCAAGACCGGGTCGGCCTCAAGGCTGCCACGAAGCTGGTAAAAACGAGGGTGCCGTGGCGGGTTAGCCCACGGACCACGGCTTCGGCGGGGCGAGCCCGCAGGTAACCCTTCGTGCAACTCCAGACTTGTGGCGACCAATAACGAGCGGGCACGAACCTCGTGCTGTTGGCGCCCGATGTTGTTTTACCCTCCCCCGTGTTTCTGCATGAGTTGCTCGTTTCTGCGGTTCAAGCAACGGGCTATTGCTGCGACGTCTCCAGCCAAGCCAGATTGAAGCGATAGTAACGGCGGCTGCTCAGCAAATGGATCGTCCCGTCGGGCGTCTGCAAGCACGAGAGATACCCTCCGGGGTCGGACTGTTCAGGGTTGGCCGGGTCAACGGGGACCATCTTAACGCGCGGCCAGTTTCTGCCTTCGTCGGAGGGCATGACAAGCGTACCATCTTTGAGCACGACGATGTCCATGTGCGGCCACAGTCGCGGCTGGCCGTCCAGGGTCTCCGGCGATGCGCAGATCGCTCCACGTGGCACCGTTGTCGTGAGCAGGAAAAGCAGGAGGCAGGAAAAGGGGACGGGAGTCTTTTTTAGGTCCTTGGGTCCTGTTTCCGGGGACGGCCACGGGGACGTATGGTCCATTCAAGGCCCAGCCGCTCGATGATCTTCTCGCACCATGCCTCCGTCCCATACGGTTGCCCG
>JAVEUP010000147.1:0-21130 GCA_034005525.1 Thermoguttaceae bacterium | reverse complement strand
CAAGAAACATCGAAGCCATGTATCAACTGCTCGGGTACTCGACAAATCACGTAATACGGTCACGAATGATGCATGAAGTGCAAGCTACAAATGGCTGGTGCTAGTTGCTAGGTGTCAGGTGTCAGGTGCTGAGGTCGATGGTTTGGCGCCAAATAGCCTTGTGTTGATTCTGAAAACAATGGCATCCGCGCGCAGTAACATCGCCTGGACCTATCACCTATCATCTATCACCTATCACCTGACACCTGACACCTAATATCTGACACCTATTTCCGCCATGTCCTTCTTCAACCTCCCGGAAGTGTATGACGCGCTGATCGACTGGCCGAAACGGCTGGCGAGGGAAGAGCCGTTCTATCGGCATGTGTTCGCGCAGGCAGGTGTGCAGAGCGTGATCGACGCAGCCTGCGGAAGTGGACGGCACGCCGCGATGTTTCACGAGTGGGGCCTGGACGTCGAGGCTGCCGACGTCAGCCCGGAGATGATCGAACTGGCCCGCCGCAGCTTTGGCGAGCCGAGCGGCCTGCGCTGGGTGGTGCGCGGTTTTGACCAGCCCGTCGCGTCGGCGCCGTTCGATGCGGCCGTGTGCGTGGGCAATTCGCTTGCGCTGGCGCCGGACCGCAAAACCGCCGCCGAGGCCGTGCGGCAGTTGCTTGCCGCCGTGCGCCCCGGCGGTATCGTCGTGGTCCAGGTGCTCAACCTGCGGCGATTGCCGGACGGACCGTGCATATGGCAGGTTATCAAGCGGGCAACGGTGGGGGGACGCGAGTTGCTTCTTGTCAAAGGCGTGCATCGGAGCGGTTCCGGGGGGTTCGTGGACCTTGTCGTCGTGCCGCTCGACGCCAAGGCCCCGCCTTTTACCGAATCGTCCCCACTGCTGGGCGTGGAAGCCGAGGAGCTTCAACAGATGGCCGCCGATGCCGGTGCCGTCACCGTATCGCTGTTCGGCGACTACCAACGCGCACCGTTTGACACCGGGCAGAGTCCTGATATCATTGTGTTGGCTACCAAGTGACCCCAACACTTTACCAGAAGATCTGACTGTGCGCACCGCGACTGTTCCATCGGCCGTTCTCATAATGCTGCTATCCGTATTGGCCTCTGCCGATGATTGGCCCCAATGGCTTGGGCCGAAGCGCGATTCGGTGTGGCGCGAGCGGGGCATCGTGGCTCGGTTCCCGGAGGAAGGACTCGAAGTGAAATGGCGCGCGCCGGTGGAGTTGGGTTACGCCGGGCCGGCGGTTGCCGGAGGCAGGGTCTTCCTGATGGACTATGTCTTGAAGGCCGGCGAGATTCGGAACAATCCCACCGCCCGCGACCAACTCGAGGGAACGGAGCGGGTCCTTTGCTTCGACGCAGAGTCCGGTAAACTGCTTTGGAAGCACGAGTATGCTCGGGGCTACGCGATTTCCTTCGGCGGGGGGCCGCGCTGCACTCCGACCGTCGACGGCGATCGCGTGTACGCTCTTGGCGCCGAGGGCAACCTTTGGTGCCTTGACGTGCAGAGCGGCCGGGTCTTGTGGAGCAAGGATTTCGTAAAGGACTACGGTGCTGAAACGCCGTTGTGGGGCGTGGCCGCACACCCGCTTGTGGATGGCGATAAGCTGTTCTGCGTCGTCGGCGGCGAGGGGAGCGCGGCCGTGGCGTTCGACAAGCACACCGGGCGCGAACTGTGGCGCGCCCTCTCGGCCGATCAGCAGGGTTACTGCCCGCCAACGACGATCGAACACGCCGGCACGCGGCAACTGATCGTCTGGCACGGCGATGCCATCAACGGCTTGAATCCGCAGTCGGGCGACGTCTACTGGTCAGTTCCTTTGAAGCCCAGCTACGGCATGGCGATTGCCGCGCCGCGGATGCTGGGGTCCCAACTGTTCGCATCGGGCTACGGAAACGCCGCGGTGTTGTTGAACCTGTCTGAAACGCAGCCGGCGGTCGACATCGTCTGGCGGGGCGAGCCGAAGAATGCAGTCTACTCGTCGAACGTCACGCCGTTTCTTCTCGATGGCACGATCTACGGCTGCGACATCAGCACCAGCGCGCTGATGGCCGTGCGCATCGAGGATGGCGAACGATTATGGCAGACTCTCGAACCGACCATCGGCGCCGATCAGCGCGGCCGATACGGTACGGCCTTCCTGGTGCGGCACGAAGACCGTTTCTTCCTCTTCAACGAGGCGGGCGAGTTGATCCTCGCCCGGCTGTCACCCGAGAGGTACGAGGAACTCGATCGCGCGAAGGTCCTCGAGCCGACCAACCAGGCATTCGGCCGATCGGTGGTCTGGAGCCATCCCGCGTTCGCCGCGAGAAGCCTCTTTGCCCGCAACGACAGGGAACTCGTCCGCGTGAGCCTGGCGGCGGAGGAGTGATCATTCGGACGAAAGGCCGATTCGCGGGGGGCGTATCTGGTCGGTGTAGATATTCGCCGAACCCACGAGTGCGGGGGGGCGGCGAGTGTTCACTGTCCGCCGGCATCCCAGCCCTTGTCGTGCCGATTAGGCAAGCTTTTCGGGAACTTCCTTCAATGCGGGCGGTAGGGGTTGCCGATGCTCTTGCAAGAGAGCGCGGACTTGAGGGTTAGAGCGGCGTCATATTTTTCCCAGTTTCCCGCATTGGACGCCAAACCCAGGCCGTGCGATCTGCAGTACCTTGGTAAACGACCCGGCTGCAGGCGGCACGACGCCTGCTTGAACCGTCTTCAGGGGGGAATTGTGATGCTCCGCCGTATGTTGCTCGTACTTGCCTGCGCCGCAGTGGCGTGGGGTCTCATGCTATCTTCTGACGCCCAGGCGCAGCAAGCCTTCGGAGGCCAATGGGGTAGCTCCTACAACACCCAGGACTGGAACCGGATGTACCATTATCCGTACGTCTGGTATCCGCAGAACTTCTGGGGCGAGGACTACTATCGCAGCAGCGAGGACCTGTATTACCGGTATCCGCCCGAGATGCGCATTCCGGTCTACAACAGGCAGTGGCACAACTACTACCCGGAAACCTTGACAAACTGGTGGCATCGCCCAGTCAAGGCCCCCGAGCCTCGCCGCTACCACAAGGGCCACCACTTCCACCTCGACGTGTTCTAGCCCCCAATTATGCACGATAGGTAGGGTGGGTCAAACAAGCCGCTTCTTTGGTGGGCCATCGGTCGCTGCTGCCGGCGTGCTTCCAGGCAGGCGGGCTGTAAATCAGCTTGATTGCGGCTTGTGCGGGCCCACCAATGATGTACGCGACCTTGTCCCACCCTACATCTTGGACGTGTTCTAGCGTGAATCGTGTCGCCGGGCAGAATCATTGGTTCGTAGCTGTCGGACCAACTGCGGCAAGGTGTCGGCGCGGTTGAGCCGGACGCCTACGGCTCCGCCACCGGGATGCAATTCGACGAACTCCGGATCCGGCGCAAGCCCGAAGCGGCGGTAGAACGCGAGGCTGAGGAACTGCTTCACGTCGTCCAGAGCTGCCTTCCGCGTGTCGACGTGCACCTGGAAATAATCTCCTTGCCCGGCGGCATTCACCCGCACGGCGACGGACTCGGCCCCGAACGCCCGTTTCAACATCGCCTCGGCCAGATCGATCAGTGCCAGGCCGCGAAAGAAGTTGGAGCCTTCCAGCCGATGGAACTCCGGCGGCGCGTCCGCAGAAAGGGCCTCGTCATCGAGCCCACGGTTGAAGTCGACCGGCGTCGCACCGAGCCGGGTAAGCCAAAGGTCCAGCAGTTCCGGGCCGGAACAGCCGGTTTCCCAGTCGAGTGTTCCTTCGAGAGCGTTGCGTTCGGGAAGGCATTCGGGATTCAACTGGGCGCACCGATCGCCGTGTTGTGAGAGGGTGACGTATTCGATCCAGTGATCGGGGTGGTGGATCAGGTAGAAGTTCTTTGCGACTTCGCCAAACAGGTAGGCCAACATCGCCCGCAACGGCACCCCGCGCTCCTCCACGACGCCGGCAGGGGTTCCTCGCCGCAGGACGGGTTCGCGCCAACCGGCCAGGAGCCCCTCCAGCGCGGCATCGGTCTTCTCGCGGGCCGTGGCCGAATCGAGCTGGTGGGCGTCGGCCATCTGCTCCAGGAGCCATTCGCGGGCGGTCTGAATGCGTTCGGCAAGGTCTTCCATGCCGATCCGCAAGGGAACCTGCCGCAGCACGGAACAGATGTGCTGCCGGCTTTCCAGGTTCAGGAGTCCATCGGTCACAAGGTCGTCTTCAATCTGTTTGAAGAAGTCGGTCTCCAGCGGCAATCGCACAAGCAGCGCGGCGATTTCGGCCGCCTTGCCGGTCATCTTGCGCATTTCCTGAGCGGTCAACCGTCCGTCGCCGGGCGACTCGGCGTAGGCGCCCCACGACCAGCGCCAGGCAACCCGGTCCCGCTCGACACTGTAGGGGAACAGAATGTGAATCCGGTCGGTGGGCACGGGGTACGTGCCCAGGATTCGGTAATTGTCCTTGGGATTGGAGGAGATGAGCGTCCCTTGGCCCGCTTGTCCCTTTTGCTCGGTAGCCTGGTCCAGCGAACCCGCCCGCACTCCGGTGCCGTATTCGGCCTGGCATGCCAGATGGACGAGCAGATCGGGTGACAGGCCGAGCTGGTACAGTGCGTTCAGCGCATTCTTCACGGCCACGGTCACCGCCGAGGAACTGGAAAAGCCGCCTTGCGGAATGCTTCCGGTCGAAACAAGCCGGAGCCCGGTGAAGTTCTTCCGTCCAAAATAGCGTTGCACGCGGGCGCCGAGGTTCCCGGTGCGCAGCGTGCGCATCGAGGCGATGGCGTTGCCGACCAGGGTAAACGGGCGCCGCATGTTTCCACAGAGCCATCGCGACGCGGGCGGAAGCGGCAAACCCTGCTGGCGGCGCCGCGCCAATTCCTCGTCACTGAAATAGCCGAGGGAAAGTAGCAGGCTTTCGCTCATTCGCGTGCCGAATTGCTCGTAGGTGTGCAGATCCGAGATCTGCTCCCCGGGGTACATGGCCTCGGTATCGGCCGGGATCGAATTGACGCTCTCGCGATACTCGGGGTTCATCGGGTACAGGTTGATGCGGCGGTCCTCGGCGCGTTGGGCCAGGACGACAATCTGTTCACTACCGTCCGGCTCGCCGGCCCCGATCGGCATTTGCCACGCAGGACCGTGGAACCGCAACATGTCGGGATGCATGAAGGCAATACGCAGGCGACCGCCCGAAATGCCGATGGCCAGCGGCTGCTCGGCCTGGAAACCGAGCCGCTCGCTCGAAGCGGTCGCGGCCAGTTCCTCAAGCTGGCGGGCGATGGCGGCAACCTGGCACGCCGGACGATCCGCCCGGATGGCGCGGGCCGCTTCCCCCACCTGCAACTCGTCGGCCGAAAGGAGCCCGCCGACCGACGATACGATGCCCTCCAGCAGCGCCAAGTCCAGCGGGTGGACGACGTCGCAGCAGAGCAGATCGTATTCGGGATCGGCCACGGTGGTCGTGACCGTGCGAATCTCGCCGCCCGCACGGCTGATCGCCTCGATCACGTCGGTCAGGTAGAACTGCTGCTGCGCGTTGGCGTTGCCAAGCTGCTGAAGGTGCGGCAGCAGCGTCCTGGCACGGACGACGTACAGCGGGCAGTTTCCCTCGGTCAGATCGAGCAGCATCTGCCGGGTCAGCCCGGTGGCGGCAGCCCTGATGTCGCGCTCCTCGATGATGCGCAGGATGCGTCCATTCCGGTCGCGCACAACGCGGCCTTTTCCCTGGTTTCGCGGCGGCTCGTACTGCGCGGTCAGCAGCGTCAAGTCGGCTTCCCGCCGGCCCCCGAAATGCGTTTCCCAAAGGCGCCGGTAGATCGACGAAGGCACAATACGGTCGCCCATCGTGATAATCAGCGCCGGGTTGGTCTCGACGAGTTGCGCCACGCTGAAGGCCTCGAACGTGGCCAACGCCGTACCGCCGGCCGGGTCTGACGTAAGGACATACACGTTGTCGGCGCCCAGCGCCGCCGACACCTCGTCGTACCGGTAACCGACCAGGCAGATAACCGGCGCCGGCCGGAAGCGCCGAAATGCGTCGATCGAGTGCCGCGTCAACGGCGTGCCGTTGACGGGTTGAATACACTTCGGTTCCTTTCCGAACCGCGTTCCCTTTCCCGCAGCCAGGATAACGAGGACCGGGGCGTCTCCGGTCATGCCGCCGTAGAGCGACAGGTTTTCCGGGTTGAGAATCTTGTCCGGGCTCAGTTCGGCCAGATCGCCAAGGCAGGCCCCGCGATTCTGCGGCGTATGAGAAGAATCCGCCATGGGTTGCCCTCCAGGCAAGGAGTCAAGGACTAGACGCAATGACCGTTCCGAAGTATATCGCCGGAATCGTCGGATGGCAATATATTGGGCTCTTCCGTTTCTAGGTGCAGGCCGCGGCAATGTAGTAGGCACACGCCGCTGTGCCGTCCCTGAAATAGAGGCTGTCTGCACCTAGAAACGGAAGAGTCATATATTGTTGACACCGCCCACTCGCGCATGCAACAATGGAGCCACTTCGGGGATCGGAGGTGCCAGTGGCACCCCCCCCGTAGAATAACTGCGGCGCACATGGAAGCCAGGCAACCTGTACGGCATTCCGTGCCGGCACTCCGTGGTTGCCTGGCCGCTTGGATCGTCTGTTTGTTGACTTCCGCTGAGCAATCAGGAGATGCCATGCTGCCCTTGTATGCTACTGCGAAGAGGATCCCGCGCCGCGGAGGCGAAGTCACCCCCGCCCAGCGTGAACCAGGCGTCGTTGTTGAGCAGTGGGAGGCGGGACAGTACCGGGTGCTTCTCTACGACCGCTATCCGGTTCTGTGCGATGCAAGCAACGGCGGACCACCTCGCACGATCTGCTTCAGCAAGGAGATTCTCGGCGTGCTCAGCAGCGGCGACGAGACCTTGCGCGATCGGATTATCGGCCTGGCGATTGATTTCGAGGAGCGGATCTCAGCCGGCACGAACGAGATTTTCGCCTACCGGCGTTTCTTTGGCGGATTCGCTGGTAAGGCCAAGGAGGCCTTGCTGACCGGCCTGAAGGATCAGCGGCTTGACCCTGGTGGAGTCTTCCGTCAGCTTGCTGTGGCGTGCGAGCAGTCCGACGACGAAGAAATTCAGCGACTGATCGCGCTGTTGAATGCCCTGGCCCTGGTCGATATCCCCTACGACCGCCGGCTGGCGCGCGACGTCGAGCGTGCATACGCGCACGACCTGCTGGCTGTCCGCCTCCGCACCTGCGCCGCGCTGGAGGCAACCTACGATCCGGGCGTGGACGCCGCGAATGCGGGTCGCGTGTTTCGCGATTGCCTTGCCACGGGCCGGCGGCTGGTGGTTTGCCGGTTCGGGCGGGCGTTTTACACCGATGCCCTGCTGATTGCCAACGCCAAGGGGGTTCCGAGCGAATCGGTCCGCACGCACATCGGCCGCCTTGAACGGGCCTTTGCCGGTCTCGAAGGCGTGGAAGAGGTCCAGCAAGTGGGCGGCGAGGTGCAGGCGGTCGTCAACCTGGCCGATCGCGAGTGGTTCTCCCTGGCCGAATTCCAGGGCGCCGCGGATCGGCTCATGACGGCCGTACGCAACGTGGAAACCCGCATGGCGGCCCGGTGCGACAGCCGCCAAGACTTGCGGGAACTCAAGAGCGTTCAAGCCTTGATGGACCGGTTCCGATCGGCAATGTATGCCCTGGAAAGGCGCGTTGCGCGTGCCCCAACTTTCGTCCCGGCGTACGTATCGTTCTTGTCCCGCATCCACGAAATCGATGCCATCAACATCGTCCGGGTCAATGAACTACTGGACCCGTTTTACGGTGAGAACGAGGCGCTGCGCGACGTCATCGTCAATACCGGATCGAATACCACGATTTCGCCCAATCCGTCGGCATGGCTGCCGTTCGCTTCCGACTGGGTAGAGGCCCTGCCGGCTTATGCACATTATGCGATCATCCCCAAGGGCGAAGGCTATAGCGTGGTGGCCGTTACCGAGCGAGACATCCTTGAAGTGATCTACAAGACCTGTGCCGATGACTGGGCGCGGAATATCGACGACGTCGTCGCGCGCGAGCACGCCGGCATCGCGCGGAAGCTGGTGTGCGCCCACCACGGTTGCACCGCGCAGGACGACCGGCAGCGAATCGCTTTCCTGCACGACCGGGATTTGGCGGTGGAGGCCGCGCGGGTTGCCTGCGCCGTCGAGCAGCGGGCGCGGCGGGATTTTCGGAAGATAGCAGCCCTTCAGGCGGCCGGCCGCACGCGCCGCGAGGCCCTGGCCGAACTCTATGGCAGCCTGGACGTAACGCAGTGCAAGCCCCGTGCCGGGCGCACCGAGCATTATGCCCGCCTGGTGGTCGAGCCGGAGCGGCCCCTGCCGAATGTCAACGTTCTGACCACGCTGGGGCCCACGGAAACGGAGCTTTGTATTGCCAACTGGCTGGAAGAGGCCATGACGCTTTACAATATCGTTACCGCGCACCGGCTCGAGCGCAAGGTGGCCGACCGCCGCGACGCCTACCGGCGGCGCGTGGGGAACATGGCACTGAAGATCATCGCCCGCGAGGAGATGGAAGGCGAACTGATCCGGGTGATGAGTGAGCGGGGCCGGAAAGGGACTTCCGACGACCGAATCCGGGCGGCGTTGGAGTTGGCGGCCAACTATCCCGAGATCGGTGCGCCGGTGCAGAAGATGATCGCCGAGGCTTTCGGTGAACGTGGAGCCGGGTTGCGCAACTACACCGGGGCGCTGGCTGTCTTCACGGCCCGACGCGAGGTGGTCGCCGAGGAGGGGCTTGCTCACCTGATGGACGACGGCCGCTATCGCTACACCGCTTCCGGACCGTACAAGCGATACAACCTGGTATACACGCCGAGCCGCGTCGACCTTGGGCCGGAAATCCTCGCCTCGGTGCGCGACGTTCCCAAGTGGGTGGGTGGCGATGGATACGACGCCGCACGCAGTGCCAAGGAGCTTTACTCGCTGTTCAACCTCGCCGGCGTGACCGCCGTGGCCAGCCCGCGCATCGCCGAGTTCCTCAAGGTGGGCGAGAACTTCTTCACTCGCGGCGGAGTCTACTACCTGTCGTTGACGGCCGGGGCGAATATCGGCGCACTAGGCATTGGCGACTTCGAGTTCTTCCGCGGCGAGTGGAACCGGCGCGGCGATCGGACCGTCCTGCCCTCGGGCGAAACCTATAGCGGCTTCTGCGTGCCCAAGGAGTTCTCCTTGTTGTTCGCCATCGTTACCCGCGCACTCAACCCGGAAACGGTGCGGGACATCTACGATACGTTCGGCATCCCCGACGATGAGCCCACGCGGGAGGCATTGACGCAGGCGTTGTTGGACCTGCTGCGCGAACGACGCAAGAGCGGCGATGCATATCCCTGGGAGGAGAACGCGGCACGCCGGCTGAACCGCGGGCGCAAGCAGTACATTCCGCGATTGCCGCAACTGGCCCAGACCCTTCAGCAGGCGGGCGCGCTCTGCCTCGACCGGGAGACGCACGACAGCTTTCGCATTACGAATTGGAAGAACAAGAAAGCGCTCGGGCTGGAGGAGATCAACCGGAGCGGGGTTTTCGACAAGGTGCGGCTGATCCAGCAGTTGGTGGCGAAGGCGCACGGCGATCCGCAGGCCATGCGGCGTCTGACCGGTGTGATGGCGGCGGGCTACAAGGAAGACGTGACCGACGTGCGGTTTTCAGCCGGTGCGCGCAAGCTCGAAATCTATGCGGGGCTTGCGAGGCATCTGCTTGACGACATCGACCCCGAGGGGCGCCGGCTGTACGGGGAGATCGTCGGAGCCTATCCTGCACCAGCCGACGTCCGCATGGTGGGCCAGTGCACCGCCAAGGATCTCTTCGGCCACGTACCCATGGATTTCGCTCCTTTCGCCGCCGAGGCCGAGGCCGAACTCCGCAAGGCCGGTTTGGATCGGCGTCGCATTGCCGACTGTGCCGCCCGCTTCGGGATGGACCTCAACCGCTGGCCCACCCGCGCGGCACGCGCCAACGTGGCCGATACGCTGGTCTTCCTCGTCTTCGGCAACAACCTGGCCCAGATCGCCACGGCGGTGAAGCAGCGTATTCTGGCTTGCGGACTTACCGAGGACGCCATCGAGGCCAACGCCGTCAGCTTCGGCGCCGACCTGGGGCGATGGAAAGGACTGACGCCGGAAGCACGTGCGCAACTGGCGCGCGAAATCGGGCCGGCGCTGCATATTCTCGTCATGGAATGTCGCGGCATCTATCCCCTGACCCAGTATGCGGCAGCCTTGACCGGCGCCGACTTCCTCGACCTCGGTATTCCCGACAGCGAACTGCTCGACCTGGTCGATGACCTGCCGCGCCTGGTGGGTTTGATGCGCAACGGCACGCCCAAGCCCCTGGTGTTCGCCGACGGTACATCGGGCGGCCGGCGGCCCTGCCTGGCCTGCCGCTATCCCGGCATCCGGGACAAGGTGAAGGAACTCCTGGCGCTAGGCGACGACATTCACTACGGGTGTATGGGCATTGGCGAGCAAACCATCCAGGATTGGCGCGACCAGATGGCTGCCGAGCGCGAAGCCGCACGCGACCTGCTGGCGGCCGTACTCGAGCATCGGCTCGACGACGCAGGCCGGCTGGCCCGGGCCATCGCCCGGACCTTTCGCGACAACGACCGCCCGGGAGCATTCATCCAGGACGAGATTCAGGCCAAGTCGTTCGGTGTCTGGAAGCCCTACTACCGCCTGGCGACCCGGCGAATCAGCGACTTCGTACGGGCCGACGCGCCTCTGCCCGACTTCGGGACGTTTCTGTTGACCGGCGGGCGGTGGCTCTTGAGCGGCAACATGTGCAGGAAGGAACTCGACGATTTGCGGCACAGTTGGGCCGCGGCATTGGGGCAAACCTTAAGCGATGACGATGAGACGATCATTGCCCGCGTCTTCCGCGAAAGCTTTGTGCCCGCGGCAACCGAGTTCCAGCAGTCGGAGACCGGGGTCAGCGGTTCGCTGAAGGCGGTCGAAGACCTCGCGATGAAGCTGGAAACCCGCGAAATACGCCGGCAGCAGCTAAGGGCGGCACAGCGCATGGCCCGGCGCAGGGCGGCGTTCAGGGCGGAATCGGAGCGTCCGCAGCAAGGTTTCCAGGCGATCCATGCCGCAGCCCTTAGCAGGGTGCAGGGTCGTACAATTTCCGAGGAACATTTCGGCATCTTCTTGGCCTTGGTCAAGAAGGCGTGGCTGGAATTGTTGCGTACGCGAATACCCGAGGAAACGCAGAGGAGCGAACTGATTCGCGAGTTGGACGCCATCGTTCGCGGCGGCCCGTTGCTTGACCAGGAGTATGCCTTCCTGGCCCAGGCGGGGGCTCGCCTGTTTCTGCCGGCACAGGAATCCGCTGACGACGCTGCAATCGAGGAAGTTGCCCAAGCCCTGGAGTTGCTCGATATTGCCCTGTTGCTGGAGAAGACCATCGACGTGGAGGGTCCGGAGGTGTGGCGTGCCCTGGCCCGCTATTTCGACGCCACCATCAACAACCACACGTTCGACTACATCCCGTACCACTATTCATCTTCGCGGACTCCGGTGTTCAAGCAGTGGGCGCGTCGCGACGTGATGGCGCTGGCTGTCCGGCGGCACAGTTGCATTCATCAATTGGCGCTGCGGCTGTTGCGGACCAGGGCCGGAGTGCGGGACGCCGACGCACTGCTGGGCGTCTTCGACCGCCGGGGGAGCCTGGTAACGCCGCCGGTTGCCGTGAACGTCGACGATCCCATCGAGCAGCGATGGTTTACCTTTGCGCGGCTGCGCGATCTGACCACGCTGATCTTCGACGGATATCCCCTGCCCGAAGTGCGCGACAACCTCCGTCTGCCGGAAGGCGTGAACGTGGGCATCGTGTATCCGATTGGCAATACCACGGTATCGGTAGGGCTCGAACAGGGGCCGCGTTTGGCGCGGGAAGGCATCAATCTATTCCTTGCCCCCTTTCCGCGGATCACTCCGGACGGTTTGCTGGCACGGGAGATCTTCTACCGGGACCCGAAGGGCCGCTGGATTCTGGGACGATTGCGGGAGGAGGTGCCCGTCCACGCCGTCTGGTTCCACTTCACCCATTTTCTGCGCCCGGTGATCGAGCAGTGCGGTCTGCCGTTGATTCAGCCCCTGCTCTGGGAGGCGGCCACGTACCTGAAGGCCGAGTTGCCCGCGATGCTCAAGGGCAGCGGCGTGCCTTGCCCTCAGCAGATCACCTGGTACGGAAAGCAAACGGAACGCAGTGGAGAAGTGCGTGCCCGAACGAGCATTCGCAACGGCCTTCTACGGTTTTCCCGCCGGCATCCCGTGTTGATTATCAAGGCCGAGAAGGAGTCGGGCGGACGGCGTGCGCTGATCCTGCCGGCGCGCGATACCGCAGGCCGTGTCTTGCAGGAGAACGTCGAGCAACTCGCAGACGCGGCGATGGATATCTCCCGCACCGACAACGCCGTCATCCAGGAGGTCATCCTTTCGCAGGTGTCCCGGCTGTACACGCCGGAGTTTCTGGAAAAGGTCAAGGAACGATTCATTCTCGAACTGGGAATCGGCATCCGCGAGGACACCCCGCTATTCTCCTATTTCCGCCTGGTTGTGATGAAGGATCCAAAGGGGCGCTGCCACATCACGCACCGCATTACCGTGGTGAGCACGGCGGGCGTGGCCAACGTGGGGCAGGGGGGGCGGTTGTTCGAGTACCGCGACGAGAAGATCGATCCGCGCTATCGCCGCGATCTACGCGAAGAGATGGAGTACGCCGCTCTCGCCTCGCTGGCTTCGCAGGAAGGCTATCTGCGGCGCCATCGCCGGCGAATCCTCAGCGGGTATCTCGAATCGCATCCGGACCTGCGCGATCCGGCCATCTTCAAACCGAAGACCAACCGCCTGGGCGTGCCGGATACCGAGATCCTGTACGAAATGGGCGATTACATGCCGTGCTTCCTGGCCGATCGGGACGACGTGCTGCAACGCGTGTACGACCGTGAAAACGAACGGTTCATTCCCGTGGAAACCGACGGTTGGATGACAGCGGGCTTGCAGATCCTCGACGCCCGCGGACGGCTGCAACAGCCGCCGATCGCGCTGCTGGCGGGTGGTCGGCGGCGCAAGCTCTACTGGCAGTACGAAGATAGCGGGCCGCAACCGGTGAAGTCGCTCGTGGTCCTGAAGATCGAACCCAATCCCGGGGCCGGACTCTGGCGGCCACACAACGACCGCCTGAAGCTTGTCGGCCGCGACGGAGAAGGGGTGTACCGCATCTTCCAAATCCTGGGCGAATGGGGACGGCGCTACAAATCATGCGTTACGTCATAGTCTTTAGCGCCGCCCCGGATACACTCGAGGATGCGCTGCTGTATTTCCATAACGACGCCTGCGAAGGCTTTCCGGATGGATCGATCAAAGTGCTGGGTGTGGCAGCCGGCGATCTGCACGACGACATGAGCTTTACTCGCTGTTGCCGGATTGCGACTGTTCAGGGGGAGCGGTCCCCTTCACATGGCGATGCGTGCATGCAGTGGCAGGAACTGGACCGGCTGGCCACGCCCTCGATCGTCCATTTCCTGCACCTGGGGCTAGAGCACGAATGCTCGGCCCATGCATCGCTCTGGGAACGTTGTGAGCGGGCGGGCATTCCTGCGGTCAATCCTTACAACGACGCCGCGAGGGCGTGCGACAGCAAGTATCGCACCTATTGCCTGCTGCAAGCCGAAGGCGTTCCCACTCCGGAAACAATGCTGGTCTCGCGCTTCAACCGCGACCGCCGGACTCGTCTGCGCGAGGCCGTTGCCGCGTGGGACAAGTGCTACTTGCAGCCGGATCAGGGCACCGAAGGGCTCGATACGTTCTACTGCGACGCCGGCCGGCCGGTCGCGCGAACGCACGCCATCGCGAGTGCGGTGCGGCTGGAAAAGGACTTCATCGTTCGCAAGAAGGTGGGGAACCTCACCTGCGCGGCCCGCAGCGCGATCGTGCGGGTGAACGTCGCCCACGACGGCGCGACGTTTCTTGCGGAATCCGGTTATGCCATGCTGGGGCAAGACGTCGTCAGCGCCGCGCACGGCGCGGTTCGAGAAATGCTCGCCGGTGTGCTATCGGAGCGTCCGGGAGCAGTCGAAGTGATTTGCAGCACGGCCGAACGCGCCGTCGCGGCCGTTTGCGGCCGGCATCCGCCGCCGCTGGTGGCCGGCGTCGACCTGGCGGTCGACGTCGGCGACGGAATCCGGCCCTATGTGCTCGACATCAACCCTCGCCCGGTCGTGGTAGGCTCACGGTTGATTGGCCGGGACCGGCTGTTCCTCGGCGAGCATTTCTGGCGCGGTGTCATTCATCGCGGCCGGCGGATTCCGGCACCGTGAAGCTGTACAGTCGCGACCCGCTGCCAAAGTAGATGCGCCCGTTCAGGTAGTCGCCGCCGGGACCGATGGGAACCGGCGACGTGGCCAGCATGGTAATCGCGAAGGTCTCCTGGTTCAGCGAAGCGATGCCCCGTACGAACAGGATGTAGACATCGCCTTCCGGCGACTGAACGAACACGCGCGGACCCTGCTGGGAGTTGGTCGTCCCGAAGTCGGCCGCCGTGTGTTGTTGGTGGACCACTTCGCGGCGGGCCGTATCGAATACAAGGAGCTGGCTGCGGTCGGCAAAGACGAACATCAGGTTGCCGGGTCCCTTGCACATGGCGTTGAAGCCGCTTACGCCGCGGACGACCGGGGCGTGCCATTCGATCTTCCGGGCGGCCACGTCGAAGATATACAGCTCGGCCTCTTCGGCCCTTCGCTCTCCACCCGTACCTGGGCTGACGGTGGACCCGACCAGCAGCTTGCCGCCGTCGAGCGCCGCCATGCTGTGAACGGAATGGTGCGGCAGCAACTGGTCATGGGACAGCAGCGTCGGTGTTTGCGTGGGCAGATCGAAGAGGAGCATGCCACCGCCGGTCCGACCGTAGCCGGGTGTGCCGCCCAGCACCAGGGTCTTGCCGTCGGGGTGGATCAGAAGGCTGGTCGGGCGCATGAGCGTCGGATGCGAACTGGCATGGATCAGCCGGGGATTGCTGTCCGGATTGTCGGCCCGGGTTGGCACCCAGGGGCGCCGGGGATCCCACTCCAGCAGCCCGCCGCTTGTGTACATGCCAACGTAGAAGCGTTCATTGCCGGCTGCCACGGTGTTCCATTGGCCCATGCAGGGCTGGTTGGTCCACCGGTCCTGCTCGGGGTTGTAGTTGAAGAAGTGCATGGGAAAGGCGGTCCCGCCGGCGATGGTTCCGTTCGGCGCGGTTGCCAGGCCCATCAGGTGGGCGCCGTTGCTGGTGTAGTCGAACGCAAGCTCGGCGGTTTGGCCCGTCTTGGGGTCTTGAACTGCCAGAGTGCGCGTGGTCAGGTCGCAGGCGCGGAGTATCTTGCCATCGGGAAAGCTGCGGTGAAACAAACCCTGGCTGCCGGCGATATAGCTCTTGGCCCTCCGCTGTTTCAGTGCGCCGATCTTGGTAGCGTTGCCCTCGTGAAGCTCGAGCCAGGAATCGTCCATATTCGGCCCCGCCGTGGCGTACACTTTGCCGTTCAGATCGCGGTAGACCGTCGGATATGCCTGAACTCGTTCGTCTTCGGCGAGAATCGGCGTGGCTTCGCCTGTTTGCGGATTCAACGCGATGATCTGGCTGGAGGTGCTGCCGATCCCCAGGTACACCCAGCCGGCGTCGTCCGTTGCGATCGATCGGGGGTACTGTGCCCAATTCTGCTGGTACACGTGCCCGTAATCCCGGAACTCACCGGTCTCGGGGTTGTACGACACGACGCCGGCCCGCGGATATGTTGCCGACCAGATCACTCCGTTGTCGTCCTCGGTCATGGCCATGGCCATCTGCGGCGCCGTCCGGTGGAAGAAGGTGAACTTCCCTGCGGCCGGATCGTATTCCACGAAATGGCTGGCAAAGTGCGTGTAGAAGCGATTCTTGCCCGATAGGATGGACGCGAAGGGGCCGTCGCTTCGAGGCGGAAACGGCATGGGCAACTGTCGCGTGTCGCCCGTGGCAGCATCGATAACCAGCAGTGCGTAACCGCCGGTATGATCGTACAGCCATACCAGTACGACGTTGCGCCCCTCGCCGTCTGCCGTGGCCACGGTGCCCCGGTGGTTGCTCACGGGTGTGGCCACTCCGTGATCCATGAAGCCGTTGCCGAGGTCCACACTGGCGCGAGCCGGCTCCGGCTCTACTTCCGGGGCCCCCGGTTCGTTTCCGAACGACAAGGCCACCTGGAGGCACACCACCACGACTGAGAACCCTTGCCAGGCTCGCATATTGTGCTCCTTTACCACAGCGGCGGATCTGATTGCCGAGTTCACCCCAACCCGAAGCAGAGTTGACGGTGCTTGCGGCCACGCCCACGCCCCGATTGTTGCCGGGCCGCCGAATGGTGTCAACTGGCACGATCACTTGCACCCGGCGGCGGATGGGTCTCAGTCCAGAGGGACGAGCTTCGGAGGGCGGATCTTGTGGCCGAATACGCGGCCATGGCGGGCGACGAGTTCGGAGAAACTATACCGGAGAAACTCGGTCAGGGCCTCCGGAGGCGATTGCCGCAGCCACTGGTCGAGCAACTCGGTTACGCGGGCGTCGAACTGCTTTTGCGACCCGCCGTGTGCGAAGCAGCGGCCGTTGAATCGGCGCAGGTCGCCGTCGAACTCCGGCCCGATGTGCCAAAGCTCGTGCATGACCGTGGCAAGCTTCTCGCGGAACGGCAGGTTGAGGAACCGGGGCAGGTAGAAGGTGAGCACGTAGAGCATCTCGCGGCCGTCGGGCGCGAACAGCCGCTGGACGCCCCATTTCCGGCCGCGACGCACACAGTGCATCTGCCCGCCGGCAAACCGCAACGGCGTGAGCGAGGCGTACATGCCGTGCGAGGTGGCCTTGCGGGCTTGGGTGAAGCCGACGGCCACCCGCGGCATGTCCACGTGGGTCAGCGGTGCGACGCGCGCGACCATGTCGTCACAGAGGCGGCGAATATGGGCCGTAAAGTCGAGTCCGGCCGGCGGGCAACGGGCTGCGCTCGGCGCACAAGCACTCGCCTTGATTCTTCCGCATTCCCCCGGGTCCATCGCCGTTGAACTCTCCCTTGCCCGCAAAGAGCGCGGTCGCCGTGAACGCTGCGAAACACGAAATCATTCGGCTTCGTTCTCTTCCGGCTCGGAAACCGCCTCGGAGTCCGACTCGGACTCGAAGGCGGGCCGGGTCGACTTGCGGCGCTCCCGATCGTGTTCGCCCACGAACTCCAGGATGGCTTGCGGACCGGCATCGCCCAGCCGGGGTTTTGCCAGGCGGAGAATGCGGGTGTATCCGCCCTCACGCTCGGTGAAGCGGGGCGCGACTTCGTCGAAGAGGACGGCCACCGCCTCCTTGTCGCCCAGCAGTCGGATCAGTCGGCGCCGGGCGGCGACCGCGGGGGCCATGGCCTGATTCCACTCTTGCCATTGTTCGCTTTGGCGCCATGCTCGCCATTTCTCGCTGTGGCGCTCGGCAGTCGGCTCGAGCCGTTCGGCGGCTTCCTGGTGGGGAATGGCGCGGCAAGCGATGGTGACACACTTCTCGACGAGGGGACGCACCTCCTTCGCCTTGGTCAGGGTGGTGACAATACGGCCCTTGACCTTCGGCGCGTTGGGCTCACCCTCGGCGTCGCGTTCGGTCAAGATCAGGGCACTGGCCAGGTTGCGGAGCAAGGCCCGCTGGTGACTCGGGTTCCGGCCGAGCGCTCGGCCTCGTTTGCGGTGTCGCATGGTAATTCTTCGATAATGAAAGGCAAATGGGGCCGAAGGAGGGGACCTAAAGCGGCGTTGCGGGAGCCGCGGGTACGCGCATTCCCAGCCGGAGCCCGATATCGGCCAACTTCTCGCGCACCTCGCTGAGCGTCGTTTCGCCGAAGTTGCGGAACTCGAGCAGTTCATCTTCGCTGCGAGTCACCAGGTCCCGGACCGTATGGATGTTTTCCGACTCGAGGCAGTTGGAAGCCCTGACCGAAAGGTCCAACTCCGCAAGGCTCATCGACAGCTTGGCCTCGACCGCCAGATCGAGCCCTGCCGCGCCCGGCGCACGGGCCTCGCTGTGGACCATGGGGCCCAGTTGGGTGTACTGCACGAACGGGTTGAGGTGTTTTCGCAGGATCTTGGCGGCCTCGACCAGCGCCATTTCGGGGGAAACCGAACCATCGGTCCAGATTTCAAGCGCGAGCTTGTCGTAATTGGTCTTCTGGCCCACCCGCGTCTCTTCAACCTCGTACCGGACGCGAACAATGGGGCTGAAGGCGGCGTCGACGGGGATAATCCCGATTTCCTGGGCCTGGGGCGTGTGCTCGCTGGCCGGTACGTATCCCCGGCCGTTCTCGACGACCATTTCCAGAAGGAACGGCACGTCTTCGGTCAGGGTGGCGATCACATGGTCCTTGTTGATGACCTCAACCTGGTCATCGGTTAGTACGTCGGCGCCCGTCACGACGCCGCGCTCGTGCTTCTCGATACGGATCACGCGAGTCTGCCGGCTGTGATTCTTCACGATGAGCGACTTGACGTTCAACACGATGTCGGTCACGTCCTCGACGACGCCGGAGATGGTGGTGAACTCGTGCTGCGCCCCGTGGAGCTTCAATTGGGTAACGGCGGAGCCTTCGAGGCTGCTCAGCAGGATGCGGCGAAGGCTGTTGCCGATGGTCACTCCGAACCCTCGCTCGAAGGGCTCGGCCGAGAACTTACCGTGGGTGGCGGTAAGGGATTCGCGTTCAACAATGACTTGGCTGGGCAGTTCGAGTCCGCGCCATCGAATACGCATGGGAGCCCTCCGGTCGAGAAAGGTACGGCGATGATGAAAAACAGGGCCAGACGCCCGCTACTTGGAGCAAAGCTCCACAATCAGTTGGGTTTGTACAGGAATCGAAACGTCGCCGGTCTCCGGCAGCCGAACCACGTGTCCTTCGGGCGCCTCTCCCGCGACGAGCGAGAGGAACTCGGGGACCTCGTGTCCCGGTTCGGCCAGGTTGTTCTGCACCTGTTGAAGGCTCTTGGGACGGTTCTTCACGCGGATGACGTCTCCGGGGCGGGTCAGGTAGCTGGGGATGTCGAGCCGGCGGCCGTTGACGGTCACATGGCCGTGGCAGATCAACTGCCGCGATTGCGCCCGCGACAGGCCGAAACCCAGGCGGCACACGATGTTGTCCAGACGCCGTTCGAGGAGCGTCATCAGGGCCTCGCCGGTATCGCCACTCGCCCGCTGCGCCATTTGGAAATACTTGCGAAACTGCCGTTCGAGCACCCCGTAGTAGTTCTTGACCTTCTGCTTCTCGCGCAAGTGGATTCCATAGTCGGTGGGCTTGCCGCGACGACTGGACTGCATGCCGGGCGGCGACTCTCGCCGCTCAAACGCGCACTTGGGCGTATCGCAGCGCGAGCCCTTCAGGAACAGCTTGACGCCTTCGCGGCGGCACATTCTGCAGACGGGTCCGGTCTTACGAGCCATGGTCTGATATCCTCCCGATTACACGCGGCGGCGTTTCTTGGGCCGACAGCCGTTATGCGGCAGCGGGGTGACGTCCTCGATGGACTTGATCTTCAAACCGGCGGCCTGCAGCGCGGTGATCGCGCTTTCGCGCCCGCTTCCCGGACCCTTGACCTTCACGTCGACCTCTTTCATGCCGAACTTCACGGCCTTCTCCGCCGCCTGCTGCGCGGCCGACTGACCGGCAAAGGGAGTGCTCTTCCGGCTCCCCTTGAAACCGCTCGTCCCGGCACTGGCCCAGCACAAGGCGGCCCCCTTGGTATCGGTAATGGTAATCATGGTGTTGTTGAAGGTCGCCTTGATATGGGCAACCCCCACGGCCACACTGCGGCGCGCTTTTCTGCGTTTCGTCTGCTTCGCCACGGACGGTTCACTCCTTGGATGGTTTCCTGTACTGCTCTGCCCGGCTGCCCCTGCGGCCTAAGCTCGATCGGAACCCGACGCCGGGTTACCGCATGTCTTTGACGCCCTTCTTGCCAGCCACCGTCTTCTTGGGCCCCTTGCGAGTGCGGGCATTCGTGCGCGTCCGCTGACCTCGAACCGGAAGCCCACGGCGATGCCGCAACCCGCGGTAACAGCCAATATCGCGCAACCGCGCAATATTCTGGGCGGTCTGCCGCCGCAACTGGCCTTCCACCGTATAATCCTTGTCGAGAAGGGCCGCCAGGCGGGCCAACTCGTCTTCCTTCAAGTCGCGCGCCCGAGCCAGCGGGTTGATGCCCGCCTTAAAACATAGGTCGCGCGCGGTTCGCGGACCGACCCCGTACAGGTACGTCAGCGAGACCCAACTCGGCCGGTCGTTCGGAATGTCGACACCCAGCAAACGCGGCATACTCCGGTACTCCTAGTCGTTCGGTTCCAGGGCGGATCGCTCAGCCCTGGCGTTGCTTATGGCGAGGATTGGTGCAGACGACGAACACCACGCCGCGGCGCCGCACGATCTTGCAGTTCTCACAAATTCGTTTCACGCTGGCTTGGACTTTCATCGCACACCCGCACAGTTCTTTCTTGGCATTCTGGGGCAAAGCACTTCAGTATAAGCGTTGCGCATATTCATCCACAAGCCCCCCAAGGAGGAAAAAATCTACCGCGATGCGACCATCGCCGATGGCATGCCCTTTACGGGGTATATCGCCATGCCGTCACGGAAGGGTTTTATCGCCTCCCCGGGAGCGTCGTCCGCACTCCGCGACTGCTGGGCGGTCGCGGATCGCGGCTTCCTGGTTCACGACCATGTCTCTCCTTGGGGACCGGCGGTCAGAACGCTGGGCCCTTCGGCGGTCATGGCTACCGTGTGTTCAAAGTGGGCACTGGGCTTTCCGTCGCGGGTGACCTGGGTCCACTGGTCGGCCAATTGGCGGACCGTCTTGCGCCCCATGTTCACCATCGGCTCGATGGCAATCACCAGTCCGGGCACGAGGCGGAAGTCAGCCGTACGGCGAATCCTCCGCCCGGTGAAGTTCGGAACCTGGGGGTCTTCATGCATATCGCGCCCAATGCCGTGTCCTACAAACGCCTCGACCACCGAGAACCGGTGACTCTTGACGTACCTCTCCATCTGGGTGGCCACTTCGCTCCACCAACGGCACCGCGCCATCTCGTCGATCGCCAAGTGCAGGACAGATCG
>JAVEUP010000146.1:0-21154 GCA_034005525.1 Thermoguttaceae bacterium | reverse complement strand
GGCACCAGTTGAAGCTGTACGCGCAACGGCTGGCCCGCGCGGAGTTGCACGGGCTCATCGGGGACAATGACCCGCCCGTCGAAATGCGCTGCAATCGTTTGCGCCATAGCAACCTCGTGGTTCGATGGAACTGAGGGCTTCCCAAACCCTTGTTCTGGCTTACTGTACATCAGGAACGAAAATAGGTTAAGGGAATGCCTTCGATTCAACGGCGCTTTCTTTTCCGGCCCAACGGCTGTATACTGATTCGCACGGAGCCTTATAACTGCCCACGGTGGCCATCCATCCCTATCTGTTCGATAATCCCAGCGCCGACGCGCCTCTGGCCGACGTGCGATTCGATGCTGCCGGGCGCGGCGTGCTTATGGAAACCTTGGAGCGTCTCGAAAAGGAGTAACCGATGATGTATTCCGGCAACGAAGGTAAACGGGAACGGCATTGGGCGCCGTTTCTTCTGGCCGCAATCATGCTGTCCTGGACCGGTTGCGGCGGCGGTGAGGGGCCGGACCTGGGCAGGGTCCAGGGGGTGGTGACGCTCGACGGCCAACCGCTTGCCGAGGCGTTCGTGCATTTCGACCCGGGCACGGTGCGCGGTTCGACCGGCGTGACTGACGCCAACGGCAGGTACGAACTGATCTACATTCGCAATACCAAGGGCGCCGCCATCGGCGAGCACACCGTGCGTATTACCAAGCGGACCGAGACCGCGCCGGAAATTCTGCCCGCCCGCTATCACGCCCAAACCACGCTGAAGGCCACCGTGAAGCCGGGGCGCAACGAGATCGAGTTCGCGCTGACAAGCAAGTGAGCGATACGGGGTGTAGGGTGGGTGGTTCCAGCTGCGCGTGCCGAGCCGTTTGACGTTCGTTCGCATTGGAGCTTCCGGTGGCGGCCCGGCTTACCCTGGCACCCAGCCGGGTTCACCCAAGCGCGCGGTAGGGTTCGCTGCTCAACCGAACGTCTGCGGCTGTGGGCGATGGATCGCGTGGGTGAACCCGGCCGCTTCGATAGGTGAACCCATCCTCCCAAGAGATGCTGCGGCCGGAACCACCCACCCTACAATGGTTAATCGCCCAGTACCGTCACCACCACGGTGCGGTTTCGGCCGCGGACGTCGCATTCGATGTGAAACACCTGCTGCCAGGTACCCAGGAGTAGTTCCCCCTCGGCAATGGGCACCGCGAGCGACGGTCCCATGAGGGTCGCCTGCAGGTGCGAGTGGCCGTTGCCGTCGTGCCATGCCTGTTCGTGACCGTACTGCCGGCTGGGCGGCATGAGGCGGTCGAGCATTTCGGGCACGTCGCGGCAGAGGCCCGGCTCGAACTCCACGACGCTCACCGCGGCCGTACTGCCCACGGCGAATACCTGGGCAACGCCTGTCTGAATGCCTGACCGGCGGACCACCTCGGCCACGCGCCCCGTCAGATCGGTCATCCGGCCATGCCCGGCCGTGTCAAAAGTCACCTGCTCTTGATGTGTCATCTTTCCATTTCGGCGCGAGGGGAAGAATGGGAACGAAAAGCAGAATTGTACCACGGGCTGCCATTCCGGTTGCAGGCGGGCCGTCCTTTCGTCCTTTTCTCAAGATTACCACTTGACGACCAGCCGCCTGCGGAATAGTATTGTATTCTGAAAGCTAATTATAGACATAAACAGTATTTGCCTAAATTATTCAAGGTCGCCACGTGGTTCGACGGGAAGAAAGCCAGTTCGACCCACGACGGACGCGAAAGCGGGCTCCGAAATGCCCGAGGGTTCGACAAATGACCAGACGAAACGATGCCGAGGTGCCTGGCCAGTGCGGGCTGTACGACCCGCGAATGGAACACGATAGCTGTGGAGTGGGGTTCGTTGCCCATATTAAGGGGGAGCGAAGCCACCAGATTGTCCGCGATGCCGAGACGGTGCTGAAGAACATGGACCATCGCGGAGCGTGCGGGTGTGAGGCGAATACGGGCGACGGAGCAGGGATGCTGACGGCGCTGCCGCACGAGTTTCTGCGCAAAGTGGCGAAGGATGAACTCAAGGCCGACTTGCCCGAACCCGGCCGGTTCGCTGCCGGCGTGGTGTTCTTTCCCAAGCTGGCCGCCGAGCGGGTTCCCTGCAAACGAGCGGTCGAACGGATCATTGCCGAGCAGGGCCAACGGCTGGTCGGCTGGCGCAAGGTGTTCACCTGCCCCAACCATGCCGACATCGGCGAGACGGCCCGCGCCGGCGAGCCGTGGATCGAGCAGCTCTTCGTGGCCGCGGCCGACGGCGTTGGCGCCGACGAGTTCGAGCGGCAACTCTACCTGATCCGCAAGCGGGCTAGCTATGAGATTCGCGGCAACCCCGACTTGCGGCAGGCCAAGGCGTTCTACATTTGCAGCCTGTCTACCCGCGTGATCGTGTACAAGGGCATGCTCACTTCGCACCAGTTGACCGTGTACTACCGCGACCTGTGCGATCCCGACTACGTGACCCATCTGGCCATGGTCCATTCGCGCTTCAGCACTAATACGTTCCCAAGCTGGGACCGCGCGCAGCCGAACCGGTTCATGTCGCACAACGGCGAGATCAACACGCTGCGCGGCAACACGAACTGGATGCAAGCCCGCGAGGGCTTGTTGCGCAGCGAGGTGTTCGGCCCGGAACTGTCGAAGCTGTTTCCCGTGGTTGAGCCCGACTGTTCCGACTCGGGGACGTTCGACAACGTGCTGGAGTTCTTCCTGCAAACGGGCCGCACGCTGCAAGAGGCCGTCATGATGATGGTGCCCGAGGCGTGGCAGCATCACGAGTCGATGCCGGCGGCGAAGCGGGCGTTTTACGAATACCATTCCTGCCTGATGGAGCCGTGGGACGGGCCGGCCTCGATCGTGTTCACCGACGGCAAGGTCATTGGTGCCGTGCTCGACCGCAACGGCCTCCGGCCGAGCCGGTACTACGTAACGCACGACGATCGCGTGATCATGGCCAGCGAGGTGGGCGTCCTGCCGATCAGCCCCAAGCTCATCAAGGAGAAGGGCCGCTTGCAGCCGGGCCGCATGTTCCTGGTCGATTTCGAGCAGGGCCGCCTGGTGCCCGACGAGGAACTGAAGGCCACGTGGGCCGCGCAGCGCCCGTACGCCGAGTGGCTCGATCAGCAGCGGATCGATTTGGAGAAGCTCGATCCCGGCGACGACGTGCCCGGCTACGAACCCGAAACGCTGCTCACGCGCATGCAGGCGCACGGATACACGCAAGAAACCATGCAGTTCATGCTGCTGCCCATGGTGACCGACCGGCGCGATCCGGTCGGGTCGATGGGCAACGACGCGGCGCTGGCGTGCCTGAGCGACCAGCCGCGCATGCTGTACGACTATTTCCGGCAGCTCTTCGCCCAGGTGACCAACCCGGCCATCGACTCGATCCGCGAAGAGATTGTCATGTCGATGGAATGTTACATCGGGCCGGAGCGGAACCTGCTGGAAACCACGCCGGAACATGCCAACCGTTTGCGCGTGCCGCACCCGATCCTCACCAACGCCGAACTTGCGGCCATCAAGCGGATGGACGTTCGCGGCTGGGCGACGCGGGAGATCGACGTTACCTTCGCGCGCGAGCAGGGCGTGCGCGGCCTGACCGCGGCGCTGGACCGCATTTGTGCCGAGGCCGAGGCGGCGGTCGACCGGGGCTGTACGCTGGTGGTCCTTTCCGACCGGGCGATGGACGCCCAGCACGTGCCGTTGCCCATGCTCATGGCCTGCGGCGCGGTGCATCATCATCTGATCCGGCAGGTGAAGCGCACTCGCATTGGCCTGATCGTGGAGACCGGCGAGGCCCGCGAGGTGCATCATCATTGCCTGCTGGTCGGCTATGGCACCGACGCCATCAACCCCTACCTGGCGTTCGAGGCCCTATGGCAAGCCCGACGCGACGGGGGACTGTCCCAATTTTCGCGGCACAACGGGAGCGTTGCCCAATCACCCGACTCTTCCGCCGCGAAAATGGGACCGTCCCCTTCCCCTCCCACAGAGCAGTTCCCCGACGACGACGCGGTCGTTGCCGCGTACCGAAAGGCTGTGTCCAAAGGCATGCTCAAGGTAATGGGCAAGATGGGCATCTCCACGCTGCAAAGCTACAAGGGCGCGCAGATTTTCGAGGCGGTCGGGCTCGACGATGAGGTCATCGAGCGATGCTTCGACGGCACGGGCAGCCGGGTGCGCGGCGTCGGATTTAGCGTCATTGCGCACGAATCGCTCGAACGCCATGCCCGTGGCTACCCGCTGCGCGAGAGCGACCGCCAGTCCATGCTGCCGAACCCCGGCGAGTTCCACTGGCGAGCCGCGGGCGAGCGGCACATGTGGCAGCCGGAGTCGATTGCCGACTTGCAGGCCGCCGCTCGCACGGACAACCGGGAGCGTTACCGGCGCTTCGCCGAGCGGGCGAACGCCGATGCGGCCGCCCGCTGCCATTTGAAAGGGCTGCTGGACTTCAAGCCTGAGGCACTGGCCAGCCCGATCCCACTGGAGGAAGTGGAACCGGCGGTTGAGATTGTCAAGCGATTTTGCACCGGGGCGATGAGCTTCGGCTCGATTTCCGAGGAAGCGCACACGTCGCTGGCCGAGGCGATGAACTCCATCGGCGGGAAGAGCAACACGGGCGAAGGGGGCGAAGACCCCGCGCGGCTTGTGCCGTTGCCCGACGGACGGCCCAACCCGCGGCGCTCGGCGATCAAGCAAGTGGCGTCCGGCCGGTTCGGCGTGACGATTCAGTATCTGACGCAGGCCGACGAGCTTCAGATCAAGATTGCCCAGGGCGCGAAGCCGGGCGAGGGGGGCGAGTTGCCGGGACACAAGGTCGACGGCAACATTGCTCGCATCCGCCATTCGACGCCGGGCGTCGGGCTGATCAGCCCGCCCCCGCACCACGATATCTACTCCATCGAGGACCTCAAGCAACTCATCTATGACTTGAAGAACGCGAACCCGGCCGCGCGCGTCAGCGTGAAACTCGTCTCCGAGTTGGGCGTGGGAACGATCGCCGCCGGCGTGGCCAAGGCGCACGCGGACCATATCGTCATTGCCGGCGACGGCGGCGGGACCGGCGCCTCGCCGCTGACGAGCATCAAGCATGCCGGCCTGCCCTGGGAACTGGGCCTGGCCGAAACACACCAGACGCTGGTGCTCAACGACCTGCGCGGCCGCGTGGCCCTGCAGACCGACGGCGGGCTGAAGACCGGGCGCGACGTGGTGCTGGCCGCCCTGCTGGGCGCCGAGGAGTTCGGCTTCGCCACGGCCCCGCTGATCACCCTCGGGTGCATCATGATGCGCAAGTGCCACCTGAACACCTGCCCGGTTGGGGTCGCCACGCAGGACCCCCTGCTTCGAAAACGCTTCCAGGGCAAGCCGGAGCACGTGATCCGCTACCTGTTCATGGTGGCCGAGGAAGCCCGCGGGTTGATGGCGCAGCTCGGCTTCGGCGCTGTGGAGGAAATGATCGGCCGGGTCGACGTGCTCGAGCGCAACCCGAACGTTCGCCACTGGAAGATCGACGGGCTCGACCTGACGCCCATCATCACGCCGGCCCGGAAGAAACACGAACGCGTTTCAGTTTTCTGCACGCAGAAGCAGGACCACCAGCTCGACGCCGCGCTCGACAATAAGCTCATTGCACTGGCGCGCGGATCGATCCAGCGCGGGGCAAAGTCGCGGGTATGGCTGCCCATTGTGAATACGAACCGGGCCGTCGGCACGATGCTCAGCCACGAGATCGCCAGGCAGCGCGGCGAGCTGACCTTACCCGACGACACAATCCACATCAAGCTGACCGGCTCGGCAGGGCAGAGCTTTGGTGCGTTCCTGACGCAGGGTGTTACGCTGGAACTGGAGGGCGATGCGAACGATTACGTTGGCAAGGGGCTTTCCGGAGGCCGCGTCATCGTATACCCGCCGAAGGAAAGCACCTTCGTGGCGGAAGAGAACATTATCGTCGGCAACGTGGTCCTCTACGGCGCCACCCGCGGGCAGGCATTCTTCCGCGGCCGGGCGGCGGAACGATTCGCTGTTCGCAATAGCGGTGCGCACACGGTGATCGAGGGCGTGGGCGACCATGGGTGTGAGTACATGACCGGCGGACGCGTGGTGATCCTGGGGCCGACCGGCCGCAACTTCGCCGCAGGAATGAGCGGTGGAATCGCGTACCTTTGGGACCCCAAGGGTGAGTTCCCGGCAAACTGCAACATGGACATGGTCGAACTGGAACGACTTGTAGAGCAAGCCGAGATGGACGAAGTGCGTCGCCTGATTTCGCTGCACCAAGAGACGACCGGCTCAGACCTCGCCGCCCGCCTGCTTCAGCGATGGGAGGATGCCGTGCCGGAGTTTGTGAAGGTGATGCCGTTGGACTACAAGCGGGCGCTGGAGGAAGCTGCGGCGAGTGCTCCGGCGAACGTGCAATTGGAGTTGGCGATGGTAGATGGTTAGAGATTGGCGGCCGTGGGATAGGTTTCCAGTTCATTCACGCCGGATGACACGCTGGAAGCTTATCCCACGGTCCTAACGAATTGACAAGCTGGAAGCTCATCCCACGCCGGATGGCAGGCTGGAAGCCTATCCCATGCTGCTTAGAACCGAGGAGTTGTTTCATGGGCAAACCCACCGGATTCATCGAGTTCCCGCGAAAGACCATGCCGTACCGCGATCCGGCGGAGCGGGTGGGCGACTTCCGCGAGTTCATCCTCCCCGTGCCGGAGGAGCATCTGACGGTCCAGGGTGCGCGCTGCATGGACTGCGGTATTCCCTTCTGCATGTCGGCAATGGGCTGCCCGGTCGACAACCTGATTCCCGAATGGAACGACCTGGTGTACCGGGGGCGGTGGCGCGAGGCGATCGACCGGCTGCACAAGACGAACAACTTTCCGGAGTTCACCGGGCGCGTATGCCCCGCGCCGTGCGAGGGCGCGTGCTGTCTGGGCGTCCACGATCCGGCGGTCACCATCAAGGACATCGAGTGCGCCATCGTCGACCGCGCCTGGACCGAGGGGTGGATCGCGCCCCGCCCGCCGGCGCACCGGACCGGCAAGCGGGTGGCCGTCGTGGGCTCGGGGCCGGCGGGCCTGGCCGCCGCCGACCAGCTCAACAGGGCGGGCCATCGCGTCACCGTGTTCGAGCGCGACGACCGGCTGGGCGGACTGTTGACCTACGGCATTCCCAACATGAAGCTCGACAAGAAGATCGTCCAGCGCCGGCTCGACCTGATGTCGGCCGAGGGGGTGCAGTACGCGCCGAACTCGGAGGTGGGCATCACGGTGGACGTGGCCGACCTGCGCCGGCAGTACGATGCCATCGTACTCTGCTGCGGCGCCACCCGGCCGCGCGATCTGCCCATCCCCGGCCGCGAATTGGCCGGAATCCATTTCGCAATGGAATTCCTGAAGGTCAACACGCACAGCCTTCTGACCACGCACCTTTCCGACGGCACGTACATCTCGGCCAAGGGGAAGGACGTGGTTGTCATCGGCGGCGGCGATACGGGCACCGACTGCGTCGGCACGTCGCTGCGCCACGGCTGCCGCAGCTTGACCAACTTCGAGCTGTTCCCCAAGCCGCCGGCCGGGCGCGCCGCCGACAACCCCTGGCCCGAATGGCCGCGCATCTTCCGCGTCGATTATGGGCACGCGGAAGCCGCTACCCGGTTTGGCGAGGACCCCCGCCGCTACCAGATCATGAGCAAGGAGTTCCTCGACGACGGCAACGGCCGCGTGTCAGGTATCCGTACCGTCGGGGTCGAACCCCGATTCGAGGGCGGGCGCATCGCGTTTGACGAGTTACCCGGTACCGAGCGGACCTGGAAGGCCGATCTCGTGCTGTTGGCTCTCGGTTTCCTCGGCCCGGAGTCTGGGCTGGCCGAGCAACTGGGATTGGAGTGCGATCCGCGGGGGAACTTTCAGGCCGAGTACGGCAAGTACGCCACCAGTGTGGACGGCATTTTCGCCGCCGGCGACTGCCGCCGCGGTCAGAGCCTTGTGGTCTGGGCCATCAACGAAGGCCGCGGCGCCGCCCGCGAGTGCGACCGCTACCTCATGGGCGAAACGCGGCTGCCGTGAATCGGCCGATGAACCCGTGCTTTGCCAAACTTCAGACGTGGGGTAAGCATCCTGCTTGCCGAGGCACTCAAGCCACTATCGCAACCTGGAAGGTTACGCCACGTTTGCGGGAACCCAACAATTCAACTTCGACAAAGCACTGGCAGAACGATTGGCGGGCAGAGGTCAGTCGGGGGTCCAGAGCTTGCCGCCTTTGCCGCCGGTTTCGCTTTCGGGAGTCCAGAGCTTGCCGGGCTCGGCTTGCGCGGTGCTACCCACGCCGCCGTGTCCGGCCGCGCGGGCCATCTCGGCGCGACGCTGCGCCGCCACTGCCGCGGGGCCCGGAGTCCCGTCCGGATTGATCAGTCCAAGGCGAATGAGCAGGCTGCTGAAGCGCTCCGGAACGCCCGACTCGGCAAAGTGACTCTGTTGAATGTGTTCGAGAAGGTGCGGAACCTTGTCCGGCGAGCCGTGTGCAAGGCCGAGGTTGATTTCGACGAAATCGAACTCAACGTTCGACTGGCCGGCCGCTTCGCACGCCCGGCGCCCCAACTCGACGTAGTCCATCGCCTTCGGCAAATCGTCCTGGGTGTAAGCCAACTGCTCAATGGCGTGCCGGCGTTCCGGGCTGGTCCCGAGATGTTCCCGCTCGACCAGGGCCGCGGCGAACTTGCGTACGCCCGGGATGAACTGATATGCAACGGCTCGCCCGAAGGCGATGCCAAGGTCTTCGTCCGAAAGCTTCTCGGCCATCACCCGATCGAGCCGGATAATGGGAATGTTCCGGACGGAAACCTGCTCCGGATCGATCGGCCCTGGCGAGGGCAGCCCGAGCCGGGAGCGGAGTTCCGCGAAGATTTCTTCGCGGCCGTTCGTCTCGACCAGTAACTGGAGTGCCAGGACGGCGGCGGCAAGTTTTCGCCGCTGGCTTTCGTCCGGCCCGCTTTCGGCCACCTCCCTCGGCGTACGCCCGCCGAGGGCGCCCAGCGACACTTCGGGCCAGCGGTCCAAAATCGCCTGTCGGCCGTATTGCTGCACGGCGGCACGTACAGTGTTGGGCTCGGCCTCGGGTGGATAGACGAACTCGGCCTCGATCAGGTCGATACTGCGCGACGCGCGGCCGATGACCTCCTGCTCGATGATTCTTCCCAATGCGTCGCCGGCCAACTCGGCCACTTGCGATTCCACGTCACCTCGCTGGTCGGCCAGGAAGCCCGCCACCTCAAGCCGCGCCTCACGATCGGTCTGCCGGCCGAAAAACCGGGCCTGAGCCCTTGGGCGGGCCAAGGTATCCGGCGCGACGTCCGGAGCAGCGGGATTCCTCCGGTCCAACAGCACAAAGATCGCCCGCGGCGGCGGCCCTTCATCGTCCTCGGTTGGCCTCTCCGGCATCAACATGCAGCGGGAATCGAGCGGGATGGCCGTCTGAAGCTTCTCGACGTCTTCCACCGCCCAAACGATCCGCAGCATGTCGACCCCGTCGCCGAGCGGGTCGTCGGCAACGAGCATGGCGCGGGCTTCGGCCTCCTCGGCGTCTTCGGAAGGAATGTCGAGCGAAGCCAGGCGGCGGAGTGCATCGATTTCGCCCGGCGTATCGGCCAGCGTGGACCGGAGTTCGGCCAACCACTGCCAAACGAGCGGTTCGCCGGGCAGTTCGTCGGCCAGGGCCGCAATCCGCTCGGCTGCCTGGCGGGGTCGTCCTTGGAGGACCAAGACGAGAGCTTCAGTCAGACGTGGGGACCAGGGGGCATCTTCCGGCGGCTGGCCCTTGCTGCCGGAGCTGCGCAGCAGGAGCGGAATGTCGCGCTGGGCGCGGAACATGCCGATTGCGCGCCGAGGCGCCTCATGGTTGGGAGCAAGTTGGGCCTGCAATCGCCACATTCCGAGGGCAGCGCCCCATTGCTTGTGGACCACCGCCACCTGGGCAACGACGTCCATCGCCTCGTACACCGTGCTGTAGAGATGCTCTTCGACGCACTCCATCGCCCGGTAAACGCATTCGACCGCCCGGCGGTAATCGCCGGTTACCGCGGCGGCCACGGCCGATTCGGCCCACGCCAACTGGTTTTCCGGATGGGCTTCGAGGAAGCGCGCGGCGTGGGGGACCAACTCGTCGGTCCGACCGGCCGACCGCAGCAGTTCGGCGCGCGTGGCAAGCAGGCACGCGCGGTCGGGATGCTTCGCGAGCACCTGATCCGCGTACCCGAGAGCTGCCAGTATCTGATCGCCCTCGACCATGCGCCGGAGCTTCTGAAGCTCGGGCAAGAGGTCGGAGCAACAGAACTTGATCTTCTTGCCCGTGCCGCCCGGGCACAGGGAATAGGCGTCGATAGGCATGAGGGCACGGCTTCGGTTAGGGGAGGCTGCCGGACATAAACGGGACCGTCCCGTCTTCGCGGCGGAACGCAACGGCCGGGGAAGCCGACTTGCGATCGGCCGCGAAAAGCGGGACAGTCCACGGAAAATGGTCGGTCAAAGGTCAGGCCGACGGAATCATTCCAAGGAGGAACACCATGGTGAAAATGCCGACCGTCTCGGCAATACCCATGGCAATAATAATGAACGCCAAGCCCTTGCCTTCGCTGTCGCTGAGCGCCCGGATGCCGGCGGCGCCGATCATGCCCTGCATCCAGGCCGAGAGCATTTCGCCAAGGCCGGTGGCAATGCCGAGCCCCAGCAGCAGGCCTGCGTTCGCGGCGGCCAATTCCGCGTTTTCGCGAAACACCCCGGCCACGTTGTTCATGACGATCATGGCGTAAAGGGTTTGGCTGATGGGCATGCCCACCAGAATGATGTACGTGAAGCTCAGGTTGCGGCCCGCGCGCGCTTCCTTGGCCCAGGCGCCCGCCGCCGCCTGACCCGCCAGGCCGATGCCGATGGAGCTTCCAAAGGCCGCCAGGCCGAGAGCCAGCACGTGGCCCGGCTGCCCGGCAAATCCCCAGAACGTCTCGGCGGCGGCCAAGATCATGCCCAAGGTCGCGTTGAAGTGGGAAAGCAGCAAATCCTGTGTCATTGTGAGTACTCCTGAATTGTGTTTTGGGTAAAGGGGCGGTAGGCATAGCCGGTCCACTGCATGCCCATGTTGCTGCAAAACTCGAGCATGTTCAAGCGGACCCCGTGCGCAAACATCGCAATGAGCGCCAACCCCATGTTCAGCGCGTGGCCGAACAACAGGATGGCAACCACCAAGGGCCAGAAATCGATTGAGAGGGCCATATTGTTAAAGCTCTCGGCCAGAACGCCGCTGGCCAATCCGACGGCCATCAACCGCACGTAGCTGATCACGTCGGAAAACGCCGAGAGCATCGAAAGCGGAAACTGCGCCAGCCCCAATCCAATCATCTTGACAATATTCCAGCTAGGACTGGCAAACAGGATGGCTAGCGTCGCGCCGGAGATCAACAGGTACGGCCACGGCGTGTCCCAGTTCATCGGGTCGCTCAGCACGAACATACGCACGACGCCGTACATGCCCCAGATGAACAACGCCCAGCCCACGCGGTTGAGGAAGTGAAGATTGGGATAGTATCGCACCGCCTGCCAGAGCTGAGCGAGGCTCAGATGCACCGCGCCCATGGTGAAGCTCAGCCACATCATGAACTTGCGCGACTGGTCCGTCAAATCGACCGCAATGAGCGGTTCATATAACCTGACCCCGAAGAAAGTGCTCGTGATACCGCCCCATATCAGCGTGACGCCGCCCATCAGAATGAGCAATTGCGTGAAGCGATCGCCGATCATCTTCGACACGTGCCGATAGCCGAGCAGAGGCCCGAGCAGCAGCAGCGCGCCGTATCCACCGTCGCCAATCAGGATGGCTGTAAAGATCGGCAGCGCGATCATGAACGGAACCGACACGTCGAATTCCCGATAGCCCGGAATCGTTCCGAGCATCTGGAACAGCCCCTCGATGGGCCGCGCCCAGGCGGGCGGGCGCACGAGCGTGGGCGGCTGTTCGTCCGGGTCCGGCTCCAGCACCTCGACGGCGACGGGAATGCCCTCGGCGGCCATCGCGCCGGCCAGGGTCGGAGCTATCTCCGCGGGTACCCAACCTTGCAGGGCGAACAGGTGCTCGTCGGCGGAAGCGCTTCGCTGGGCGAGAGAGTATTCCACTTGCTCCGCCAGGCGATCCCGCTCTGTTTGAAGGGCCGGCGCCAAACCGGCCAATGCCTGCAACCGTTCCACGTCGCGATGCAGCCCTGCGTCGATCTCGGCAGCTTCCGCCCGGATGCTGGGCGCATCGCGGGCCGGCAGCGGCTCGCGAACCGCTTCCGCCGGCAGCTTCATTTCTCCCTTGCCCGCGCGCCCGGCAACCGCCACGAGCGCTTTGCGGCCGGGCAGTTGTGCGACCACGTGAACGCACTCGGCCTCGACGGCGCCGAGGGCGGCTTCCGGCATAACATAGAACCGCAGCTCAACGCCGGCCTCGCGCAACTGCTGGACGTCTTCCAGGCGCAGGTCGTCCCAAACGGCAATCTGCTCGAGTTGATGGTGCAGCGTGGCCAGCCGGTTGCGCCCCTCGGCCGCCCGCCGCTGAATCTCCAGCACCTCGTTGGCGGCGTCGACCGGCGAGACCTCCGGCGCGGGGCCCGACGGCGAGACACTCGCAAGCACCTGCACCGCGCGGTCCATCACTGCGAGCCGGCGGGCGTATTTCTCTTCGGCCACCGCGCGCGACGGATCGACCGGTATGAGGTGGGCTGCGCCCAGTTTGCCAAGCGCCGTGAGCAACCGCCGGCGGTCGTCGGCGCGGGCAACCAGATACACCTTCTGCATGGGAACAATCATGGCGTCTCGCCCCCTTCCGGCGGCGCCGACGCGGCGCTCGGTTCGTCCGTCAATGTCTGGCTCAGCTTACCCTTGGCGATCTTCGAGCGGCCCACGCCGGCGGTCATCTCGTCGCCCAGCTTGATGCGAATCTTCCGGATCGCCTCACGTGCTTGGGGGATCATGATCTTCTCGAAAAGGTTCACTCGCTGGATGATTCGCGTAAGCTCCCTTTTCAGCAGGGCTTCCTCCTGGCGGAGCACATCGACGACGGCATCGCGACGGCTCCGCTCGCGCAGGTCGGCCAACGTCTGGTCCACCCACGGGGGCGTGCCGAACAGGCTGTAACGCGCTTCAGGAAAAGACGCTTCCTCGAAGACGGGAATCTCCACGCCGGCGATGTTCTTCTTGCCCACCCGCACCTCGCTCGGACGCGACCATTGCTCCAACGGCAGGCCGGCGCGGTCGGCCAGGACGCTCCGGTACCGGTGGAGGGCGGCATCGATTTCGTCGCGCGCTTGCTCCGCCTTGCGCCGCGCGGCGGCCGCGTCGCGCAGCGTCATCTGAAGCTGTTGCTGCTTCAGCTTCAGCATGGGCAGAAATCGCTCGTAACGCGCCAGCGCGTCGCGATATCGCTTCAGCTCAGGTCGGGTTAGCTTGATTTTCGTTGCCACGCCGTGTTTCGCCCGGAATTGTTTGACAGCCGTCGTGCCGTCTCAAATCTCAAATTGCAGATCTCAAATCTTAAGTCTCAAATCGCAAGCCGCAGGTCGGAGATATCAAATGTCAGATCTCGCATCTCGGATACTGCCCACCCTACGCGGTCGCCTCGGCAGGCTGCTCCACCGGGGTTTCATCGCCCTTGCTGGGCCAGTGTTTCTCGATAATGGACCGGCGAATGCCCGTCTCGGCCGGTTCAAAGCACTCGGCCAGGATGTCCCAGCAGCGGTCCAGTGCGTCGAACAGGTGGATGTTCACCGACAAGTCCATCACGCGCTGCTCGAACAGGAGTCCGTACTTCAGCAGCTTGCGGTCCCAGTCGGACATCTCGAACCCCATGTCGCGCTTCTCGCGGCTCTCGCGGCAAAGCGCGTAAAGTTGGATGCAGGCGTCCATGATCGCCCGGTGGTCGTCGCGCGACTTGCCGTTGACCTGCTGCTTCAACCGCGAAAGCGACCCGAACGGCTCGATCCGCCCGTGCCGCAGGTAAAACTGCCCTTCCGTGATGTAGCCTGTGTTGTCGGGCACGGGGTGGGTTACGTCGTCGCCCGGCATGGTCACGCAGGCCAGCACGGTCATCGAGCCGGCGCCGTCGAAATCGACCGCTTTTTCGTAACGCTTGGCCAATTGCGTATACAGGTCGCCGGGGTAACCGCGGTTCGAGGGAATCTGCTCCATGACAATCGAGATTTCCTTCAATGCGTCGGAAAACGCCGTCATGTCGGTCAGCAGCACGAGCACCCGCTTGCCCTGGAGCGCGAACTGCTCCCCCACGGCCAGGCACAAGTCGGGCACCAGGAGGCACTCGACCACGGGGTCGGCGGCGGTATGAATGAACAGAATGGCGCGGCCGAGCACCCCACCCTCCTCGAACGTCTGGCGGAACTTCAGGTAATCGTCGTGCCGCAGCCCCATGCCGCCGAGGATGATGATGTCGGCGTCGGCCTGGAGTCCCACCCGCGCGAGCAGCTCGTTATATGGTTCGCCGGGCACGGAGAAGATCGGCAGCTTCTGCGATTCGACCAGCGAGTTGAACACGTCGATCATGGGGATGCCGGTGTGGACCATCTGGTCAGGCATGCGGCGCATGACGGGGTTGACCGGCGCGGTGCCCAGGTCGGTCATCTTGCCGGTGACCGGTCCGCGGCCGTCGCGCGGCCGGGCGGAGCCGTCGAAAACGCGGCCGAGCAGATCGTCGGAGAACGGCACCTGCATGGGATGCTGCAGGAACCGGACGCGGTCGTTGTTCGACACGCCCTGCGAACCGGAGAACACCTGGAGGCTCACCTGCTGCCCTTCCAGGTCGATCACCTGCGCGAGCGACTCGCCGTGGTCCGACTCGATGGTGGCCAGCTCGTCGTAGCTGACCCCCATCGCGTTCACGGTAACCACGTTGCCGGCAATGCGGCGGATTGAATCGAAGTACTTCCTCATGACTTCCGCCCTTTCGTGGCGATAAACTGATCGATGGCCGCGAGCCACCGCTTGTATTCCTCACTGTCGGTTGCGGCATAGTTCCAGTTGCGGAACATGTCGGTCACCTCGACGAGCGTTTGGCGGGCTTGGGCCTTGTCGGTGAACTGGAAGTCGAGCCGTGCCACCTCGGCCACCTTGCCGAACACGAACCGCTGCCGCTCGGCCGGGGTGGCCGCGTCGACCTCGTCGAAGGCATTCTGCTGCAAATACACGTTGTCGAAGAAGTCGGCCTTCAGGGCCGTGGTGAAGTCGTCGATCGACGTGCCTTCCTCGCCCACCACCGTCATCATCTGCCGCACCTCGTTGCCGTGCAGCAGCAGGCGGCGCATGGCGGCCACGTCCTCCGGGTCGATGATCCCGTGGTACTTGCTCCACGAGTCGAGCGGGTCGATGGCCGGGTAGCGGCGCGCGTCGCTGCGGGCGCGCGACAGGCCGTGGAACGCGCCGACGACCTTCAGCGTGCCCTGCGTGACCGGCTCCTCGAAGTTCCCGCCGGCGGGGCTTACCGTGCCGCCGATGGTCAACGACCCGACCGTTCCGTCGCGCAGCTCCAACGCTCCCGCGCGCTCGTAGAAGCTCGCAATCCGGCTTTCCAGGTACGCCGGGAACGCCTCTTCGCCGGGAATCTCTTCCAGGCGGCCGGAAAGCTCCCGCATCGCCTGCGCCCAGCGCGACGTGGAGTCGGCCAGCAGTAGCACGTTCAGCCCCATCTGCCGGTAGTATTCGCCCAGCGTGGCGGCGGTGTACACGGACGCCTCGCGGGCGGCCACGGGCATGGCCGACGTGTTGGCAATGATGATGGTCCGCTCCATCAGGCTGCGGCCGGTGCGCGGGTCGATCAATTCGGGGAAGTCGCGCAACGTCTCGACGATTTCACCCGCACGCTCCCCGCACGCCGCAATGATGACGATGTCGATCTCGGCGTGGCGGGCCGTGATCTGCTGCAAGACCGTCTTGCCGGCTCCGAACGGTCCGGGAATGCAATAGGTACCGCCGCGAACGACGGGGAACATCGAGTCGATAATCCGCACGCGGGAAACCAGCGGCTCGTCGGGCAGCAAGCGGCGGCGGGCGACGCTCAGCGGGCGCTTCACCGGCCAGTTCTGCTGCATGGTCGCCGTCTGCTTCGCGCCCTGCCCGTCGCTGAGCACGGCGATCTCCGCCTCCACCGTGTAACTGCCGGCCGGCGCAATCTTCTCAACGGTCCATTCGCCCTTCAGGCCGAACGGCGCCATGATCCGATGCGCGAAGATCCCCTCGGGCACCGTGCCCAGGCTATCGGCCGCGGCAACCACGTCGCCCTGCTTCACCGATGGGGTGAACTCCCATTGCTGCGTGGTGGAGAGGCCGTGGATGTACACGCCCGGCTTCAGGAAGAAGCCCACCTGCTTGGCCAACTCCGGCAGCGGATTCTGCAGGCCGTCGTAGATCTGGCCCAAGAGCCCCGGACCGACCACGACCGAGAGCATCTCTTCGTGCAACTCGACCGGGTCGCCGACCCTCAAGCCGCGGGTTTCTTCAAAGACCTGGAGGTCGGCCAGGTGGCCGCGCACGCGGATCACTTCGCTCAGCAACCGCGTTCCATCGGAACGGACGCAGTAGCCGACCGAGTTCTGAACGACGCGGCCGTCGGTTTCGGCGATCACCAGGTTTCCGTTGACTGCAACGATCCTTGCTTTCACGGATTCGTCCCCTGCCTTCGTTAAGTTCGTTTTCCCTAAGCCGTCTCACCGGCGGAAAGTTCCTCTTCGTGCGTCGAGCGTCGCCATTGCTCCAGAAGCATGAGCCGGACGGCATACGCAACCAGTTCATCGTCGGAGAACGAGAACCATGCATCGTGCCGGCCGAGCCATTCCCATCGGGCACGAAGGACCACGCGCAGCCCTGCCAAGGGCGTTTCGGCTGCCGCCCACTCGCTCAGCACCGCGGAGAAGTCTTCGCTGCACGTCTCGGCCAGGTCGGAGGCCACCAGGTACCCGGCACCCTCAATGCCCAACCGCTTGGCCCGGGCCGCGGCCAACGCATTGCGGAGCGCCGCCTCGAAGTCGACCCATTGCACCAGCAGCGGACTGCCCAGGGTCCGGCCGGTTTCGGCCGCATGGCGGAAGTAGCCTTCCCAAAGCCGGTCGGCTTCCAGCGAGTCGGTGTCACCTTCCGCCGGCGGGGCCAGGAAGTCCGGCAGCGGGGCCTCGTTGCGCGCCTGCCGGACGGTCAGCACGGCGGGTTCCACCTGCTCGATCTCGCCCGCCAGAAACGCCTCTCGCTCCAGCAGGTCGCCCAGCAAGAACACGGTGCCGACGAGCCTTCCCCGGGAAGTCTCTTCTCCGACGTGCTCCAGTAGCTGGGAGGGCCCCATTGGCGGAGCATTGCCCAGCTCGCCTGGTGCGGGCAACGCCGAAAGGTAATAGTACCGGTCGGTTCGCATGGGTTCAAAGCTACGGCGTCATGGCCGGGCGGCCGGGGATTGGTTGGGTGGAATCAATTGGCGGCCGGCGAGTCTTCGTCGCCGACTGCCTCGGCAATGAGTTTCCGCAATTCCGGTGTGATGATTTCCGACAGGACCTGGACCACCGATTCGGCCGTAATCTCAACTGTTCCTTGTGACATCCTGTACTCGAAACCGGCACTGGTCAGCGTGCCATGAAGCTCCACGGAAAGCTCTTCCTGCTTCTTGTCCTTCCCTTTGCTATGAAACGCTTCTATCGCCCAATGTGCCAGCTTCTGCCGCATCGGTTCGGGAACGTTGATGGCCAGAACGCTCTCGCCAACGGCATCCTTCTCGACGTATTGCAGGACGACGTGCCGGATCAGGTCGGAAAGGAAATCGGCATTGCCGAACTGCTGCGCGACGGCCTTTTCGAGCGCCCGGGTTACCGCTTGGCTAAGCGTTTCACGCAACTTGCCCACGGTATCGCGGGCGGCGAGCCGCAGGTCGGTTTGCGTTCGGGCGAGGATTTGCTCGCGCTGGGCCTCGGCGGCCTGTACGATCTGCTGCCCCTTGGCCTCGGCGTCGCGCACAATCTTCTCCGCCTCGCGCTGGGCCTCGCGGCGCACCTCCTCGGCGGCCTTCCGTCCGGATTCCACGCCGTCGGTCCGCAACCTGTCGATGAACGATTCCAGTGTTTGAGTCATTCGCCGATACCACCAATATTGCGCCACAAGGGAAACCCTGCGGCTGGGTTCCGAAAAATTCCGGCTGTTCGCAGCACTCGCAACGACCTTTTAACACGGCCCCGCTGGCCGGTTAGTCGCACAAGTGTAGCCCACGATGCCGGAACCTACAAAGCGGCAGATTATAGCAGCCCGGCAGCCGCGTGCCAAGTGCCCGGCAATGGCTGAGAATGTCCGCTGCGTGCCTGTGCCGCTCGGCTCTTCCGTTTCTGCGTGCGAATCGGTGGCGACAAGACGTAGGGTGGGTGGTTCCGGATGTCTCAGCATCCGGGTTCACCCACGCGCCGGGTGGTTCTGCACCTAGAAACGGAAGTGCCTGCCGCTCGGCTCGCGGCACCTACCCCGGCGGTGGAGGCGGGGGTGGCGGTGCGCCGGAGCCAGTGGCGGCAGCGGTTTTTCGGCGGCGAGCGAGACTCCAAAGGCCCAAGACCAACGCCGCGCCGATGACGATCAGTGTGATAGCCAGTACCGGGCGATACGCCAGCCACGCGACGGCAATCGTGACCAACGACAGCGCGGCGGCCACAACCATCGCGAAAAGCCCGAGACCCATCCGCATCAAATCGCCCAGAATGGGTAGCACGTCGGCCAGGACGGCCACCGGCGCGAACACCATACCGATTCCGAAAGCCATCATCACGAATCCGGCCAGGCGCAGGGCCCAGGTCATCATCGTGTTGGCCGACTCCATTTGGCCGATCATCTCGTCGGCGCTGCGCGTGCCGGCCGCCAGCCGTTCGAACGCGACTCCCGAACCTGCACGCCACGGCTCAAAAGTGCCCTTTATCTGGCGGGCGATGACGCTTACCACGCCCGGGCTAACCGTGGAAAACTCGACCCGCAGATCGCCAATCTTCGGCGAGCCTGGATCGGGCAGCGGCCCGTTGGGGCTGAACGGCAGGTACACCGTATTACCGGCAATCGTCACCCGGTCGTCGAACTTCTCGCGAACGGCGGCCGAGTCGCTTTCGGTAAGCGCCAGGGGCTCGAAGTTGTCCATTTGCTTCAACAGAGCGGGTGAGAGGCGGAAGGCGCCGAGGGTCACCTCGCCGGCATTCACGTCGCGCGACTCGACCCGCAGGGGCCCCGGGTTCTCGTGCTCATTGGGGCGCTGAAACCGATCAGACCGGATCGCCTGCTCCGACCAGATCTTCTGGTACTCGTAGGTGGTCACCCGCTCGGAGCCGCCACCCACTTTTCGCCGCTCTTCTGTCCGGCTTTCCTCTTTCCACTGGTACATTTCAGCACGGCGGCGGAGCCGGACGGCCGGCACGGCAATGCCGAAGTCGGGATCACTCAGTGTTTCGCCGGTCACCGCGTTGCCAACGAGGTGGACGGCGCGGCCTTCATTGGCCGGGTCGATTCGATCCGGGTCGGCGGTAACCACCTCGACACGCAACTGCCTGAGCCCGGCCGCCGTTTTCACGGCGCGGCCCTCGTTCCACCACAGAACGCCGAAGGAGATAAGGAGCAGGACAACCCCGACCAGCACGCCCTTGATCGACGCGCCGAGCCGCCCGAACCACGACTGCTGAGTCACTTTGGTAACTGAGTTGGACATGAGAGGTCTCCGGGTTGGGCAGTGGTCGGGAAGAGCATGGATAATCCATCAATAACCCAGACAATTGCAACGGCGTCTTCTACCAGCTTCGACACTCCGTGTCCAGGTGTGTCGACGTTGTTTTGTACACACTACCACTTGACCAACCCTCGCGAGGCAGGTATAATTCTTACTGGTATAAGTAATACTCGGCAATCTCACATCCCGAAGGACTCTTGACGTGAAAGTGACCTGTAAGGGGCAAGTGACGATCCCAATCGAGATACGGGACCGTCTGGATATTCTCCCTGGCAATGAAGTGGAATTCGTCGAAGAAGGTGGCCACGTCGTGTTACGCAAGAAGGTGGCGTCCCAGGGGCGTGGACGGCAGTTGATCGAGGCGGTCCGGGGAACGAGCACAGTCCGAATGACGACTGACGACATCATGGCGCTGACGCGAGGAGCGCCAACGCGATGAAAGGCGCCATCGTCGATTCTTGCGTTCTACTTGACGTACTCACGGAGGATCCGCAGTGGTTCGGGTGGTCTTCCGGAGCATTGGCCGCTGCGGCTGATCGTGGCCTGTTGGTGATCAATCCGGTCATTTACGCGGAAGTCTCGATCGGCTTCGAACGAATCGAGGATCTGGAAGCGGCTTTGCCCGAGGCATTCGTGGTCATGCACCCGATCTCACGCGAAGCGGCCTTCCTGGCCGGAAAGGCCTTTCTGCAATACCGGCGCCGCGGAGGCTCCCGAACCACGCCACTGCCGGATTTTCTGATTGGAGCGCATGCGGCTGTGGCCAACCTTCCGCTTGTCACGCGAGACGCTGCACGCTTCAGAAGCTACTTCCCAAGCATCGAACTGATCGAACCATCGCGCAGCGGGCACCAAAGCTAACCACTCAACCGTCGCGAACCATCGGCCAAACTACTCAACGAGTGCTCAACCGCCTCCTGCTGCCGGTTGTCTAGCGGTTGATGGCCGAACCGGACCTGGTAGAAGGCCCGGACGACTTGTTGCGGGCATGAGGCGAGGTGTTCCAATCCGGGGGTGCCGGCCAGCCGGTTGGCGGCCTCCGTGGCGAACTCATAGGGCGTTTGGCCCGGTGCGCGGCGCAGGCCGCGCCTGCGCAGCAGGGCGACCAGCCGCCGGTAGAACTCGACGCGCCGGCCGTCGTCGCCCGCAATCGGGGCCGCTCCGGGCCACAGGCGGGGCGCCGCCTTTCGCCACAACCATCGCAACCCGCGGTAAACGAGCGCACCCCCCAGCACCAGCAGCACGGCCGCCAATCCGCCGCGCCAGCTAAACCACCGCCCGGCGGTCGACCATGCCTGGAGCACTTCGTACCACCACTCCAGGTTGGTGAGGGTCTCATACGCTTGCTTGACGGCTCGGACCACGGGCTGGTACACGGCCTCCTGCTGCCGGGGGCG
>JAVEUP010000145.1:0-21250 GCA_034005525.1 Thermoguttaceae bacterium | reverse complement strand
CGGCGGGCGATGTTGAAATACCAGGGGAACGTGTGCGATGGCGTACGGCCGTTGACCCAATGCAGGGGGTCGTCATCCTGGGCAACCACGGGAATGCGCATTTCCGCGCTCCAAAAGTTGTCGCCAACATGCGTGGCCACTTCGGCATTCGACGTCCAGCGGTCCTTGACTCCGTCTTCGGAATGGTCTACGTCCCAAACCGCTCCGGCCGGATGGACCGTGATCTCGTAATAGGCGTGGTCGTGGGTCTCGAGCAACACCGTCACGCTGTCACCCTCGAAAATGGCCGGATCGCCATTATCCGTGGTCGTGACGTTCAAGGGCGATCCGGATGCCTCTTCACAATGGATGCCGATATACAGATGATCCCCGTACCAGCGCATCTGAAAGCGGGTCCCGAATTCCGGCCGTTCGCCGGTATCCGACAGCCGGAGCGTCCCGCCAGGAAGGTATACAGTCCAGAACGGTTCATCGAGCTTGCCGTCCAGCACAAACGATTCCGCCGCCGCGCGCCGCCGTTCTTCATCGAAGGGCATTAGAGTCCAGAATTCCCGTACCTCCCCACGGGCTTCGGCCAAGGCATGACGGCTCCGCAACTCATCCAAAGGTAGCAGGTCACCGATCACCGCATCGATTCGCCGCCCGTAGATTGTATTGCCGGCCTTTTCGCGAGCGGCATGCAGCATTTCCACAAACCTTACCCGCTGAGCATAATCGATCCGCCCCGGTGTCGGACGTCCGTCGCGTGGATAGATCGATTCGGCATAATCAAAGGCTTCGCGCATGGCCGACGCCGCCGGACCGTAGAAGCGGTGGTAATAGTCCTCCAGTAGCACGTCCAAATCGGTCTGGGCGTCCCAGAGAAAACGGGAAAGCACGTAAATGTTCAGGTGACTGATTCCCGGAGTCTGCCAGCGTTGGTCGGGGTGTCGCGGAACGGAAGATGATTCGCCGAGCGAGATTCCCCGCATGGCGGCAAATTCGCGGGCAATGCTGCGGGGATGCAAAATCGGGAACCCGCGCGACGCCGTCCATTGGATGTTGGCGTTGCGCATCAACCGTTGCGGGGCCAGCCGTGCAGCCCAGGTTTCGACCAGATTCCAGTATGCAGCCCAACGTTCATCGTCGTCAAGCCCGGGACGCATCGAGGAGATGCGCACGGCGACGTTGGGACTGAACCGCTCGATGGTATCCGGGGGTTCCGAATACGACGTGTAGGCACCGCCGAGCACAAGTCGGTCGGGATGCGTTTCATAAACGGCCCGGGCAACCTTCTCGACAAATTCCCAGACGACCTCGGAGGGGGATCTGTCCGCGCACTTCTCACAATGGCAATGGCGATAGCCGTCTTGGGGGAAGATCGAAACGGCAGGCAAATCGAAGCGATCGAATCGGGCCCGGGCATAGGCAATCGTTTCCTGCAACAAGCCATCGGACGAGAAACAGGCATGTCCCGTTCCGCGCGTCGTCGTGTCCCGTGTTGACGCAAGCAGCGCATAATACTCCGGATGCACCGATCGCATTTCCGAACTGCCGTGAACGGCGATCATGCCGTGGCTGCCCACCAGGCCTTGATCGTTCAGCCCGAGGCGCAGGTGCCAAACAAAGTCCTCCCAAGGGAAGTGCGGCACGTTCCCGAGGCGAAGGTCCCGATACGGAAAATCCGGCTTCACGGCCTTGTCGACCGACGGCAACGGGATGCTTTCCAGCCGCGGCACCACCTCGCCCAGTTCGCCGGGCATGAACCACCGCACGCCCAAATCGCGCAAGAACGCATAAACCGCCTGAAGAGAGCCGCCCTCGTCATGCGTCCAGATGCCGGAGCTTTGGTGATGATCGCGGAACAGCCGATTCATGGGATTGTTCCAGGTTCCACCGGTCAATTTCTCCCATTCGGCCTGCGCGCGAACGCGGTCACCATGATTGCGCGCCCAGGGTTCGACAGGTTCAAAATCCTCGTCGTGGCCGATCAACGCCAGCCAATTCCGGCCCGAAAGCATCCGGTAGGCCCCGTGAGTGCAACCGTCAACGGATATCCCACGGTCATCGGTCCCTTCACTGTGGCCGACAAAAACGGTTATCGGATAATCACTGAAAGCCTCGTTGCGGATTGGCAGCTCGGCACCGGTCATCTTCTGAACATAATCGCGCAACTCTTCGGCGGCCAAGCGGGTCAGCCGTGGAGACTCCGTGGCGACCACGATTTGCGCAAGCGGTGTGCCCTTTTCAACAATCCACGCATCGGCGGCGGCATTCCGCGCAGACAAGAAACCGACCATGATCATCATGCCAGTCAGGGATATGGAGCGGCGTCGCTTCATGATCTGTTGTTTCATGTTTCTGTAACCGTTCACAGGGGATTGTCCCAATTTTCGCGGCACACAGGGAACTATGCCTCACGGATCAACGGCTCCGGCCGCGACAATGAGACTGTCTCCTTCGGATGCAGCGGAGAAAACAGCCTGCGCCACCGACCTGTGAACGCTTACATGTTTCTTCCTCGCGACGGGCCATAGGAACCCGTGATTCCCATAACCCAAGGGTAGTCAGAAGAAATTGGCAGGTCAAAGGGGGGCAGGCATGGAAGTCCGGCCCGGCCGACCGGATCTGGTCCCGCTTCAATTCCGCCACCTCCAGGCTGCCCGACCAGACGATGCCCCGGCCCTCGTTGTGGATTCGCAGCGTGAGCGCCTGGCACTTCTCGGCCGGATAGCCGAAGACCTTCATCAGGGTCTCGATCACGTACAGGAAGCTGTGCTCCTCGTCGTTCAGCAGGACCACCGCATAGGGCGGCTGCGGCTTCGGCCGGGCGTCGGCCCGCTGGGTGGCTTGTTCGTCTTCCATGGCCGGCGGGGCGGCCACGGCGATGCTGGCATGGTCGCTCATGTTCGTTGCTTTCCTCCCGAAAGGCCGGCCAACCACCGTGGCGATTTCGTTTCGGTCGCCCGACCCGATTCCCGATGTTACGGTACCCGACCGGCCGCCGCAACTACCTCGGCTTCACCTTCCTGCCCCTGCACTTCCCCTCGACCCACTCCTGAAGGCGTTTCAGCGCGAAGGCCAGACCCGAATCGCCGACGATCAGCGCCGCGTCGTGCAGGTCGCCCAGCGTGTCGTGGATCAGGCCGTACTTCTCGCGCACGGAACCCCGGACCGACACGGACTCCGGCAGCCGGCGAATCCGCCATCGCTTTCGACCACGCTCTTCCACGGTCTCGGCCATGTCGAAGCCGATGTGTTGCAGAAAGACCAGATCGCGCCGGACGGTCTTCTCGTTCATGCCCGATAGGACCGCCAGTTCCCTGACCGTGAATCCCTCCGGCGAATAGGTCAGCAGCTTCAGAATCCGCCACTGACGGACGATCTGCTGTTCCTGCTGGCCGTCTTGGGAGCGAACGGCGGCGGTCAGCAGCGGAAGATCGTTGTGACGGCCGGCCGTGTCGAGGACGGCGATGGCCGGACGGTCGTGGTTGCTGTTGGGATTGTGAGGTACAGGCATTGTGGAAGCGCCTCGGCTGTCACTCAAGGGTCGGGTTACGGTCGTGCGTTTCGCGTTGTAGGAATGTCTGTGCCCGGAACTCAGACTTGTCTTAGGGGCGACGTCTGTCTCTGCCGAACGCAAGTCTGGCCAACCGCCGCGGCACCGCGATATTCTCGTGGCATCTACCTGCCCCGTTCTTGACGTTATCGTACCGGGCCAGCATAATCCAGCTCCGGCCGTACACCGCTCCCGCCAGCGTGCCAGACCAGCCGCTAATCGGCCGATTCTGCCCAGAACGTATGCTGCCGATGGTAGTCGATGTAGTCCTGTTTGATCTTCGTATTCACCGGGCTTCTGAGCGGTCGTCCTTCAATTTCGCGGAGTATCTTCTGCAGAGGCTCGCTTAGGCGACCAATATGGGGCGTCACGATCACCCGCAAACTGTCGTCGAACGCGATGTACCCCTGGTCGAACAGTTTATCGTGCAGGACGAAGAAGCACAGGCCGTTCGCGGGATCCAAGCGAGTCGTTACACTCGCGGACCATGGCTTGATGTGACTCGCGACGAGCAGGTCCCGCTGGTCGATATCGCTGAGACAGCAGCGCCACTCAAAGTTCTCCAGCACCTTCGCCCGGAATTGCGACTGACCAATCCGCTGTTCGGCTTCAATTCGCTTGTTGTACGCCGAGTAATCCTTCTTCTCTTCCAGCGACAGCTTGCTGACGTATCCGGAATCCGGCAAAGGTTTGGGCTTAGGTCTCGATGGACCGAGTGTGCGTATGTGCTCTTTCCACTTGTCGTCCAGTTTGGCGGCCAGATCTCGGGGAACCTGTATGGCCTTATCGCGCAACGCATGAAAATTGATGCCCGCCGCCCAAAGGAAACGCGCAGCATTTATCCCGTCATGCAGTTTCAGGATCTGCGTGAACTCGGCGTCGACCATGGGGGTGCGTTCGCCAGGATAGGATCCTGAAACGGCGCGCCCTTTCGCCAAACCTCCCAGCGGCTTGACCTTCTTCCGCAGCAGGAAGACCGTGTCGCCCGGTGCGATCTCTTCGCCACCTTTGCATTCGCACGGGATCGTGATGCTCTTGCCCTCCTGCGTTGCCTGCACGCAGGCGTCGAAGTCGGCCCAGTCCTCATATCGTGGATCCCAAAGAAGAATGTACGTTGCCATTGTTATGTCCTCCCTCCAGTACTGTGCAAATGGATGACAAAACCTGCTCACTCCCGTTTCAGTCGCTCAACCAACCGGGCGCCTTCCCCCAAGTCCACCGCTCGGAACTCCTCCACTCGCCACGGGGGATCGGCATTCCTCAGCCGGGCGCGGATGAACCGATCGCGCCGCAGTCGCTGGCCGACGTGGAAGGCCGCGCCGTCGATGTAGATGGCCAGGCGGCGGTCGGCGACGGCGAAATCGGCAATCGAAATGGGCGGCTCACCCGGGTTCGGGGCAACGGGCACTTGCTTCTGCGGGTGGAATCCGTGCTGCTCGAAGAGGCGCAGGAACTTCAGCTCCAGCGGCGAGCCGACGCCCGCTGCATACGCCTCAAGCCACGGCCCGGGGTCGTCGATGTCGCCGGTCAGCAGCGGGCGTGCCGCCGGTTCGACGCCCGCCAGCGATTCCAGGGCCGGCATGATCTGCGGCCACTGCAGGTGCTCGTGATGGCGCTGGTTCTGGTACGACTTCAGGCAACGGTAGCAGGCCGTTTCGCAGTCTGGATGGTCCAGGTGTTCGCTCGCCCGCCCGGCGACCCGGTGGAAGCGTTCGGCAATTCGGGGCAGATAGCCGCTGCCGCCGAGGCTCGGGTCGATGAAGGCCAGCGAGAGCATCTTGTACCGCCCGACTGCGTCGCCGGTCAGCCACGGCCCTTCCAGTTCGACGTCCAACTCGCCGGGGCCCAGCATGAAGTGATGCTGCATCCCATTGAGCAACGAGTATCCCAGCGAGAGCCCCCAGGAAAGCCATTCGTCCTTTCCGCTTGCCGCAGGGACCGGTACCAGCAGCCGCAGCACTTCGACGCCCTGATCTGTGCTGATCGCCAGCGGCTTGGGTGCGGCACCTCGCCTCGGGCAGCCTTCCGCGTGGCCGAACTCGTCCTGCTTCTCGCTGCTTCTGGGCTTGCGGCGCCCGCCGGTCGGCGTCGTATCCGGCTCCGGGGCCGTGAGCATCCGGCCGCACGCCGGGCACAAGAGATAGCCCTTGGCCTTCGGGTGCAGCAGCAGCGCGCCTTCGTCGAGTTCCTTCGGGGTGGGCGGCCTTCCTTCGTTCACCCAGCGAACCCTCTCGTTCCGGCTCAGCCGCAGGGCCCAGCCGTCGCCGACCGTCCATCGGGCCACCACGTCGCCGTCCCACTGCGGGTAGGTCGATACCAGGTTCCTGGCCGCGTATCGGTCCTCCTCGTCGAGGATCGGGCTTTCGTCGCGCCAGGCAACGAATCCGGCAAATTCATACGAGGGGAGCGGCGGGCCGGGGGCGGCCGTGTCACACCGCGGGCACTTCGGCTCGTCGGCGCTGTACCGCATTTCGCACGTTTCACACACCCGGTACGACCAGGTGGGCTCTTCCGCTCGCGGATTCCACGGCGAGGCCATGTCCAGCCCGATCACCCGCCATCGCTTGGCCCGGGCGTACACGTTCGCGTCGGGCTGGAATTGGCCGATCCCGAACCGCCGCGTCACTGAAACCGGGTCTTCTTCATACGGGTCGCCCAGCAGCCGCAGCGCGGCCGGCTCCGAGGGGAATTCGTAACCGGGCAAGATGCCGAACTCGGCGAAACGCCGCAGCGGGTAGCCGGCGGAGCGGTCGTCGGCCTCGCGGTCGCGGCCGTACCGATCGCTCTGGATACCGAGCAGCCGGTTGACCAACTCACCGGCCTTGAGGGCTGCAAACCCCTTCTGGAGCCTCTCGGCGAAGTAGACGACCGGCTTCTGCAGTTCCGCGACCTGCCGGGCCGTGCAGTCCACCACATGCTGGATGCGCTGGGGCAGTGTCTCCAGCATCCCCCGGAGTTGCTCGTCATCGAGCCCGGCGCGGACCATGATGTCGTCTCCCCAGGCCTCGCGGGCTACCGAGAGGGCGTCCGCGAATTTGGCCTTCACGGCGTCGATCAGGGCGTCCACGGCCTCCTGGACAACCTCTCCGCCCGGCTTGACGTATTCGACCATTCTGCCGGCCAGGCCCGGCTCGGCCGCGCCGAACACGATCGCGTACAGGTGACGGACGAGCACGTCGCGGTTGCCGAGCGACAGGGCGGGGGCCGGAACCTCGCCGGCAATCATCTCCCGGGGCTTATCGTAGAAATACTGGTCGTGAGGCGTGCTTCGGGCGTAACCGAGCACCAGGCCGACCCGGGATCGCCGGCCGGCGCGGCCGCCCCGCTGGGCGTAGTTGTCCGGCCGGGGCGGGATGTTCCGCATGACCACCGCATCGAGGCCGCCCACGTCGATGCCCATTTCCAGGGTCGGCGAGCAGGCCAGCAGGTTGACACTCGACTCGCTGGCCGGTGCCTTGAACCGCTCTTCCAGCGCCGCCCGTTCGGCCGTCGTGATCTGCGCCGTGTGCTCGCCGGCCACCAGCGGGATCGCCTGCTTGTTACGCACTCGTTTGATGGAACGGCTTGTCAGGACCTCCGAATCGAGCCATCGGACCAGCTTGCCGTGGCACTTCGGGCAGGGCATGCCCGGCGCGGCGCCCGACATCACCTTGCCGCACACGTTGCAGTGCATCCGGACGTCCTCGGTAGCCACCTGCAGCCGGACCACCTCGGCGTTCACCTGCAGGAGCGTCGTGCGCACGCGGGCGCCGAATAGCTCCACCGGCACCACGAAGCTGCCGTCCATGAGGAACTTGATCAGGTCCACCATCATCTCGGCGTCGGGCTCGGCGCCGCCCAACCGGGTAAGCAAGTGCTTGAGGATTCGCTGGAGGCTCGGATCCTGGCCACCCGACTTGGGCTTCCGCCACGGGTTGTGGCAGCGGATGCCCCAGGGGACCTCGGTCTTGTCCCGAAAGGCCTCGGGTTCCCCGCCGGGCGTGACTGGATACCCCTGCGGCTGCTTCATGCGGCGTTCCCAGTCGGCCTGCTTGATGTGCTCAGGGCAGGCGACGTTGGTCGGGTGGTGTCGCAGCATCTCCCTCGACAAGCAGCCGCGAACCCGCATCTCGTCCAGTAGTGCACAGCAGATGTGCAGCAAGCCTTCCAGCGGCACGCCCAGCCGATCCGCCAGTTCCCGGCCATCCAGCCGCAGGTACTCGTCGAGCTGGTGGTAGTTGACGTATGCCAGCCCCAGGTTCACCAGCGTGCCCCGGTAGCCGGCATTCACCGCGATTTCATCCAGCAGCGGGGCCTCTTCCCACGCACGGATCCGGTTCCGGGCATCTTCCGGGATGAACCGGCGGGTGCCTTCCGGCACGTGTGGGTTGTCGCGGTTGGCGACGGCCGCTTCGCTCAGCAGTTCGACCGCCTTCTGCAACGCCAGTACCCGCTCGGTTTCGAGGATGTCCATCAGCCGCCGACGCATCCGGTCGTAGCGGCTGGCAAAAATGATGAACCGGGCCTGATGGGCGGCATCCTGGCGGGCGTCGCTGAACACCAGCAAGCGCTGCTTGCCGTCGTGTCCCGGCCGGTCGCGATGGGCCGCTTCCAGAGCTTCGGCCAGCCCCTCGCCGACGACCTTCACCGCGGCCGACGTGCCCAGGCTCACCGGCGTGATCACGTTGCGGCTCCCGGCGCTGCCTCCGCAGCAGATGCACCGGGTTCGCGCCGGCACCAGCGTCACCTTGAGCGAATAGTCATTCACGTCCGCACTGAACCGGAGACTCATCGGGTCGAGCGATCCGTCCACGATGTTCCGTCGCTTGATCTGCGCGGGCATCCGCCTGGAACGCCGGCGGCCGTTGCCGGACGAGGGTTCCTCCTCCTCATCCTCGGCGATTGTGGTCTCGAACCGTCCGGGTTCGTAGGCCACCCAGTCGGGCTGGACCTGGGGGTCGGCCGTGGCCCGCAGCGGCGCGTCGAGGTCGCCGGCCAGCCGCAGGTAGTCGGCCCCACAGTTGCGGCAGAGGCACAGCGGCGCGGTCGGATGGTTGCAGACCGAACATTTCTCCTCGCCCATCGGGTACAGCTTGCCGCAGCCGGGGTTCACGCACCGGTGGAACTGCCAGCCGCCCCGGATGAACCGGTGGGCCCGCAGCCGCAGCGCCCCCAGCGTACCGTCCGGCAGCGCCGCACCGACGACCAGCGCCGCCTCCACCTCCGCCCGCAGCCGGTCGGCGTCGGTCTCCTTCCGCTCGGCGACCTCCTCCCGGACCTGGGCCACGATTTGGCTGAGCGACATCGGCCGTGTGATCAGCCACCGGTTGAGGTCCCAGAGCAGGCGGTACCGGCGGGCGGCCTCGTCGAGCGATGTGGCGCCGTCGAATCCGGCCAGGCGGCACAGGGCATTGCGAACCGCCTCGGCGTCGGACACGTCGAGGTCGTGGACGTTCACCCTGCCGGGCCTGGGCGGGTAGGTCGCCTCAGGCGGAATCGCGACGTCCTGCAACTCCTCGCCGAACACCCGGATCGTACCGCCCTCCACCCCGGCCAAAGCCCCGAAGAACTCCTGGACCGCCTGGTCCCGCAGCCGGACCCGCTCCGCGTGCGACAGCCCCTCCTCGTCCATCGACTTGATCGTGGCCGACGCGCCCACCGGCACGAGCAACGGATACCGTTTCGCCCGCTCGCCCTCCGGAGGGTCGGCCCGCCAGTCCTGCCGGGCGCGGGCGAGATGCACCCGCAGCCGCCGCACCAACAGCGCGATGTTGCTCCCCAGGATGCCGCGGTAGGTGTGGACCTCATCGAGCACCAGGAACCGGCAGCGGTGATTGGAGAACACGTCCTCGCGGTCGGCGGGCCGGACCAGCAGGTACTCCAGCATCATGTAGTTGGTCAGCAGGATGTGCGGCGGGTTCTTCCGCAGCTTCTCCCGTTCGGCCTGCGACGTGCCCCGGTCGTACTTGGCCACGGTGACCGCGCCGGCCAACCCGGCCTCCTCCAGGTAGTCCCTGATCCGCTGCTCCTGGTCGTTGGCCAGCGCGTTCATTGGGTACACCAGGATGGCCGTCAGTCCCGGCTTCTTGAACGTCGCCGCATCTTCCACGGCGTTCTGGAGCACGGGCAGCAGGAACGCCTCGGTCTTGCCGCTACCCGTGCCCGTGGTCACCACCACCGGCCGGGCGGCCGGCATGAGCAGCTCGTCGATGGCGTCCGACTGGTGTAGGTACGCCCACTCGCTGTTGGAGCGGTTCTCCATCACCTTGGCAAGCTGCGGCTCGATAGGCAGATCGCGCCACCGCTTCCCGCTCTTGAACGGCCGGTGGGCCTGGTAGAACGGCTCCTGGGCCAGGAACCTTGGCGCGTCCAGTTCCCGCTCCAGCGCCTCCCGCAGTTGCGGGTCCTTGGCCCGGAACTCCGTGCGCAGGTAATCCGCGTATTCGTCGATAACGTGGTCGAGGGCTTTGATGGGATGCAGGCTCATGGTTCCCCCTCGCTAGAGGCGTTGCTCGCGGTCGACAATGCCAGCATAACCGATTCAGTGGAGATTGAAATGCGGGTCCACACGAACTGCCCCCATGCGTTTCCGGGTGCCCGACCGCGCCGATGTAGCAGGCACAGGCCATTGTGCCGTGTCACCGCGAAAGTAAGACGCCCCAGAGACGGCCAGGCCCCTTTATCGAGGGAAAGTAGTCTTGCTGCCGGGGGGGCGGTAATCGGGAAACCGACCCTGTTCTGCGGTTGCCTGAGTAGTGGACAGCCGCTATATTCCCGGCTAAACTACAAGAATCGAACGTTGCGGGACGCCCGTGCGTACACAATGAACTGAAGGTCAGGCGTCTCGTGGCCGATTTCGTTACCTGCCCATCCCATTTTCTCACGGAGCATGGCGTGGGGATCCGGCTGCTTCGGAAACCGGATGGCAGTTTTAGCAAGGGATAGCCGTGGCGTTCCGTTTCCAAAAAGCTAGTTGTGTCGCGGTCGGTACGTTCAATATGTACATCCTCCACCCCCAGTGGCTCGCGAGACACGAAATCATCGAGCCGGGCACGGAGGTCGGGATCGAAACCAACCTCACCCAGCCGGGGTTCCGCTTTCGGTTCCCCGACCGGAAGGCCACCTGGAACGTGACACCGACTCGGCTGGTGATCGAGTCATTGGATCCGGGCTTTGACTGCGGCGAATTGGTTGCACGCATCCTCAAAATCCTACCCGAAACCCCCCTGTTCGCGCTGGGCAACAACGTCCACTATCACGCTGATCTCTCAGAACGGGAACACCTCGCCGCGGCGATCCGTAACTTCCCGTTAACTTCCCCCCCGGCGTCCGGTCAATCCGTTGCACAAAGGACGTTTCACGTTGCCGTCAAACGAGCCGAGCATGAGATGGTGAACATCCAAGTCTCGCTCAAGGAGGAAGAGATTGAATTGGCGTGCAACGTCCACAATAACGTGGGCAAGCACGACAACAAAGCCAACGAAGCCGGCGTAGCGGCGGCTGAACGCTTCTTCGATCACCGAGCGGAATGTAAGACACTTGCACAACACTTCTTCGGAACTTCAATCGACCATGGCTCCACTGACACTTGATTTCGACCAGCATATGAGCACGAACGTGGACAGCGGTGATTACGATCGCTGGGAACGGACGGAGTACTACGCGCCGGACTTCGAGCGGACCGTTAGCCAAGAGCTGGACCGTCTCGGCCAACTCGAACCAAATTGGGACGCCGAGGGGGCAGCGCCGATTGACCCTGCCGTCCTCGACGCCGCCCGAACATTCCTTTCTCGACTTCCCGAGAACATTGCAAGTACCCCTGCGGTGGTTCCTATGCGCAAGGGCAATCTTCAGTTTGAGTGGAATGCCGGTCCGCGGTCGCTTGAACTGGAAATCGAAGACCTTAAGACCATCCATTACCTCAAGTGGGATTCAGAACAAGGGATCGAAGAAGAGGATTTCTTTCCGGTCGACGACACGGAGCGGGCCGAAACACTGATCCGCTGGTTCATGGGGAGCGTGGTTCATGTCTGAGGCCGGTGCGCGCGGCCCGCAGGTGGATGCTTCCGAGGACCTCTATCGGTTCATCACGACCCCCAGCTTCTGGGTCGCCGGAGAGAACCGCCCGTCATCCGCCGCTTTCGACCACCCGCCACCTATTTCGGTCAACGTCGCCTCGTTGACGACCGTCGAGGAAACCACGCGCCAGTTGCGCGAGGACTTGGAAAAGCCTCTCGGCGGGATCATTTCAGTCGGCTGCGGCCGGGCGCGGGGTTTCGGGTTCGACGCTCGACATGAGCCCGAGAAGAATAACCTCGCACACGCTCACCTCTACTACGACGGATCGAACAATAGCCGCAAGAAGAATGCTCGCAGATTAGTCGAACAGTTCGAACTCGTCCTTCAGCCGCAGTTCCAATAGCCTATTTCTTCCGGGCACATCGGCGACGGCACTGCCGGTCAGAACAACCCTCCTTGGGTTCCCTTCGCCTCGTCCGTCGGGATTGGCAGTTCGATGACCGGTTGGGGGAGGTTTTCGTTCAGGGGGATGTCGTGGTAGGGGTCGTATTTGCCGGTGAAGGCGTCGAGGCCGATCTGTTTCAGCTCGTCGAACTTCGCCAGGCACAGCTCGGGGGCCTTGCGGTAGCTGGCGTGGCTGAAGGTCGAGAGGATGTGTTCGTACTGGTCACGGCTGAGGCCGTAGGCGTCGGCCACCACCGCGTCGATCGCCGCGCGGACCGCCCATCGCTCGTCGTCGCTGCCCAGCACCGGCCAGGTGAACGATTCCTTGCCCGGCTCGCGCCAGGCGTCGCCGACCTGTTCTCGCCAAAGCGGTTCGTAGCCCGCGTGGTTGCAGGTGAGGCGGAGGGCGCAATGCGCAAGCAGGCCTTTCTGCGCTACAATCCCCGGTACGGGCTGCATCATCAACAGGTATTGCGTAACATTGGCTGCAACAGTCAGCCTTAGAGACCAATCGAATACGAAAGCGTTCGCGAAAGCGAGGATAAGCAGCGCATCGGCAACCCTCCGGCCAGAAGGCTCAAGTTCCAGCCCTACGGAATGGCCGCAAGTTATTCCTGGCGGCAGGAGAACAAACACTGAAGTGCGCTCATTCGTGGAACTCGCGATCGCACGGTAGCCCAGGCGAAAGTGTCGCGCACGCCCGAGATAAGCTGGCCGATCTGCAAGAGCCGGGATCGCAACCAAGTAGCGGGGCGGGGCTTCCCACCGGTCATCGTAGTGCCAGAAGGTCTTGCCCTCGTGCAAGATCAATTGACCTGATGCCGCTAAGCGGCTGGCCGTATCAGGCGAGCGAGGGTCACTACCGGCCGGGAGCACTTGAAATGTCAGCGTGAATCGATTGGAATCCCGGTTCATGTCACATTCGCGGCCGAATCGGATGGATGCCCCTCTGCAATACTCATCAAAGGGCAAGGCTGCACGGTAGCACACATCCGCGACCTCCCAATCAAACTTCGATCGCAACTCCACAAGACTCAAGTATATGCCTCCGGTGCGTTGCACAAAATCCATTGAGTAATGGAGACGTTCGCGTCCATTTGTAACTGGGTCTCCAAAAAGCCATTCGTCATCGTGAAGATAAAAGGCGCAAGAGAACTGACTGGTTGGGCCATTCGCGGCTGCAACGACCAGCGCGAACTTGAATCGTGAGTCGATCTCAAAGAGCTTGCGTCGATTCTCGAAAGAATAGCAATAACGCAACAGTAGGTGCTTCATGTAGAGCTGTCGGAGGCCGGTAGCCCCTTCGTTCGCATGAAACCCGGAGGGCACTACCACACCGGTAATGCCATGACGAGCAAGAAGCTGGCTGTTCCGCTCCATGAAGATTATGTAGAGGTCCGAGTTGCCACGACCCGCTACGATGTCGCCCAGACGGACTTCGTGCCATTTGTAGAGCACGTCATGGATAGTTCCTTGTTGATCGAAGTCTTCCACATAGGTCGAGTACCGCTGCGCAATTCTGTCGTCAGCGAGAAGGTACTCCTCGATCTTAGCACTTTCACGGGCTGTCGCGGCGCCAAGTATCTGGATATCAAACGACGCGAAGAACTCCTTCTTCGCCGGTCGGATTCGATCCCAGGGGGGATTACCCAGTACAGCGTCGAAACCTTGTCGGCCACGAGGTACACCTTCCGGATAGAACACTTCGGGAAAAGCAATGTCGTACGCCAATGCCGGTACGCAGTGCGCTGAAGTAAGGAATCTGTACAAAGTGTCACGATCAGCGAGGAGTTCGTGCGATCCGAGCCCCTGGGCGATCATCTCTCGAAGCCGTTGTGGTTCGATCTTTGGTGGAATCTCCCCCTTCTCGGCCACGGCCTTTAACAGATCGGCATAGGCCATATCATCGCACTTCTCCGGACCCAGCATGACGCCGCCGGACCAGGCGGCGGCGATGATGCGAAACGGGCGCAGCGCCCGGTCTAACTCGGCCTTCATCCGCTGCTTCTCTTCGACCTCGGCCAGGCTGATACCGACCGTGGCTTCCAACTGGCGGACGCACCCGAGGGCATCGCGAAGCCGGTTCTGCAGCGCCAGCGTAAGGCCCTGGTGGAAGATGCCCTCGACCGGCTCGTCGGGCTTGCCCGGGCGCATGATGAGCTTGTCCCAGAACGGGCCGGTGAGCGAGTCGCCCACGACCAGGCGGTGATCGAGGAACGTGAGCGGCATACCCTCGGCGTGCGACTCCAGCCACAGAGCCAGCTTGGCCAACTCGACGGCCAGCGGGTTCTTGTCGACGCCGTAGAGGCAATGCACGGCCACCATGCGGCGGCACAGGGCCTCCGCCTTGCGCTGCGAGATGCCCGTCTCCTCGCCCTCCGGTGAACGGCTGGGCAGGTAGCGGACAATCTCATCGTCGGGGTCGGGCAGGTCGATCACCCGCTGGCGATACTTCCGGGCCTCAGCTTCGAGCTTCTCCCGCTCGGCCTTGCCGGCCCGCTCCGCCCGGCGTTCCAGGTCAATCGCGTTCTCGTCGCACAGCCGGGCAGCCTCGTACAGGTGCTGCCCGAGGAAGCGGAAGGAGTCGGGGACGTCGCGGCTGCGCTTCCAGCCGGGGTCGATGGGGATGACCACCTGCGAGTCGGGCCGGGCCGGATCGGAGATCAGTAGCCGCAGTTCCACGCCGTTGGTCAACAGCCCCACCCGCTCGCCGCTGGCCAGCAGCACCCGCTGGGCGATGCGCAGATGGCTGAACCGGTACGCCCGGCCGCGCTTGGCCGGCGCGTCGAGGTCTTCACCGAGGCTGGTGATCCAAACGCGGAGCCGGGCCGAGTTGTCGCCGTTCGTCAAAAGGTGGCCGCCAGTTTCGCGCCCCTCGCGGGTTTCCACCGGAGGCTGCTGCACGATGTCGTCGTAGCCCAAGTGCCGGACAATCGGCTCGACGGCGTGGTTCCGGACCCGCACCGGCCCGCCCCGAACGGCCAGTTGGGCCAAGCCCCGGCGGTACGCCTCCCAGTCGGCCTTGAGTTGCTTGCCCTCTTTGCCAGTTGTCTTCGGCAGGAGTTTGAGCCTGGTCAACTCCTTCTCCAGCTCGAAGCGCACGAACGGCTCCGGCAGGGCAGGACCGATGAACTGGCAGTCGGTCAGGTCAAGCGCCACGGCTCACCTCCTGGGGAATCAGCATCAACACCCCCAGCAACACCACCTCGGGCGCAGCCATGGTCAGGAGGTTTTCGAGGATGGTCATCCGTTGCCGGTAGATCCGCAGCACGCCGTCGGCCTCGCTGCGCTGCGAGGGGGGCTGGTAGCTGTCGGAGGCGAAGGCCGCCAGGCGTTCCGCCGGATCGGCAATGGCCAGCCAGGCATAAGCCGGCACCCGCCGGTCCGGCTCGTCCTTATCGAACAACCCGGGCTGAACCTCGGTGGTGTGTTTGGTGCCGGTGATTTCACCGGTACGCTTCCGAAGCCATTCCCGTTGGCTCTGCTGCTCTTCTTCAAGCGACTTGACTCGCTCCGCAACGAATGTCTTGGCCAGGGGCGTGAATCCGGCGAGTGCGGCGCGCTCGGCGGCAGCGCGGGCCTGCTGGCCCCAGTCCTGAAAGTGGTTCTCCCAAAGGTCGGTGGTGCGGATGGCCCTGCTCGGGTCGGCCAGCGAGGTCCACTGGTCGGCCGTGTCGAATACCCGGGGTTCGCCGGATGCCGTCACCCGGACGGCCAGAACCCGCTCCAGTTCGCGTCCGGCCCGGCTCGATACACGACCGAGGAACGTGTACAGGAGCGCCGGTTCCGGTACACCGGCCGCGGCCGCGCTGGCGCGCGGATCCTGCCCTTCAGCGGCCGTGCCGCCGAACGATAGGTTGCGCACACGAGCAAGCGCCCGGCGGACCAGCGGGTGGGCGCGGCCCAGGAACCCGACCGGGCTTTCGTCGGCATCGGCGATTACGTCAAGCCGGGTCGTCAACCGGACCGATCGCTTGGCCGGGTCGTAGCCCGGCAGGTCTTCCAGGCCGTGGCACCACGCTGGCGGCAGCCGTAGCCGGAAATGATCGTCCTCGATGCTGCCGGCGACCTGCCCGCCGTCGAGCCGGACGGCATTGCAGACGAACGCGGCCAGGTCGACCGTGCCTGCCTGATCGCCCAGGGCCCGGGCCTCCGTGGCCTCCTCGACGATCTGCTCGTCGGCGTTCATGCCGGCCTCGCCCAGCCAGGCGTTCGTGCGGGCGGCCTGCTCGAACCCCTTCAGGCTGCGGTCGATCTCTTCGAGCAGTTCCCGGGTGGCTTCGTCGGCCCCCTCGGCCTCGTCGCCCTCCCGGAAGTCGAACAGGGCGGGCTGCTGCTGGAAGAGCCTGGCATCTTCGTCCATCAGGCCCTTCAGTAGCCGGGCCTGCGAGGCGTCGCTCGACGTGGTGATGCCCAGGGTGTTCGGCACGAAGGTCAGCCGGGCCCGCTGGCGTTCGTACTTGGCAATCAACCGCAGCAAGATCCGATCTTCAAACGTGTCGCGGAGGAAGAGGTAGCGGACGATCGGTTCGTACTGCTGCCCGTAGCGGTCGATGCGGCCGTTGCGCTGCTCCAAGCGATTCGGGTTGAACGGCAGTTCCAGGTGGATCAGGTGATGGCACTGCTGGTGCATATTCAGGCCTTCGGCCGCCGAATCTGTGCTCACCAGGACGATGCCCCGCTGGGTACGGAAGCGTTCGGTAATTGCGATGCGGTTCTTTTCGTTGTCATCCCCAGACATCGTCAGCACGGTGCCGATGTCTGCGGCGGCCTTGAGCGCCCGGATGACCGCCTGCTGGCTATCGACGTATTCGGTGTAGACCAGCACGTTGGCCTTCGGCTCCTCCCGGCGGATCGCACGGATCTCGGCCACGAGTTGGTCGAGCTTCGGGTCCTGATCGACGGCGCCCTCGCCCAGCTCGATCAACTCTTCGAGGTGTTGGACGATGTTGGAGACTTTGGCCATCTGGTAGGTGCCTCGGCGAATCTCAAGCTGCACCGCGGCCAGTTGCTGGACCAGGTCCTCGGCCTCCAAGAGGGTCCGTTCCTCCTCTTCCTCGTTGCTGACCGTACCGAAGCGCTCTTGCTTGCGAAGGTATTCCCGCAGCGTGCGCCGTCGCTGGCGGCGGCTCTCCTGGCTCTCGACGCCTTCGGCCAATACGCTCTCGAACCGGTCGGATACGACGGCAAGCGTGGCCTTGCAGGCGGCCACGGTCGAGACACTCCGTTTCAACAGGGCGATGAAGGCCAGCACGTCGCTGTAGGTCTTGTTGTGAAACGCGCGCCGCAACTCCGGGGCCAGTAGGTCGAGCAGCCGCTTCTGCATCTCGACGAAAGTGCCGTACTTGGCAAGGTCAGGCGTTACCGGGATCGGAGTGACGATCCGCTGCTTGAACTTCTCGACCTTCTCGCCGGTCTCCGGGTCGATTTCGAAAATGTGTTTCTTCAAGCGGCGGACGACGTGCGGCCGGTAGCGGTCGCCGCGCAGGACGCCGCGGCCATCCACCAGCGAGGGATCGAGCAGTTCGCATAGCGAGGCGAAGGAACGGTCGTTGCCGTCGTGGGGCGTAGCCGTGAGCAGCAGCAGCGAATCACAGCGGCGGGCCAGCACCTCGGCCAATCGGCGGCGCTGCGAGTCTTCCCGATCCTGCCCGCTGCCGAGGTCCATGCAGTGGTGGGCCTCGTCGATGACCACCACGTCGTAACTGGCCCGGTCCAGGTATTCGAGAACCCGCTCCTGCTTGAGGAAGTCGATCGATACGAGGCCCAACGGAATGTGGTCGAACGGGTTAGAGCCCAGTTCGGTGCTGCGACGGACCTCCTCCAGCTTCGCGCGGTCGATCACTTCCAGCCGGAGGCCGAACCGCTGCGACATCTCCACCTTCCATTGCTCCAGCAGCGGTCCGGCCGGCGAGACAATGAGGATGCGATGGGCCAGCCGGCGGGCGACCTCTTCGGTGAGCACCAGGCCGGCCTGAACCGTCTTGCCCAGCCCAACCCCGTCGCAGAGGATCAGCCGCACCCGGCTCATACGGATCGCCCGGAGCACCGGCACAAGCTGATAGGGTTCGATCTTCAGCCGGCCCGGTTGAACCGCTAGCAGCGCATTCGGCCCCAGGGCCTGTTCCAGCAGGAACGCCTGGTGGTAGACGAGCCAGTTGGCCAACGGAGCGGCCCGCTCAGGGCGGAGATTGTGGATGACCGGATCAATCGGCTCAAACGGATGGAGGACATCGAGTTCCTGCCCCTGCACCGCGTTCTCCAGCCCCCGGAGCCGAAACAGCGTCTGCGGCCCGAGGCTTTCAGTCGAGACGACCTCCCACCGGAGACCTCGGGCATGCACCTCGGTTCCCGGCAGTAATTCCTTCGTACTGATCGCCATGGCAGACGTTTCTCCCGTTCGATTGCAGACCGTAATCGCAGCACGTTGGGCTGCGTCGGTTCCCATTTCCCATTCTGGTTCTAACGCCGATTCGTCCTCCGCTTTACCGCACTTCCAAATTGGCTCCGGTACGACACAATGACCCTACCAAAGCAATCCCTCGGGGTGAAGTACCCCCATGGGGAGGATTCGGTTTTCGATGGCTATTCCCAGGTTCTGCGAATCCAGTTGCACCGGTTGGGCAAACCCGGCATCCGCTCAGCCGATTTCCGCCGCTGCAACCGATCGTACCATAGCGCCTACCCAGCTCTTGTCCAACCGAGCAGAAGATTATCCAAATTGGCCCCCGATCGGGCCGTCAGAGCGGGGTTTCTGCACCAGATTCGCGCCAGCACCCCCACGCGAACCCCGAAAGCCCAACCCCGGCTGCCCATCTTGCCGACTGCGTCTGATTCCGGCCTCTCGGAGCGTCAACTTGCCCGAGCCCCCACCGCAGCGGTTCAGCAGCTTGGTCCAGGTGCGGCTGCTTTCCCGGCACCGCGCGACAAGTACAAACCAGCCTGCTCACTCCCGGTCGCTGAGCACAGGCGGCGCGCCCGTCCATCGCCCCGCCCTCACTCGGCTCCCATCCTTGTCTTGCGAACCGGATGTTCCTCGCGGCGCCCGTCCACGTACACGGCCACCCACTCGGCCAACCGGCGCCCGAGGGTCCGGCAGGCGTCCTGGACGTCCTCCGAACGGGGCTCGCGGGCTGCGACCGCCCCGTAATGCAGCGTCATCAGCTTCGCCGCGTAGTCGGTCACGCCGAACACCAGGAACCCGAAGTTCAGGAGCACCGTCAGGATCGACTGGCAGGCCAGTTCGTTGCCGCCGCCCCATCCGCCGGACGAGGAAAAGGCACAGGCGATCTTGCCGTCGACCTTCATCCAGTGGGGCGCCATCACCTCGTCCCAGAAGCGTTTCATCTTCCAGGAGAGAATGCCCATGTTCGTCGGGCTGCCGACCGCCAGCCCGTCGCACCAACAGACGTCTTCGGCGTCGGCCGCCTGCACGTCGCGCACCCGCACGTCCATGCCGGAAATGCTTGCAACACCCTCGGCCACAAGATCGGCCATTCCCGCGGTGTTGCCGGTGGCCGAGTCGTAAAGGATCAGGATCTTACCCATCGAGGCTTTCCTTGACTGAAAGGGACGGCTGCTTCAAGGGCGGCATTGTACCTGGGGAAGCCAGCGGTCGAAAGCGGCTGCCGGAGGATCCGGCTGGGCACCTTCGACGTCTCCGCCACGGCCGTTCATCTCGTGAACTTCAGGTAGCCGAAGACCAGCCACCCGAGCATGATTGTGGAGGTCGGTGCCAGGACGGGGCCGAATTGGGCGACGGGCGTGCGCAACGGCTGCGTGGCCAGTGGACCCTGTTGGCCATGCCGTCGTTGCCTGGCGAACCTGCAAGGATCGGCGGTCGAGGAAAAGAAAACCCTCCGCAGGCGCTTTGCCCGCGGAGGGCACATGGCATCACCACACTAACGAATCCTTATGCCGCCAGCCCCGTCTCTTTCGGCGCCTGAACCGTCCTCAGCAGCTTTCCATCCTCGTCGTAGAACACCAGCTCGTCACTGCCGGCCATGCAGATGGCGTATCCACCCGTGTAGTAGTATTTCCGGCCCACGAAGCGGTTGTCCCGAATCAAGACCGCGCGGACCAGCGAAGTATCCTCGATCCCCATCTCCCGGATGACAGCAATGACAGCGTGGTAGACCGATGCAGGTTCGTCCATGGCGGCGGCTCCTCGGGGCTGATTTCCCCTGTATCGGCACGGATCGAAACTGCGACCGGTCCCAGAACAGCCGGCGGTTTATTTTCGCCAATTTGCCCAGGCTTCGGTGTCGATTTCGGATTGAATGCGGTCCAAATGGCGGCCGCACTACCGCGGCGTAACCTTCGGCAGCACGACAATCAGGAACGTGGCGAGAGGACCGAGAAGAACTGACAGCAACCACCACAGCAACCCGCTGCGGCCCTTGGCTTGAGCCAGCCCGGCATTGATGAGCGACAGCGTTCCCCAACCGACGAAGAATTCAGCGTGCATGGCATTGTCTCCCTGGTCGGTATTCGATGATGGTCGCCGATTATTGGGTGCTGCCCGAGTCGATGAGGAGGGACTACAATCATCCCCATGACAAACCAACCCCCACCCAAGACGACGAAAAAGCTCCAGGCACTTGCTCAGATGGCCGCCGACCTCCGCCAGGGCAAGCATTTCGAGATTACCCGGCTGACCGTCCTGAAGAGCCTGTGCAGCGACTCGGAAGCCGCAGTCGAGTTCGCCTTGCATCTTGCCAAACTGACGCTCAAGAAGATGAAGGCGAAGAAGCGTTCGGGACGCCCGCTCTCGAAAACCCATCAGGAATACCAACGTCTTGCCACGGCTGCCGTGCGTGCGATGTCCCAATATGCAAAGGAACCAACGACGGAGGCGGCATCAACACTGCATGACTTGCTAACCACCATTTGGGAAGCCCAAAGCGATGTCGAGCGACAGCAGTGGGGGCCAGTCCGCATCATCAAGAGTCAGGATCTGCTCGTCATCGAAACGGCATTGGAATGTCTGCTTCGCCCCGATGTCTCCCATATCCTGGCCTACGACCTCGCACGCCGATACGCCGAACGCTACAATTCCCGCTACGGCACGGGTCTCATCCCCGAATCCGCCCCGATGGTCGAAGACATCGCCGAATTCTGGGGGAAGCATTTCCTGGGGCGAGGGTGGAAGAAGCAGATGGCGGGATATGTTGTAAGTTCTCAATAACCCCGTGAAAATGGTGTTGACTCGGAGGGCGGGTTTGGTGTTTCTTATGGGGCATGGATGGAGCCGAACCGAACAAGATTGCG
>JAVEUP010000334.1:0-4926 GCA_034005525.1 Thermoguttaceae bacterium | reverse complement strand
CTCTTCCGTTTCTAGGTGCGGACAGCCTTTGTTTCAGGGACGGCACAGCGGCGTGTGCCTACTACATTGCAGCGGCCTGCACCTAGAAACGGAAGAGCCACTTGTTGCCAACAACCACGTCGCGATGTACTAACCGGGATGATTCACGTAGGGTGGGCCGAGGCCGCGCAAGTCCTTGGTGGGACTGCGCAAGCCATGCCCGGCTGATTTACACGGCGCGCGCTGGACCCACGTCGGTCTGAGCGGCCGAAGTCCCACCAAGATCATGGCTTGCTTGTCACCACCCTACATCCCGATGAATCATCCCGGCTAAGTGCTCGGGCGTCTTGAGTCGACCGTTACGCGGGTTCTGGGGCGCCATTTACTGGTGTGTGACCAACGACCGCAATGCGCGGTTCACGGAGTCGGAATCGGGGAATCGGGCTTTGAGGTCGGGGTCGAGCATGACCGCGCCGTCCTGGAGTGTGAAGTGGTGTTCCTCCACGCTCCCGTCGCGCCGATGTACACGGACAAGATGTCCAGACCGGTAGGCGCGATAGTGCTTGCCCCGCAGCCCCTTGGAAAAGTGCCGGACTGCACGACGCCTTGCAAAAACAGGGGCCTCACGGCCCCCGCTCGCCGAGATGGATGCAACGACAAGGTCGATCGTTGCATCCGCTTGCTATCGGTTCTTCATGCGCGGGTCCAGGGCGTCGCGGAGGCCGTCGCCGAGGAAGTTGAGGGCTAAGAGGGTGATGCCGAGCGCGAGGCCGGGGTAGACGATTAGCCACCAGTAGATGCGGATGGGCGTGATGGCCTGGATGCCTTCGTTGGCCAGTAGGCCCCACGAAACATCGGGCGGCTCTACTCCCAGGCCAAGGAACGAAAGAAACGCCTCGAATAGCATGACGCGCGGGATGGTGAGCGTCAGATACACAATCACCACGCTCCACAAATTGGGTACGATGTGATGCAGCAGGATGCGGCCGTGGCCGGCGCCCATCGCGCGGGCGGCTTCGACGAACGGCTCGTTGCGCAGTGAAAGCACCTGCCCGCGCACTACGCGGGCCATGGTGAGCCAGTAGATGGCGCCGACAAGAAAGAAGAAGATCACCATCCGGTTCACGCCGTAATTGGTTTCGAGGCGTTCCTTGATGCCCTCGGCGTTGAGGATGGTAATCAGGAAGATGACCACGAAGATGAACGGCACGGAATACAGAACGTCGACGAAACGCATCATGGCGTTGTCGACCCGGCCGCCGGCGTAGGCCGAGACGGCGCCGTAGGTAACGCCGATCACCAGCGATACCAGCGCGGCGACCAGGCCCACGGTCAGCGAAATGCGCCCGCCCCAGAACAGGCGCGAGAGCACGTCGCGCCCGAGCTTGTCGGCGCCGCACACCGACGGGATCGACCACGTGCCGAACACCGCCGCGCGGGCGCGGAGCAACAAGGCGCTAAGCGGATCGAGGCGGCCGAATCCTTCGGCCAGCGCGGCTTCTCGCTGGTCTGGCGAGGCATCGAGCGGGAACAGGGGCGTCTCCGGGCCGGCCAGCGTTGGCGACTGGAACGCGCGATGCGTCTCCACGCGCCTTGGCGGCTGAAGCGGCAGAAGCGGCGCCAGCGCGGCCAGTCCGCTCAGCACAACGAGCAGCCAAAGCGCCGTCATCGCGGTCCAGCTCTTGCGCAGGCGACGCCAGGCGTCTTGGCCGAGTGAGATGCCGCGCTGGGGTTTCAAGGAGTCGGGCGTGTCAGCTTGGGTTGCCAGGGGTGTTCTCCTGTGTCTTGCTCAAGGCACGGTTGGAGTTCGTGCTTCTGCAACAGCGCGTGGGTGAACCTGGCTGCCGAGACAGCCAGAACCACCCACCCTACGTTCTCATTCATCAGGTGTCAGGTGTCAGTAGGTATTCGTCATTCGTATGATGGGGCGGCGCAGGCAGTTTTCTCCGCTGCATGCGAAGGGGACAGTCCCATTTTCGCGGCGAAAACGGTGGATGGTTGGGCACAAACGCCCTCTGTGCCGCGAAAATTGGGACAGTCCCCCTGTGAACGTTAACCGTCATTCGTCATTCCAGTCTCACCCGCGGGTCGATCAGGGCGTAGGATAGATCGACGAGGAAGTTCATCGAGTAAAGCAACACGGTGTATAGCAGTACAACGGCCATGGCGAGGGTATAGTCGCTCATCAGGGCGGCCTCGACGAAGTGGGCGCCCAGGCCGGGAATGGCGAATATCTGCTCGATCACCAGCGAGCCGGTCAATATGCCTGCGATCGCCGGCCCGAGGAACGATACGACCGGGACCATTGCCAACCGCAGCGCATGGCGGAGGATGACGGCTCGCTCAGTCAATCCCTTGGCGTAGGCCGTGCGAATGTAGTCTTGCGAAAGGATATCGAGCATGCCGGTGCGCGTCAGGCGGGCGATGAACGCCGCGTAGGGCGCACCCAGGCAGAAGGCGGGCAGGATCAGTTGCCTGAGCGACCCCCAGCCGCCGGCCGGAAACACCGGCAGCAGGAACACCAGCAAGATGATCAGCACGCCTGCGATGATGAAGTTCGGAAGCGCGATGCCCACGGTGGCCAGCAGCATCATGCCGGCATCGACCATCGTGCCCCGGCGCACGGCCGAGATGATTCCCGCCGGCAGGCCCAGGATCACCGCGAAGGCGAGTGCGACAATGCCCAACGACGCCGACACGGGCAGCCCTTGCGCGATGATCTCGGCGTTGGAGAAGTCGGGTTTGCGATACGAATAGCCCAGGTCGCCGCGCAGGGCGGCACCGAGTTCGCGGCCGTATTGCTTCCACAGCGGGTCGTCCAGCCGGTACCGCTCCTGGATCAACTCGGCGATTTGCGGCTCCAGTTCGCGCTCCTGGCTGAACGGCCCGCCGGGAACCGAGCGCATCAGGAAGAAGCTCACCGTGAACACGATCCATAGCGTGATGGCAAGCCAGAGGAGGCGCCGAAGCAAGAAGGTCGTCATCGCCAGCCCTCCTTGCGAAACCGTTCGCGTTTCTCCTCGTCAATGCCGATCGCCCAGAGCGGATGCACGTCCTGGATGTTCGGGTAGAAGCCCTCGACGTACGGCCGCACCATCGACTGCGACACGTAGAAGTAGATCGGGATCAACGGCAACTCGTCGAGCACGATCTGCTCGGCGGCGTGAAACAGTTCAAGCCGGCGGGCTTCGTCCGGTTCGAGTTGGGCGGCGCGGATCAGTCGATCGTACTCGGCGTGGGACCAGCCCGACTGGTTCTGCGGATTGTCGCTGGTGAACAGGTCGAGAAACGTGTTCGGATCGACATAATCGCCGATCCATCCCGCGCGGGCGACCGTATACCGCCGCTGGCGCCGCGAGGTAAGGTAGGCGCCCCATTCCTGGTTGCTCAGGGCCACGTCGAGCCCGAGGTGGCGTTTCCACTGGGCCTGAATCACCTCGGCGATGGCTTTGTGGCTGTCGTGCGTATTGTAGAGCACCTCGATTCGCGGCGCCCCGCGCCCGCCCGGATAGCCGGCCTCCGCCAGCAGGCGCCGCGCCTCTTCCGGATCGAACGAACCGAACACCGGCGGCGTGTAATCGACGTACTTGCTCATTTCGTCCGGCACGACGCTGTAGGCGGGCACCTGCCCCGACCGCGTCACCCGCTCCACGATTTCGCGGCGATCCACCGCCATCGCCAGGGCTCGGCGGACGCGAGGGTCGTCCAAGGGCGGCTTCTCGGTATTGATGAGGTAGTAGTACAGGGCGAGGAACGGGGCAGGCTGGAAGTCGTCCCGCGCCATCAACTCGGTCACCACCTCGGTGGGCACGCTGGGAATCCAGTCGGCCTGCCCGGTCATGTACAGGTTCAGCATGGTCGTGGCCGACTTGACCGCCAGCGCGTCGATGGTGTTCAGCCGCACGGCATCGCGGTTCCAGTAGGTCGGGCTTTTCACTAGCCGGATGCGGTCGCGCACGCGGCGGAATTCCAGGCGGAACGCGCCATTGCCCACGAGGTTTTCCGGCCGCGTCCACGCGGGGTAGCCGTGCGTTTCCACACAACGCCGATTGACCGGGGAGAACGGATAGAAACCCATCAAGTTGAGGAAGTACGGCACGGGATGATTCAGTCGGATTTCCAGCGTGTGCTCGCCGACCGCTCGAACGCCCACGTGGTGGAAGTCGTAAGTAATCATGCGGCAAGCGGTCGCACCTTCGGACGCGGCGCCGGGGTCTGCCCGCTGGAATTGCTGCGGCCGCCCGTCGACCTCGACGGTGAAAACCGGCCGCTCGGCCGCCGCCTCGTCGACGGCCAGCAGGGTGCCGCGCACGATAATGCCTGGGGCGAAGGGCAGCGCGTCCGGGGGCTTCTCGTGCAGTTCGACCTCGACCGGATCGCCCGCGGCAACGTCGCGCGTGGTGAATTGCTTGGCGTTCTCAATGTACCAAAGCTCCTTGGCGTACTCGGCAGCGGTGGCCGGATGAAGGAACCGGCGCAATGAGTAGCTGAAGTCATGGGCCGTGACCGGCGACCCGTCGGACCACAGAGCCCCCCGTCGGAGGTGGAATGTGTAGGTTCGCTTATCGTTCGAGACTTCCCAGCGTTCCGCAACGCCTGGGATGGGTTCGAGCGTTTCCGGATGCCAGCGGCATAACCCCTCGAAGAGGGACCATATAATGCGTCCTTCGGGTTGCCCGGTGGACAGTGCAGGGTCTACGGTCTTGATTTCGTCGCCATTGCAGAAGGTGAAATCCGCCGGCGGAGGGTACTGAACGAGATTGCCCAGGCCATCAAACCGAGTGCGGCGAGTGCGACGGAAAATCCTAGCAAGGGACGCATTCAGCCTCGATTCTTCGGGATTTCTTGGGGGTGCGTGGAGACAGCTAAGCCTGCCCGGATGCCATTAGTTTGCGCGTATTTCGTATGCTGCGCAAGATGGGAAAACATTGAGATCGGAAGAGCACA
>JAVEUP010000144.1:0-21474 GCA_034005525.1 Thermoguttaceae bacterium | reverse complement strand
TCCCCTCCATGCAAGTGTGTTTCCGGCGGATTCCAAATCCGAAGGGGATCGTACCAAAGCCCGGCAAACGGCACAACATCAGTTTATACGAGCACCCGTATCGCGCGGACGGCACGAGGATTCTCGAGTACGCCGTCCAGCCTCGATGGCTCACCCTGGAATTGGCGCAAGGCCAGTTTGTCCGGCTTTCGCAGCGCGGGCGGTTCAGCCACGAGGCGGCGACCGTCGACGTTCGCATCCGCTTCCGGTGCTCCGTACGCGACGCCGATACCGGGCGAACGGTCGGCGGGCCCGAGTCGTGGTTCACCGTATGGCTCGACCGGGTCGTGCTGCGTCCCGGCGAGCGCTGGCCGTGGCCCGCGGCGACTGCGGCCGGATTCGTCGAGGGAGCGATGGACAACGCCCCGGCCAATCGCGGCTTCGAGTTCACCGGTCTTCGCCGGGTAGCGTTCAACGGGGCGTCGGAAGGCACGTTGACCGCCGGCCAATTCAATCCCGATTGGCGATCGGTCCATTGGGGGCTCGAAGCCGGCACGCTGGAGTTCTGGTGCCGCCCGAACTGGAACGCCGACGACGGGCAGGAGCACGTCTTCTTCGAGGGCGTTGCCTACGGCCATCGGCTGCAATCGCAACTGCGCAAACTCGACGCCGGCGGCGATAACCAACTGGAGTTCATCATCGCCGACGCCGGAGGCACGACGCGAACCGTTCGCGGCCGGGCGGGTTTCACCGCCGGCCGGTGGCACCACGTGGCGGCAACCTGGGATTTCCCCCGCGCGCACGTCGCGCTGTTCGTCGACGGCCGCCCCGTTGCCTCGCAAGGGCCGGGGAAGCGTCCGTGGCCCAGCAGCCTCATGCCCGACGACGATGCAGAACACGGCGGAATGGGCATCAGCGAGAAGGACCGCCGCAGCCTGCCCATGCAGGCGTTCATCGGCGGCGACAAGCAGTGCAGCGGGCAGCGTTCCGCCGAGGCGGTTCTGGACGAATTCCGCATCTCCAGCGTGGCCCGATATTCGGATGAGTTCACGCCGCGGCACAGCGAGTTTCAGGTGGACGAGCAAACGCGCGCGCTATTCCGTTTCGAGAACACAAGCGACGGCGTCCACGACTCCGACGACCGGTTCGTCCGCGGCCACCTGGCGTGCGAATTGCCTCCGCAGGAAGAGGCGGTGCCGCTGGAGACCTTGGTCGATGGTAAGATCGACCGCCGCATGGTGGTCGTCAAGCCGTATGCACCGGAAGAACGGTTCGAGGCGAACCGGGCGGAGAACCGCCTGGTTGCGACACGGCCGTTCGATAAGCTGCCCGATCCGCGGTCGGTCGAGTATCGCCTGCGGGAGGCGGAATGCATCGTGACCGGGCCCGACGACGAACTGACAATCGAGGTCGGCGGCGATTTCGAGCCGCTGATGAAGTCGATTACCTTCGAGCACGCCGACGGTTCCGCGGGCGCGAGCACGTTGCTCCCCCGCTGGCGCGCCAACGACAACGTCGTGCCGTTCAGCGTCGAGACCCTCGCGGCAACCCTGGCGCCGGACGTCGAAGACGATGCGGAAAAGGCTTTCGAGGTGTTCCGCTACGCCCTGGCGGTCACCAACTATTACGACGCCCATTACTGCGAGACACTGCCGGCCCGGCACCGCGCCCGGGTGTCCTATTCGCTCATCAAGGCGTTGAATATCTATCCGTTCGACCAGTGCGGGCCGCTCAATTACACGCTCCGCAAACTTTTCCTGGCGACCGGCATTTCGTCGAACGACGCGTCGGGCACGCATCACCAGTTCCAGCAGGCCTTTTACGACGGCGACTACCGCCTGTTCGACCTCTCGCCGCGCATCTACTGGCTGGAACGTGACAACGCGACGGTAGCCGGCCGCCGCGACTTTGAAGAGGACCTGTACCTGAAGCTGCGGCAGGGGAGCGGCGTTATGTCGGCCCTTCGGGGAAGAGTGAGCCGGGCGCGGTTCGGCTCGGCCGAGCGGCCGCACTGCATGGACTTCCCGCTGCGCCCCGGGGAGCGCGCAAGCGTTTGCTGGCACAACGAAGGGCGCTGGTTCGAGTTGACCGGCGATCGGCAGCCGATTCCGCTGGCAAAGGTGCCGCCGTACTTTGGAAACGGCGCCCTCCTGTTCGAGCCGGCCGCAACCGGCGAGTCCGTCGCGCTCGACAACCTGGCCGTCGACCGCTCCGGCTCCGGCCCGGCCACCGTCCGGCCGATCGATTCGGACAGGCCGGCCTCGCTGACCTATCGCGCCGCATGCCCGTACATCTTCTCCGACGCCAAGGTCGGTGGAACGTACAGCGCCGAGAAGGCCGGCGCCGTCAGCCTGTCGCTCTCCTTCGACGAGGGAAAGACCTGGACCGACGTGTGGCGCAGCGACGAGGGGGAGGGCCCGATCGCCCTGAGTCTGCTCGACCACGTAACCGCCCGATACGCCTACTGGCTGAAGCTCGACTTCGCGCCCGCCTCGGCGGCGAAGGTGGCGGGGTTCAAGGTGCGGACGACATTCGTGGCATCGCCGCTTTCGTTGCCGGGCAAGCTGGCGCTGGGAGAGAACCGAATCCGTTTCGTCGGGGGGCCGGTGACCGCGCCGATCCGGACCGTCTGCCGCTGGGTCGAACGGTATCGGGCCGATTGGGACTTCTCCCTGAACTCGCTCCGGTACTATATGAACGGCGACGAGGCCAAGCGGGACCTCTTCGTCGTCGCGCCCGGCGCCGCGTTCCCGGTACGAGTAACGCTGCACGGCCGGCAGTTGCAGGCGGAAGTATCGCTTGCGAATCTGCCGGCCGGTTGGTCGGCCTCGCCGCCGGCGCACTCGGTCGACACGGGCGACTCCGACGATCCGGCGACCGTGGAGTTTCTGGTGCAAACGCAGTCGGCCGGCGAGGGGACGATCTACTGGTTCGACGTGGTCGCACGTCGCGCCGACCAGCAGCGCCGCATCACGGCACAAGTTCTGTCGGCCGAGGCCCCGCTCGTGAGCGAGGCCGAGCAGGCGGCGGAACTGGCCGGCAACCTGACGCGGCTGGAAGACGCCGAATTGAGCGGCGATGGCGGCGTGCAGTTCCTCGGCGACGGGGAGCTGACATTCCAGATCGACGTCCCGCGCCCGGGCCGCTACGCCCTCTGGCTCCGTGCCCGGTGGAACGCCGACGCAAACCACGCCATGCGGCTCGGCGTCAACCGCGATGCCGTTCGCGCGTTCAGCCCGACGGCGATGATCGGCTTCACCGATTGGACCGATCCGCGGTACGCCCACACCAAGATGTTCGCGCACTTCGGCGAGCAATACGGCCATTGGTCCTGGTACCGGCTGCCCGACGTAGAGCTTCCCGCAGGCCGGCAGCGGCTGACGCTGGGCGCGAACCACGGCGCGTGTTTCGACGCGCTGCTGTTGCTGCCACAGAACGCCGGCATGGACCGCGCCGCCATGAACCTGCTGCAGAACTGGAACTACGCCCCATGGGACAACCCGCTGTGACGGCCGGCGGTGTGCCGTTGCTGCATTTCCGCTCAGAGCAATTTCAACCACGGCTTCGTGCTTCAGAGAAGTGCTACCCGGTCCCGGGAAAACCTTGCCATACCCGGGCCGCTTGACTCTCACTATCGGACCAAGTATGTTGCGAAACTGTCGTAACCGTTCACGGGGCGGCGCAGGCAGCCTTCTCCGCTTCATGCGAAGGGGACAGTCCCATTTTCGCGGCGGAGACGGTGAATGATTGGGCAAGAACGCCCTCTGTGCCGCGAAAACTGGGACAGTCCCCCTGTGGACGGTTACAAAACGTCATCACGCGAATCAAGGAGAATGACGATATGATGATGCGAACTGTTTTGGTGTTACTGCTGGCAGGGGCTGTCATGGCGCTCAACGCGGGGCCGGTCGCGCACGGCCAACTGCGATTCGAGGCGGAAGAATACAGCACGCCCCGCGACGCCTGGCTGAAAGATAAGGCGTCGCCCGACCGCTGGATGCTGTGGAGCACCGACCGGGATGCTGAGAAGAAATGGTCCGGCGGCGTCGTCCTTCGAAGCCCGCCCGTCATGGCCGACCGCGCCGCGCCGGAGGAGGGTGCGCCGCCGCTGCACACGGTCCTCACGGGCATTCCCAAGGGCGTGTACAACGTGCAGATCAAGTCCGGGCGCGTGCTGGCGGTTTCGCTGGACGGTACGAACTGGTCGCGCTATACGGGCGGCCTGCTCGCGCGGCGCGTGGCAATCGATAACGGGACGTTCGAACTGTGGGTCGACGACCGGTTCGCCGTCGAGAACGAGGAAGGGCGGGGATCGGCCTACTACGATTGCATCTTCCTCCACCGCTGCGCGCCGATTGTAAGCGGCGTGCCCAATGGCGACTTCGAACTCGAAGGCGAGGGCGACGGCGCGGGACTGCCCCTCGGCTGGACCTTCTCCTCGCGGGAGAAGATCGGCGCGGCGTCCCTCGACCACGCCGACTGGCACTCCGGCCGCCTGGCGGCACGCGTCGAGTTCGACGGCGAGGCCGACTGGACCTTTGCTTGCAGCGAAGCGCTGCCCGTGAACCCGGGAGACGAGTTGGCCCTCTCGGCATGGGTCAAGGGCACGGTGGCAGGGGCCGCCGCCGTGCAGGTGGCCGGCTTCCACGAGGGGAGACTGGTCGCGCGACTGGTCGGGCGCGCAGGCGTTGACGGGGGCCAAGAGTGGACGCAAACCAAGGGGCATTTCATCGTCCCCGAGCCGGTCACCGAGCTGCGCCTTTCGCTGACCGGCGCGGGGCCGGCCGACGTCCGCATCGACGACGTCGCGCTGACTGCCGAGCCGATGGTCTGGCCCGCCAACCCCAAGGTCGAAGGCTGGGCCGGGCAGCGCGTTGAAGAGAAACTCGATCGCGGCGTGGTGGCGGCGCGGGTCCCGGAAGGGGTTTACGTCGGCTGGCGGCTGCTCGAAAGCGACCCCGACAACGTGGGCTTCAACGTCTTTCGCCAGGCCGGCGACGGCCCCTGGGTGAAGCTTACCGGCGAGCCCATTGTGCAAACGACCGATTTCGTCGACCGCCAGGCGCCGGAAGAAGCCGGCTTGACCTACAAGGTGGAGGCGACCGCGGCCGATGTTCCGTTCCCCGCGGGTACGGCTGCGCCGGTGCCGCTTGCCGCCGACGGGGCGTCGTACGTGAGCATCAAGCTCCAGGACGCCGAGACGCGATTTTCCAAGGTGGCTGTTGCCGATCTCAACGGCGACGGCCGATACGACTTCGTCATCAAGCAGCCGGAAAAGAACATCGACCCCGCCGGCACCTACTGGATTCCCTCGCCCGACACCTACAAGATCGAAGCGTACCTCAGCGACGGGACGTTCCTCTGGCGGCACGACCTCGGCTGGGCGATCGAGCGGGGCATCTGGTATTCGCCGTACATCGTGTGCGACCTGACCGGCGACGGCAAGGCCGAGGTGGCCGCGAAGATCGGCGAGGGCGACCCGCGCGACGCCGACGGACGCGTGCACACCGGCCCCGAGTGGATGGTCGTCTGGGACGGGATGACGGGCAAGGAGATTGCGCGGGTGCCGTGGCCCGACCGCTCCGGCTTCAGCGCCTACAGCCGCATGGCCCGCAACCAGATGGCCGTCGCCTACCTCGACGGCAAGACGCCCTGCCTGCTGGCGCTGCGCGGCACGTACTGCCGCATGAAGGTCGACGCCTACCAGCTTCGCGACGGCAAGCTGGAACTCCTCTGGCAATACGACAACAACAATCTGCCCGGCCCCTATTGGGGACAGGGCGCGCATTTCACCCGCGCCATCGACGTCGACGGCGACGGACGCGACGAGGTCTTGCTCGGCAACGTGATGCTCGACGACAACGGCGTCCCACTCTGGACGCTGGGCATGGGGCACGACGACTTCTCCTACGTCGGCGACATCGATCCGCATCGGCCGGGCCTGGAAATCTTCTACGGGATTGAAAGCCGGGCCGAGAAGAACGGCATGTGCCTGGTCGACGCGGCCACGGGCAAGGTCCTGTGGGGCTTCGACGAGCCGACCCGCCACATTCACGGCGCCGGCATGTGCGCCGATATCGACCCGACCGTTCCGGGGCTGGAATGTTTCGGGCTGGACTGCGTCTCGAAGCGGCCCGACGTGCGCAACGGCCCCTGGCTGTGGGCGGCCGACGGCACGCTGCTCTGGTACGACCAGCCCCTGCTGCCGAAGACCTACAGCCTCACCGCCGTCTACTGGGACGCCGACTTGCAGAAGGAACTCCTGCTGCGCGGCAAGCTGTCCGATTACGCCGGCGGCACGGTTCAGAACATGCCGGCAAGGCCGGTGGCCATTGCCGACGTGCTCGGCGACTGGCGCGAAGAGATCATCGCCTCATTCCCTGGCGAGATTCGCATCTATACGACCACCATTCCCGCCGCCGACCGCCGTGTGTGCCTGTTGCAGGACCGCATCTACCGGGCCGACGCGCGGATGAACAGCATGGGCTACTTCAAGTCGCCGATGACATCCTACTGCCTGGAGGCCCGGTCGCCGGGCTTGAACCTGACGGCCATGAAGGATGACGCCGGCAAGCCCTGCTGCCGGGTCGTCGTTTCCGCTCCACTCGATGCAGGTGTTTCGGGCACCGTGCAGTTGGAAGCCGGCGAGGGCATCAAGCTTGTCCCGGACCGGTTTGTCGTCGACGTCAAGCCCGGCCGGCGCGAGATCCGCTTCATCGAAATCGACGCCGGCTCCAAGCCCGCCCCGCCCGGCCTCATCAAGGCCGCGCTTTCAATGAAAGACCGCGTGCTGCGTGGGCAAGTGCCCATCGGGCACTGAACGCCGCTGTGCGCACGCGTGGATTGTCCGGCGATCACCTACCCTCACACAACCGGACTCCGGCGGACTGTTGCACGGGCCCACTTGCCGTGAAACGCTCGACCGGCTCAAGGTGTGCCGAGGCTCCGGTTGTACGCCGGCAATGGGTTGCCTTCGGCATCGAGCTTGCCGGTCGCCCAGAGGACGCCGCGGGCGAGCGTGTCGAGGTAGACGCGATCGGCCACGGCGCGGTTGTCATGGCCAATCGTGGTGCCGAACACCCGCGCCTTGCCGTACTGGTGCGTCCAGTAGGTCGCGTGGCGCCGGTCGTGGCGTTCGCCGTAGCAGTCGGCCAGCACCGTGGTGCCGTCGCCCACGTGCTCGATGGTGTAAAGCTCCACGGTGGCCGGCGTCCACGTTTCGCCGAAATCGCGCATGATCGGGTGGTCCGGTGCAAGGTTCTTGATCTCGCGCGGCCGGTTCGACTCATGCACCCGCGACGTAACGCCGATGAACTCGTGCCACTGCTTCGAATCGCGCAAGCTGTGCAACGTGTTGTGGATGACCACCGCGGGCACGCCCGACTCGCGGTGGGCGTTGGCAATGCGGCTGGCCAGCGGATCGTGCTCGCGCAGGTTGGTCAGACCGTGGTTGTGGATGACGACGTCGAATCCATCGATCCAATTCTCATCCTCGAAGCGGGTAGGCGAGAAATCGGCCCGGCGGCCGGCTTCATAGTCGACGGTCCACTCGACGTGAATCCGCTCACTCAACCCTTCGGTGAGGATCTTCTTCTGCGTTTCAAAGTCGTGCCATCCGCCGCCCGTTACGAGCAGGGCCCGGATGGGCAGGGCAGGCTCCGTCGCGAAAACCGCTCCGGCGACAAGCAGGAACAGAAACAAGGCGCAGAAACGTTTGGCGAACATCAACATGCGTGGGTCTCCTTTTCGGTGAGCGGCGAAACGGGGATGCCGACATTACGGCACCGGCACGGCTAAGGGCGCCCTCAGCGGTCAAGCACTATCATAGGGCACCCGACCGCCGGTGTCAAACGCATCGAGACCCCAACGGCCTGCGACTTGACAACGCCGGACATCAAGGCCACCCTTGTGAAAAGCCTGATCTGCTAGGTAGTGCGTCTTGTTGGCCGATTCTGTCACAGTTCGTCGCCGGGCAGGGGCTCCCGCTTGGGGACGCGATCGAGTACTCGCTTCAACCCGCCCTTGCGTGCCTTCTTTGCCCTTGCGGCGAGGTAGTCCTCCGTTGTGATGGCGGAGATCTTCTCCGCAACGGCGGAGGTGATGAACGTGTTGATCGAAACCCTGATCAGGACCCAGGCAATAGTCACTAAGGAACTCACAAACATCCCAACGGTAAGCAACGCCATGATCCCGTGCCATGCCGGATCGGTGAGACCATATGCAGCAAGATAGACGACCATTGCCAGCAGTGGGCCAACGGCCAGCGAGACCAGGTACGGTGATCTTCGTAACAGGACCAGACATGCTGCGATCAGCGATGTGGCAGTAAGCACCCCGTGAAAGGCGGGAGAGGCAGCGTTTACGCCGTCGAAGGCATCAGCGCGAGCAGAGCCCTTGGTTTGGCTCACAAGCCAAGTCTCCAGGTCGGGGGTTGCCATGAACCGCAGTCCCGCAAAAGACACGGTGGGCAACAACATTGCCAACGCCACGATGACCCGCGAGGGCGAGAGCATTCGAGTTGTGCGAGGGGCTTCCATGACAATGCACCAATAGCTTGGCCGGGGACGGCACAACGGCGTGTGCCTGCTACATTACGGATCGGTCAGGTTCGGCGCCCACAGGCCCTCGCGGAGCGGCGGGGTCTCGCCGGAGGGCGGGAAGGACTGCGCGACGGCGTCGCGGAGCTTGCGGGAAAGCTCGGCGATGGTTTCGGCATGGGCCGGATCGTCAGCAAGGTTAACTTGCTCCTGGGGGTCGGCGTCGTGGTCGTAAAGCTGGCGGCCCTGCTCACCTTCGGCCCACTCGGTGTAGCGCCAGCGCGGCGTGCGCAGCGAATAGCCGAAGAAGCGGCCGGTTTGGCGCCCGCCGCGGGTGACCTGGGTAAGCGCCCAGCCGCGGCCCGGCTCGGCGGGGTCCTTGAGCATTGGCACGAGGCTCTGGCCCTGCAAGTTGTCCGGTGCCGCGACGTTGCACAGCGCGGCAAGCGTTGGGTACAGGTCCACCAGGCCCACCGGCGCCTCGCATACGCCGCCCTCGACCGCCACGCCGGGCGCGGCGATGACCAGCGGTACGCGGGCGCTCTCCTCGAAGAGGCTCATCTTCTGCCACAAGCCGTGTTCGCCCAGGTGGTAGCCGTGATCGCTGGTGAAGACGACGATGGTGTTCTCAGCCAATCCGAGCCGCTTGAGGGCGTCGAGCACGTGGCCCACCTGCGCGTCCATGAACGTGGTGCTGGCAAAGTACGCCTGGATGCACTCGCGGCGCAGTTCGTCGGTCAGCTTGTCCTGCTCGCGCTTATAGCTGCCCAACGCGGCCAGCGGCAGGTTGGCCTGCGACTGTTCCAACACCACGGCCAGGGGCATCTTCTGCTTCGGGTGCAGGTCGAAGTACGGCTTCGGGGCCACGTAGGGCGTGTGTGGGCGGAAGAAACCGACGGCCAGGAAGAACGGCCGATCCTTCTGCCGGGCGCACCGTTCGAGCACCCACTCGGCATCGGCGGCGAGCATGCCGTCGGTATGATGCTCGTCGCTCTTCGGCGAGGCGTACCAGCTTAGCGTGCCGCCGAATTGCCCCGGCACCAGGCTGAAGATGTGCGGCTCCTCCTCCATCCGATCGACTCCGGCCGGGTTCAGTTCCAACTCCCACGAGCCCGGATCGTCGTGGCCATCCGTACCGACCGACCGCGGCACGTTGTAGTGGTACAGTTTCCCGATGCGCGCGGCGAAGTAGCCCTCCCGCCGGAACGCCTGCGGGAGGCTGTCGTGCGAGGGGATTGTCTGCCGGAAGATTCGTGCATTCTGCAGGATGCCCGAACTGTTCGGGTACAATCCCGTGAGCATCGAGTTCCGGCTCGGCCCGCACAGCGGGAACTGGCAATACGCCCGCTGGAACCGGACGCCCCGGGCGGCGAGCCGGTCGATGTTGGGCGTCTCGACCAGCGGGTGGCCGTAGCAGCCGACCGCATTGTTCAGGTCGTCCGAAATGAGGAACAGCACGTTAGGCCGCCGCGGCGAGTCGGCCGAAGCTGAAGGGGCAAGCGGCGTCCAAGCGAGAAGGACCAGAAGTGGGGTCAGGAGTCGCATGGCAAGGTCTCCGGTGGTTGAAGAAATCTGGCCTATTGTCCAGAAGTGACGGAAGCCTGGCAACCGTCGGCCAGGCAAAAGGCGTCATTCAGCAGCGGGTCGTGTATCGCGTTGGACTTGGCGAGTTTGGCCACGCACCAGGCGAACATGGCGCGTAGCCAGCAGCACTCCTCCGGCCGCGAGAGCACGTGCTCCAAATCCAGGCGTTTCACGATTTGCTTGCCGTGCCTAATCTCACTGAACCCTTTCCACAGCCGCTTAAGATCGGCCTTTGGATTCCGGATCTGCTCGACGTCGGATGGATGATCGGCGGAAAGCACCTCCGTGCCTGCAACCCCATTAACCGCGCGGTGGTCGGCAAAGTAATACGCCTCGAGCATATTCACCAAGAAAAAGACCGCCGCGCGTCGTTGAAGCCCTGACGGTATCAACGTTTCGTCCAACGCAGTGCGGTAGCGGGCGAAGACGGCATCGGCATTCGGGCGGCGATCGCTCTCCAGGTCGTCCACAACCATCGCGTAGCTGCCCGGATACCTGCGCAGATAACCTAAGACGGGCAGGCCAATGTCTTGCTCGTCCTTGGTCATATCGGGCGTCCGACGGCCACCAGCCATTTCGGCGAGTCTCTTCGACGATGTTACTGGGTTGCGTTGTCCAATACGCCGGATGACACGGAACGTACAACACGCCCGCGCCATGATGACCCGAAATAAATCAGGGAGAAACTCCTCTTCACCCTTTCCCGTGACGACGAGTAGGAATCGGCAAATGTCGGAGGTCATCCCCTGCTCCGAAGTTATTGCGTCGAGGTGGGCACGTCGAGCACGCTCTGCGCTCCGACGTTCTCAGTGATATAGAGGGAGCCCACCGAGTAGTGCTCGATCAAGTCCTGCAATTCCGCGATTTCCGACACGCGGCGCAGCGTTGTCGAGCGGTCATCGCCGGCCTCCGCCACCACAACATCCGACGGCTCGAACTGGCTGATGAGCACGGGAGAATGCGTTGCCAAAAAGACCTGACGATTCCACTGCTGGGCGGCCTCCCGCACCGCTTCCGCGAAGACACCCAGCGCGTGCGGGTGTAGCGAGGTATCGGGCTCATCGAACAGCAGCAGGTTCGAACGATCCCGCATGTCGCCAAACAGGGCAGTCAGCAATCCCAGAAGCTGCAAGTGCCCGTCGGAGACGCCGGAGGCCTGGATTGGTTCACGCCGGCCGCACTCAACGAAGCTGCCGCCAACTCGATCTGCGCCCAAAGACTCGAGTACCAAGTCTTTGAAAGACTGGGGAAATGCCTTTCGCATATACTTGATGATAGTCTCAAAACGATCGTCGATCGCACGCCGATCGTTCAGGTTTCTCAGCGCGGACCAGAGATTTTGCCACCGATCCCACGGATAGGTGTGGACACTGGACTCGGAACCCAGTCGGCGCAGTTGGAATAAATCCACTGCTCTGCTGCTGTAGAAATGCAACGACTTCAAGAGTGAATCTAACTCAGTGGCCTCTTCTTCGGGCTGGCAAAACAGCAGGTAGTTGCTAAAAGCCAGCTTCTCCGGGTCGCGTAGTTTGAGAGTAACTGTTTGGTCAAATTCTTCGTGGAAGAACGCGGCCTGATCACTTCCAACAAGGCGGTTTACCAGCTCGATTTCACGCCGCTTCGATAGGAGGTGTTCGCCGACGAATGGCTCGATCCGACCTGAGGAATAGCCAAAGGTAACCTGGTAAATGGCTGTGCATGCTTCCATAGTGATCTCGATGCGTTCGTCGCCAGGCTCGGCATTGTCGGCGAGGGCGCCGATCCCGTGGTGGCGCGAGGAGGCGGCGTCGGCCGTACCGCGAACAGCACAGTCACGTACGAACCACAGCGCGTCAAGAAAAGTCGTTTTCCCCACGCCATTGGGGCCGAAGAGGACATTGATGCCTGCCGCCGCAAAATCAACATTCCGCAGGCAGCGATAGTTGTGAACGGCCAATCGAAGTAGCTCAGCCATGTAATAATTCCTTGTCGCAATCCCCCGTGAGCGGGGCAATACCCGCGATGAGCCGGACGCTCCCCACGACCGGAGCGATTCGGCCATGGCTAGATTCACCATATGCCATTGCCGACCCCCTGTCAACGGGACAAGGATTAGCGGCTGTACCGACTACACCTTCGGCTTGATGAACATCATCTCGGCCGGCGTGACCCAGCTCGAGCGGAGGTCGACCCGGAACCATCCTTCGCTGTTCTTCCGGTGGAAGCGGCAAGGCGACCGCCGGCCGAACTCCTTCAGGTCGTATTGGGCCCACGTCTTGCCCAGGTCGTTTGAAACAATGAACCCCGTGTCCATGGGCGACGCAGGGGCGCAATGGGATGCCAGGATCGTGCCGTCCTGGATGATCATGTTGCCCGATTCCACCTCCGGATTGAACAGGCGAGTGTGCCGTTCAGGCTTGGTGATATCGGCCGGGTCGCATCGGAAGACGCCGCGATCGTAGGGCTTGGGCCCGTTTGAATCGCTGATCCAGTAGACCTGCCCGTCGACGAAGTTGATGCCGCCGCACTTGTACCGCGAGTTCGAGTAGTCCGAGACAATGACCTTCCAGTCCCACCGGTCCTTGCCTGCATCGTAGGTGCCGCGAAGCCAGTGGCATTCGTGCCCCTCGGGCCGGGTGCCGTCACCCGTGCAGGCGTAGAAGGCGTCTTCGGCCGGGTTGTAGGCCACGTCGTGGACGTGGCGGCAGATGGTCGGATTATCCGGATTGCCCAGCACCGTGCCTTCCTTGCCGCCGCCTCCGGAGCCGTTGTCGGTGAAGTACGGGCTTTGCCCGAATGAATACGCGAGCTTCACGGTCTGTCCGCCGTCGGTCGAGTAGTAGATGTTCACCGGCGACGCGCCGCCGATGACGTTGCAGTAGTTGCCCCAGATGAGCATCTCCCGGCCCTTGACGTCAAATGTGTTGACGCCCGTGAGGCTATGGAAGTACCAGCCGGGCAGGTCCGGGTTCTTCGGCGTGTGCGGAACGTAGTCGCCGCCGTCGGCGCTCTTTACGGTAACCGGTGCGTAGGTCTTCAGGTTGTCGGTGCTCAGGTACAGTTTGGCCAAGGCACTGAACAGGATGTTCCCGTTCTTCAGGATCGTGCTGAACACGATATGCCGGGCGTCGGGAAACTCGGCAGCGTGCGGCCAGGTGCGGCCGTTGTCTTCCGACAGGACTATCTTGCCGTCGGCGTACGCAAACGCCTTGTTGTCGCGATGCGAGTCGACGAACAGTCCCTCGGGCTGCGAGCGGTACCAGAAGTGCTCATTTTCGCGGACGTCGGGCCAGTTGCCGCCGGGATCGGCTGCCCGGCTTCGGGTACCCGAGATCAGAAGCCCGCCGGCGCCCGCTGCCGCGGTGCCCAGGAACCGGCGTCGAGTCCATTGGTTGTGTGGCGTCATTGTACGAGTCCTTTGTTATTGAGGGAGTAGGTGTCAGGTAATAGGTGTCAGGTGTCAGGTGTCAGGTGTCAGGTGTCAGGTGTCAGGTGTCAGGTGTCAGTACTCAGTACTCAACTCCGATCGCCGGTGTTGCGTTATGGGCGTTCGGGGGCGAGGGCAGGTTGGGGTTGGGTGGCCAGTTTGGCGCCGGGCGTGGCGTCGGCTGGAAGGTCGCCGAGAATCCATTGGATGCCGTCAAGATGATGTTGAAGCACCTGCGGAGCGTGGAACGGGGCGACGTTGTTGCCCAGCGAGCAGTGGAACACGCGGCCCTTGCCATGCTCGTGAATCCACGAAATAGCATGGTCGTTGTCCTCGCGGCGGCCCGGCACTTGGTTGGCCTCTTTGGTCATGTCGAGGCTGAGCAGGACGCGCGACCTTTCCCGCGAGAAGACGGTGAACATGTAGATTTCGTCGTGAATCCAGAATCCTTGGCCGCCGAAGGCGCGGCACAAGGGATGGTCCGGTTCGTCGATCTTTACCGCCCACGTTCCGCCATCGTGCCAGGGATGCCCGGCGAGCCGCCCGCCGATCATTTCCTGTCCCTCGGGCCAATCGGCGAAGTTCCAGGTGGCGCCGTGGATTGCCATGAGCCCGCCGCCGCCGCGGACAAACCCGATCAGGGCCTCTTTCTGCCCGTCCGATATCCGCCAGTTCGACGTGTTGTTCAGCACGATCGCGTCGAACGGCGCAAGCCGCTCGGGCGTGAGCATCGCGTAACCGTGGTCGATAGCCGTCTGAAATACGCCGATCCGCTCGCCCATCCGTTCGATCGCCCGGTTGGCCAGCGGAATGGTCGGATGATAGAACCCGTTGGCCCGATCGAGGATGAGCAGCTTTCGCGACTTCTTCGGCTTGACCGTTGCCCTTTGCGGTAACGCCTCTTCCATCTTCCGGAAATCGGCCAGCAGCGGCGTGTGTGGATAATAGGATTGCAGATGATGCATGCGAACTTCGCCGGGCGATAGGGCCCGGTCGTATACGGCAATCTCGTCGATCATGCCGTCGAAGCGCACCGCGCCGTCGTCTCGGCCGCCGAAATGGAATCGCGCGCCACTGGCAGGGCAGGTGACTGCGGCCTCGGCGTCAACAATCGGTTTCGTCGCGCCGTCGAGGAAGAGCTGTACCTGCTTTCCTCGCCGAACAAACACCAGACAGTGCCACGTCTTCGGCTCGATCACCGGGCCGCCGCGGTGGCTTGTCGCTGCCGGACCACCACCGCGGAATCCGATCAAACCGGGCTCGCCGTCCGAAGCACCGAAGAAGCCCACCGAGTCGCATGGGACGTCCGGTGCGTCGCGGAACCCTCGCGTGAAAAGGCAGCCGGTCACCGGCCTGGTGTTGCTGGGAGGCTCAGCGCAAAACCACATTTCGACGGCGTATTCATCGCCCAAACTCGGCAGGTTGGCCGTCAGACGTCCGCCGGAGAGCCGGAGGCAGCGGTTTGCCGTGTCGAGGCCGCGGAGGCCGACCCCTTGCGGACCTTCGGCGGAATGCGCCACCGGCGGTTCGATGGCCGCATGGCGTCCTGCGCCCGTCCGATCGAACGCCTTGTCGCCCTCGGATTCCCCCAGACGCCAGTAGGCAACCGGCTCCGAGTTCAGCACCAGGTGAGCGTACGGACCGTCGACCTGCCCGTCTTCCGGATCGCACGCGGTTGCGAGCGACACCGACGCGGTAACGGTGGCCATTCCCAGTAGGCAAACCAACTTCTTCATTCGCTTCAGTCCTTCCTCAGCCGGGACTATTCATGACAGTTCGTAGTTCCGCCTTTAGACGCTCTTCTCCCTTTCCGGCTGAAGCCGGGACTCCAACGGGTTGCCATTCACGAATCATTTGCTTCTCCGCGGACTGATGCCCTGCTCGGCCAGCCACTCAAGCGATCTGGTCTTCCATGCCTCCCACATCGGGCCCTGGCAGCCGTTGAAGCCGTGGCCGCCGGAGGGCAGTTCCTGATACTCCACCGGAACGTTGTGCGCCTTCAGCGCCGCGGCCATCATGCGGCTGTTCTCCGGCGGAACCGCGACGTCGTCCTTGGCGTGCGTCAGGAGTCAGCACCGTATTGGCCGCCTCGAACGTTCCATCGCCCACCGGCGCCTGCCCGGGCCACAACAGCACCGTGTCGTTCGGAGGCGAGTCTTCAGGCCGGCCTTCCGCGCGAGCTTCGCTCGCCCCGATCGGCAGTGCGAGGGCTCCCGCCGCGACTAACAAGGCAGTCTTCCAATACCGGGCCAGTAACCGTTCACAGGGGGACTGTCCCAATTTTCGCGGCACAAAGGGCGTTTTTGCCCAATGATCCTCCGTTTCCGCCGCGAAAATGGGACTGTCCCCTTCGCGTGGAGCGGAGAGAACTACCTGCGCCGCCCCGTGAACGGTTGCCTGGGCCATTCCACGTCGAAAGCGACCGGCCGAGCGATGGTTCCGGCCGTCCGAGAGTGTGCGTTCCACGTTGCTTCGATTCATTATCGCGCCGTTCCCTGGACCTCGTGTGACTTGACTACATTGTACGATGCCGGGCGGCACCCCGACAACAAGACATCGGCACCGGAAAGCGACGGAAGACGCCTGGATGGATCGGCGCGGCCAGACTGCCGGTCCGTCACCCACGCCGTCTGAAACGCATACTTCCCCGATTCGACCCGGAAAACGGCCGCCTCGTCCTCCATGCGCAGGAAGGTGACCCCCTCCGCCTGCTCCGCCGGCACGCCGCTTTCGCGCACTGCCGATCGATCGCGGGCCGGCACGTACACCGTGGCAGTCGATCCGGCAGGCACTTCCACGTCCAGGTGGAAGTGCCCGTCCTCAACTCGCCACCGGCCGGCGACGACGCCACGGATGGAACGATAAGAGGCTCCGGCAAACGTCAGATCGCCGACCACCGCCGGCCGGACGAAGAAGTGTCGGAACCCCGGCGCGGCCGGATCGGTGCGAAATCCGGCCAGCCCTTCAATGAACCACGCCCCGACCGAAAGGAAGGAGGTGTGATTCTGCGACTGGTCGCCGTCCCATCGCTCCCAGAACGTTGTCGCGCCCTGGTCGAGCATGTGGCCCCAGCCGGGATAGGTCGGCTGGTTGACCATGGGGTAGACAAGATCGTTGCGGTTGGTTTCGGTCAGCGACTTGAGCAAGAAATACGTGCCCAGCACGCCGGAGTCGACGTGCCCCTTCTGAGTCACGAGGATCTCGTGCTCGAGCGAGGCCATGACCTTCTCTCGCAACTCGTCCGGCACAGTCCCGGTCAACAGGGCCAGCGCCGGGTAGGGCTGCTCGCCGGTAACGTAGGTGGTCTTGGCCGCGTCGAAGTACGCCGCATGGACCGCCCGATTGATCTTCCGGGCCTCGGCCCGGTAGGCGGCCGCGTCGTCGTGTTTTCCCAGGACGTCGGCCACGTTGGCCGTCAGTTGGGTTACATAGGACCAGTAGCACGTGTTAAAGAAGATGCGCAGCGGCTCGGGCGTCCAGGTCCACTTGGGCGCCAAGTTCCGTCCCGGAGCGACCCAGTCGGCCAGGAAGTCCCAATCGCCGCCGAACGGCTGCATGATATGGTCCCGGCTCTTGCTCTTGAGCCAGCGGAGATACGCCTGCATCATGGGGTAGTTGTCTTGCAGGATGCGGCGATCGCCGTACTGGAGGTAGCATTGCCAGGGGAGCGTGACGACGATTCCGCCCCAGGCCGGACCGCCGCCGCCGATATAAGTCGGCGCGGTGTGCGGCACCTCGCCCGTTTGCGGATCCTGCACGTCGCGCCAGTCGGCCAGCCATTTCGTGAACAGCGCGCTTTGCTCGAACCCGTAGAGGGCCGTGTCGACGGCCACCTGGCCTTCGGCGCCGTAGCCAAGCCGCTCGCGGTGCGGGCAGTCAACCACGTAGCCGCCCAGGCTCAGGCAGCGGTAGGTCCAAAGGACGGTCGCGTAAATCCGGTTGAACAGCTCGTTGGAGCACTCGAAATGCCCCACGCGCTCATAGTCGCTGTGGACCAGATACCCCCGCACGCGGCTGAGGTCGGGCGGATGCCCCAGGCCTCTCACCGTGACCCACCGAAAGGCATGGTAGTTGAACCGGTTGCGGAAGACCTCTTCGCCCGCGCCTCGCGGCACGTACTGGTCGAATTGTCGAAACGTCTGCATGCCCGGTTTGTCGACCGGGCGCTCGTTGTAGTCGAGCTGCACGACCTGGCCCTCGATGCCGTCCAGCGGAATCTCCAGCCAGCCCGTGTAATTGCGGCCCATGTCGATCACGTACACGTTTGGCGCCAGCTCCTCAATGGCCACGGGCCGGATCGTTTCAACGCAGCGGTCCGGCTCGACCATCTGGGCGGAGATCGCTTGCACCGGCGGATCGAACACGGCGGCCGCCGGCCAGGCGGAGTCGTCCAGGTCGGCCGAGTTCCAACCGGGCAGCTCCAGCCGCGCATCGTACCGCTCGCCGCCGAAATCGTTGAATCGCCAGTTGCCCAGGTACGTGATGGGCGTGGGATGCGATTTCCACGTTGCGTCGGTCGCCACCTGAACGGCCTGCCCGCCGGCCAGGGCTATTTCAACCTGGGCCTTGGCCATCGGGCCGTGCGCGAGTTCGTACGCCTTGTGGGCGGCCCAGCCGCGGCCTAGCCACAAGGCAACGCAGTTCTTGCCCGGCGCCAGGTGCGCGGACAGGTCGTAGATCAGGTAGAGCGCACGATGCCGATAGTCGGAGACCGCCGGGCTGAGCACGGCGTCGCCCACCTTCTTGCCGTTGACGTACAGTTCGTGGTATCCCAGCGTGGCAACGTAGGCCGCCGCATGTTCCGTTGGCCCATCGAGGGTAAACGTCTTGCGAAGCCAGAGCGACGAGGGCATTTCCTTCGCGTCGGCCGCTCCGCCGCCGGCAATCCACTGCCCCTGCCAGTCGCCCGGGGCAAGCAGGCCCATCGACCAGCACGCCGGCTCGCTCCATGCCGCCTCGCGGCCATCCTTGTCCCAAATCTTCACCTTCCAGTGGCACCGGTCCCGCGACCGCAGCGGGCGGCCGGCATACTCGATCAGAGCCCCGTCGCCGGATTCCACTCGTCCGGAATCCCACAGGTTGCCCATGTCCCGGTCCAACTCTTGCCGGCTGTCGGCAACCAGAACGCGGTACGCGGTCTGTCGCTGACCTCGCCGGTCGCACGGCACGATCCAACTGAGCCGCGGCTGGGAGACGTCGATCCCCATCGGGTTGACCAGGTACTCGCATCTCAGCGCGCCGGCAGCCCATTCGGCGCGTGCCGAACTGGCCAGCATCACCGACAAGCAGGACGACAAAATGAAGATGACTCGCATGGAATTCACTTCTCCTTATCGGGAGACAAAAGCACTTGTGCGCCGCACCTGAAGGTTCATGGAGTCGTTGCCTCCACCCCCGGTCGCCGCGGCGCGGCCCATGCACGGGATGATCGCTGGCTGTGGAAGCGGTGCTTGGCGACCGTAGGCGGGTGCTCTTGGATGCCCGTCGCAGTATACAATAGGGATTGACCGGCAGCCATACGCGGGCAATCGTCCCGGCTCTTCTGTTTGTCGGTGCATCTTCGTTCGTAATTCCGCCTTTAGGCGGTCTTCCCGCTTTCCGGCTGAAGCCGGGACTCCAACTGCACACCGCTGGCGATTCGCCCCTGGCGATGCACGAGCGCCCACCGCTCCCTTGGAGCAGATGATTTCGTCGGGTCCCTCCCGTTTATGCCCCATCTGGGCATCTGGGCCAGCCGCCCGAAGGCCCGGGCCGCCCCGCGGAACTCAGACCCTTTGAGCGCGACGCCATGTTCGGCCAAACGCTGCCGAAGCGCCTCTTTCGCGCGGGTCAGGCTGCGACGGATCTGCCGCCGCGTTTCCTCGCAACGCCGCTTGCAGCGAGTGTGCTGCCGCAGTTCGTCCAGCAGCCTGCGGACCCGCGCCGCCAGCTCCGGGCTGCGTCCGAGGTAGATCGAGGTCTGTTGGGGCGCCGCCCCAGCGCATGGGTCGCGCCTGCGCCCGCGTTGCCGGCAAGAGACGGTGAAATAGGGTCCCAGCCGGCGTCCGCGATACGTTCGCCAGGTGGCCTCCACGAAGCCTTGCGCAACGAAGAACCTCGCATGGGCAAGGATCTGCCCTCGCACCTGCTCAAACCGAGCCTCGATTTTTTGGCTGGCAGGGAGAGGAGTTGCCAGTTGCTGGTTGCTAGTTGCTAGTGACGCGCTCGCGCGGTGGGCAGGTCGGAGATCGGGGCGCGTCGACGCGGTTGCCCCCCCGCGTAAGCGCGTCCCCATCTTCCAGCTCCCAACTCCCAGCTTCCGTTTTTGGCTGGCAGCGTTCCCATTTTCCACATTCATCATTTGTCTCACCCCCTGTTGGTGTTATAAACATACACCCTGCACCACCCACCGCCTCCGCGCGAGCGCGTCCCCAACTTCCAGCTCCGATCTCCCATCCCCCGCCCCTGGACATATACGCATGTATACGCATCTGAGTCTAGCAGATCGGACACCAGTTGACAAGACAGAAAAGTGGGCCACGGGGGCCGGAGGCTGGTATCTGTTGACCGGTAGATGAGCCCGACGTTGCCCGACGCCGCGGCGCAGCCGCCTTGGAGTGCGTGCGATTTACTGGGTATACTTCAATCTGCCGGTCGCCTAACGTCCTGGAACGAATTAAAGCTGCCAGTACTTCTGTTATGGTTCTTTTCCCGAATGGTACCGGCAGCCTTAATTCACCCCGGGGCCGTTTCATCTGCCGTGGGCCGGTTGGCATTGTAGTCCCGAAGGGACGTTCCTAGATCAGCCCGGGGTGGAGCCGACGCGAGGAACGAGTCTTACGGCCGGCCCTTCGGGCTTCTGTCTTTGCGTTTGTCTCCCAACCCGGGGTTGCGTCTGGCTCGCACCACTCGCGTTGGCTTCACCCTGGGCTTGTTCAGGTTCGTCCCTTTGGGACGGACGAGTTTCAATAACACAGCCGACTATCGCGCGGGCCTTACCGCGACACCTCGTCCAACAGTTCCACCAGGGTTTGAACGATCTGCGTTGAGGCGTCGACCTCCAGGTAGCTGCTGGTGGCACGCCATGTTTCGTAGCCGCCCAGGGCGTGCTGCTCGGGCGACGGCAGATAGCCGTTGTAGCCGTTGGCCAATGCAATGGTAAACGCGGGTTGCAGCGGGCTGCGCCGCTTGATCTCGAGGCCGACCTCGGCAAAGACCTCGCAGGGAATCGCCGTAATGGCCAAGGAGCCGATGCGGATCGCCTGCAATTCCACCGGCACCTTGTCGGGATAGTCGTTCAGCCGGATGGCCTCCGCCGTCTTCTCGACCAGCAGTTCGACGTAGTCGGGATCGGCCGGAATGTCGTTCAGTTCGGCCACGCAGGGCGACGTGTGCGTATGCGTGGCGGCAATGAGCATTCGCCCGGGCGGGATGCCGGCGCCCTCGGCGGCTCGCTGCTTTGCCCGGTCCATCACTTCGCGCGGAATGATGCAATTGTCCACCACGGCCAGTGCGATGCGCGTCGTGCCGTCGTCGAGCACCAGCGCCCGGACGTGCAGCGGGTCGTGGGCGTCGGTCGCCTGCCGGTCGCCGAAGCTCCCCAGCATCGAGACCGGGAACTTCCTGGGCGTCACGTCCACCGCACTCGCCCCGGCCTGCAACTGCACGCCCGCTTCCCCCTCAGCCGCCCACGTCCCGCGGGCCGGCCCATGGGCCAGAAACGTCAAGACAACGGTTGCGATCAGGACCCGGGATCTTCGATTCATCGTTTTTTTCTCCGAAGGCCGCTTGGGTGGGATTCAACGGGCAGGATACTTCCCGCCCCGGACTTCAATGATTCTGACACCGGCCGCAGGCGTGGTCAACCGTGGGCTTGCACACGCAGGTCGACAGTTTCAGTAGTTCCAAATTTTGCTGAAAACGTCGGATGTGTCAGAAGGTATTGCGTGGCCAGAGGTTACGTCGAGGATGCGTTGCGTGATTCCCATT
>JAVEUP010000333.1:0-4969 GCA_034005525.1 Thermoguttaceae bacterium | reverse complement strand
TTGTCAGGTCGCGTAACATCATGGCCGACAAACGCCCCTAAACCCCTAGAAACAAAGGCTCGCCGCCGCTTCTTGTGGAAAAAAGCGCAACGGCATAGGATCCGATCCAGATGCTGTCGCTGCTGGCTTCCGCGAGAACGGGATGCGTGTTCGCATACGCGCCGGTCTGGCTGGCGCTATCGTCGAGGTTGTTCCAGGTGCCTTCTATCGTCAGAGTCGCGCCGGTGGGAATGCCGTCCGGGTCGTACAGGGCGATCGGTGTGCCGGTCATCCCCGCGTGGATCGTGTTCCACTTGTCGTACGCGCTGAACACATGGCGGTTGCCGGCGTCGATGTAGATTTTCGGCTGCGGTTCGGGGAGTTGCGTGACGACCAGGGCGTTGAGGTAGCCGAAGGCCGTGCCCCGACTGACTTCCAGGGTCAGAACGCCGTCTATTGGGCGCGCCCGCCAAAGCAGAATGGTGCCTTGTTCGTGGCCGTGGGTGTAAGCGCTGAAGTTCTGGCCAGTGTGATCGCCGTCGGCCCAGGCGCCGTTGAGGGTCGTGTCTTGCAGCCGATTCGATGAGTCGCTGCGCGAGGCCGACATTTCGACCCGATACCAGGCGTCGGCGAGCCCATCGAGCGTCAGCGTGCCGGAGGTGTTCTCCGTTGTCAAATACATATAGTCGGTGGTGGCCTCCTCGAGGATAGTGCCGGCGTACTTCCCCGTGTTCGGCATGGCGCTGCTATTGGTCCATCCGCTGCTGAGCGTGGCAGTTACCCCGGTAGGCACGCCTACCGGATCATACAAGGCGACGGATGCCCCGGCCATCGTCGCATGGATCGTGTTCCACTTGCTTTCCGGGCTGAATATGACGCCGTTGCCGCCGTCGATGAAAATTTGCGGCTGCGGCTGCGGCAGTCCGGGCATGGCGTCAAGTACGTCGTAATGGACCGTGCCGTTCCAGATTCGCGGGCTGTAGAGGGTTCCAAACGGATAGGTAAGACCAGCCCCTAAATCCAGTTGGAGGTGGTTGGCAGGCCCGCCGTACGTGGTCAGCGTCCCGGGCGCGTTCACCGGATTCGTGTAGCCGAGATTCCCACTCTCAAAAGTCACGTACAGGCCCGTCGTGGTCCCGGCGGGAAGATACAGGTCGTGAATGTCGACAGAGGTTGGGGTGTAGTGCCCTTGCCCCGTAATGCCTGGCACTAAGGAGTGCAGGGTCCAACCCGCGGAACTGCTTTCATGCCCCACATAGGTTCCCGGTCTTGTGTAAACTTGCAGGGTCCTGTTGCCGGTCGTATCCTGGGTGTGGATGTCCAGGGACGTCATCCGCACGGGTGCATCGAACGTCGTCACGTCGAACATGTTGCCCCGCTCGTGACTTGTTGGGTTGTACAACGTAGTGAGGGAATCACCGCGGATACCGACGCATGGAACGGCCATGGCCATAACGGCAACCGTTGAAACAATGAACCTTCGCGCTAACATGGCGAACCTCCTCGGATATTGTGCGGTTCGGTTCCGGGTGCGAGCGAGGCTGCTGCGGGAGCTGTTGGACACGGTCTCACTGCCGACAAGCCCAATCCCGGTCTGCGTGGCAGAATCACTCTCGTGCAAGACAAGTGTCAATACATCGGCCAGGCACAAGATGCCCAATCCGGGGGCCAGGAAGTGGTTTTCCACCGCATGTTCCCCCACGTCGAGATGGTCCGCAAAGGCCATTCGCAATATCACCCGATTCCTTCATCTTAATCCTTCACGAATCGGCGTCAATTATAAAATCCGACGAATCTTTTACACTTTCTTGCAGGGCTGGCGAGCTGCGGGCAATTCTTTCGCGGCAACTGAGCGGACCGTCGACGCGGGCGGTTGCTTTGCGCCTTGTACCGGCCGGCTGTGCCAGCCATACTGGAAGGCTGGACGGTTCCCCCGGATCATTCATGACGATGTAGGGTGGCGACAAGCAAGCCAAGACCGTGGTGGGCCTTCGGTCGCTTGACCGGGCCTGCTTTCGGCGCACGACGTGCAAACCACTCCAGGCGTGGCTTGCGCAGGCCCACCAAGAACTTACGCGACCTTGTCCCACCCTGCATAAGTAATCCGGATTCCCGACTGCGAGGAGACAGACGCGTGCCAGATAGATTGTTTCGAATGTGTTTCGCGGTGCTGATGGGCATTGCAGGAACCTTTGCAGTTGCAGCCACCGAGGAAGCTCGCACTTACTATGTCGATGCGGCACGCGGTAACGACGCTCACGACGGCCTTACGCCCGAAACGGCCTGGCAGTCGCTCATGCACGTCAGCCGGGCGGCGCTGGGACGGGGCGACCGGGTGCTGTTCCGCCGCGGCGAGGCGTGGCGAGGCCAGCTTGTCCCGCAGAGCGGCGCCGAGGGACGCCCGATTACCTATGGCGCTTACGGCGAGGGCGAGAAGCCGCTCTTGCTCGGCTCCGTGTGTATGAGCCGGCCCGAGGACTGGCAGCCGGCCGGCGACGGCGCCTGGGCGACCGCGCCGGTGCGGTTCGAGCCCAAGGAAACGCTCGCCGACTTAAGCCACAACGGTTGGTCGCTGCACCGGGAAGGCGGCGCCGCCTGCACCATCACCCGCGTGCGGGCCGAGTCTGAAGACCCCAACGGCGCTGCTCATTACCGATTAGCCTGCGAGGCCCCCGGCAAGCGGCAAAACCATCTGCAACTGAGTGCCGGCGGGCTGAGTGTCCGCGAAGGCGAGTACTATCTGTTCACTTATCGCGCTCGATGTTCCCTGCCGTTCACGCCGGCGGCTGTCGTACTGATGCGAAGTGGGCCCCCGTGGACCGCGTACGCCGCGCCTGTGACCGCCTTGACACAGATCGGCCAGGATTGGGCCGAGCACACCGCGCAATTCCAGGCCAGGCACACAGCCGACGATGCGCGGCTAACTTTCTTCCTGGGCGGATCGCTGCCGGCCGGCGCCGTGCTGGAGTTCCAGCCGGGAACGCTCGTGCGCGCAGAATGCAACCAGCCCATTCCTCTTTCCGCCGACGTCGGCAACATCATCTTCGACCACGGCGCGGCGGTGGGCGTGAAGAAATGGAGTGCCGACAATCTACTCGATGAGGGCGATTACTTCTACGACGGCGCCCGCTGGAACGTGATGCTCCGCTCCAAGGCGAACCCGGCTACCCTGTACCGGAGCATCGAGCTGGCGCTGAACCGGCACATTATCAGCCAGGGCGGTCGCGGGCACGTGACCTATGAGAACCTTGCGCTGCGCTACGGCGCGGCGCACGGCATCGGCGGAGGCAACACGCACCACATCACCGTCCGGGGGTGCGATATCTCCTACATCGGCGGCGGCCACCAACTGACGCGGCCGGACGGGCGGCCGGTGCGGTTCGGCAACGGCATCGAGTTCTGGGACGGCGCCCGCAATTGCCTGGTCGAGGATTGCCGGCTGTGGGAGATCTACGATGCGGCATTGACGAACCAGGGCGGCAGCGTCAACGTGCAGGAAAACATCACGTACCGGCGCAACGTGATCTGGAACAGCGAGTACTCGTTTGAATACTGGAACCGGCCCGAGGAGAGTGTCACCCGCAATATCGTATTCGAGCACAACACATGCGTCGACGCCGGTCACGGCTGGGGGCACGGCCAGCGCCCGGACCGCAATGGGCGGCACTTGATGTTCTTCAATAACCCTGCGGCCACCGAAGAGTTCATCGTGCGTCACAACATCTTCAGCAACGCAACGCACAGTCTGCTGCGGCTGCACGGGCGCGAGTGGGCCGATGCGATGGTGTTCGAATCGAACATTTGGCACCAGCCGGAGGGACCGATATTGCTTTGGGGCCGGGAGGCGGTGGAACCGGAGGAGTTGGCTTCGTTCGCAGAGCAGCAAGGGCTGAGCGGGGCTTGGCTCCTGGCCGAGCCGGGGTTCCTTGACCCGGCGCGCCGCGATTACCGCCTGATGCCCGATAGCCCGGCGCGGCAATCTGACCCACCTGCCGGCGCATTGCCGTGACACCACGTTCGCAGGGAACTACGGTTCATTCCACCTCGGGCGGTTTGACAATCGCCCCGCACAGGTTGGCTCCGCTGAGGTCGGCCCCGTCGAGGTTGGCTCCGACGAGGTCGGCCCCGCCGAGGTCGGCTCCGCGGAGGTTGGCGCCGCCGAGGTTTGCCACGCGGAGGCCTGCTCCGGCGAGATTCGCTCCGCTGAGGTCCGCCCCGACGAGGTAAGCTCCGCCGAGTTCTGCCCCACGAAGGTCGGCCCCGCCGAGGTCGGCCCCGCCGAGGTTTGCCACGCGGAAGTCTGCCCCGCGGAGATTCGCCTCGCGGAAATCCGTCCCGATGAGTTCCGCCCCGCCGAGATTGGCTCCGCGGAGGTTCGCTCCGCCGAGGGCTGCGCCGATGAGGTCGGCCCAACGGAGGTTCGCCCTGCTGAGGTTTGCCCCGTGGAGGTCGAGCGGCACATCAGGGTTCTTCTCACGCCATGCCTTGATTGCCTTTGCTCCCTGCTTGACGGTCTCTACGTGTTCAGGATTCGCCATAGCGCGAGGCCTCCCGCCTTCGTTATTTCGTTGTCTAAAGGCGCCACCATAGCCGTCCGGCGCGGCGCACGTGCTCGAAGCCTGCATGGCCGGGGCAGGCAACGAGCGTAACCAGCACCAGCATGGTGATCACGACGGCCGCGGCAAGCCACCGCCGGCGCTGCCGCGGGCTCCACAGCGCGCCGCCGTAAAGAACGCCGAATCCAAAGCCGGCGCCATGCGCAATGTTGGCAACGGGCAATATGTTTGCGTAGGTCAAGACAATGCACAAGAAGAACCAGCCGAGGAGAATCTGCGACATGTGCTGATCGCACACGGCGTACATATCGGTGTGCCATCGGCGGCCCATCCAAAGGAGGCCGAACAGCCCATACACAACCCCCGAGAGGCCCACAATCATAATCGGCTGTTCGCGCTGGTAGCTGCCGATGCAGTATTCGGGCATCATTGAT
>JAVEUP010000016.1:0-71599 GCA_034005525.1 Thermoguttaceae bacterium | reverse complement strand
TGGAACCCGACCCTCGAGTGGGGGCAGGTACTGGTGGGCAATTTCGCCCGCGACACGGCGGCCCTGCACGCCAGTCGTGCCCCGTCGCCCAACTCCCAACTCCCAACTCCCATCTCCCAGGCCGCCTTGCAGCCGATCGTCGAGGAGGCGGTCCTGCGCATGCCGGCGGAGTTGGAAGGCGTGGCGTTCCAGGTACGGATTGTCGACCTGCCCGGGCTGTTGCTGGGCCGGACGGTGGGCAATACCATCCTGATTGACCACAACGCCGCCGGCTTCGGCTGGCACGTTGCTCCGACCAATGCCGACTTCCAGCCGGGCGGCCGGCTGGGCGAGTTGGCAGCGCGGCCGGGCACCGAGGCCGTCCATCGGATCGACCTGCTGACGGTGGTGATGCACGAAATGGGCCACCTGCTGGGCTATGAGCACGCCGACAGCGGGCTGATGCAGCCGGCCCTCGATCCGGGTGTCCGCTGGTTGCCCGAAGGCGATGCGGGATTGGACCTCGCGAGCGGGGAAGCCCTGCTGGACGATGGGTCGCTCGCGCCCGAGCAGCTCGATGCCTATTTCGCGGCGTTGGGGTAGGTTGACGTAAGGCAGTCAGAAGCAATAGCCTGCCGGATCACGTGGGATGGGTTTCCAGGCAACTCGGTGGAAGAGACAGGCTGGAAGCCTATCCCACGGTTTGCGCCACACTACCTAACCGGAATCATTGATATACGTAGGGTGGGACAAGGTCGCGTGAGTCCTTGGTGGGCCTGCGCAAGCCAGACGCGGGGTGGTTTGCACGCCGTGCGCTGGAAGCAGGCCCGGTCAAGCGACCGAAGGCCCACCAGGGTCTTGGCTTGCTTGTCACCACCCTACATCGTCGTGAGTCATCCGGGCTTAGCGTGTGACCTACGCCGATAGTTCTTTCGCCGTTTGGGCCAGTAGCCGGCCCGCGGCGCGGCACTCGTCGAGCAGTTCGGGCGTGGGGCGGTACTGACAGCGGAGCGGTTCGCTCAGTTTCTGCCAGGGCATGCCGTCGAGCCACGCGTCGATCGCCTCCGGCGCGCCCTTGCCCCAGCCATAGCAGCCGAATGCCAGTGCCGCCTTGCCCGCCGGCCGCAGACCCTCGAGGTAATTCATGGCGGCGGCGGCGGCGGGCATTACGCCGCGGTTGAGCGTGGCACTGCCCAGCGCCATTGCGGCGCAATCGATCACCTCGGTCGCCAGTTGCGTCAGCGAAGTGCGGCGCACGTGCATGGGCAAGACCGCAACGCCGTCCTGCGTGACCCCCTCGGCAATCGCTTCGGCCATTTGCGACGTGCTTTCCCACATGCTGTCGTAGACAATCAGCACCTTGGCCGCCGGGCGGCACACGGCCCAATCGGCGTAGGCGTCGAGGATTGTTTGCAGGTGCGTGCGCCAGATGACCCCGTGCGCCGGGGCAATCATGGTCAGAGGGAGCGGCGAGACCTTTTCCAGGGTGGCTTGGACCTGCTTGCCCCACGGCATGACGATGTTCGCGTAATATCGCTTGGCCTCGTACATGATCGTCGGCAGCGAAAGCTCATCGTCGAACCGCTGCGACGTGGCGTAATGCTGCCCGAACGCATCCATGGAAAACAACAGCTTCTCCTCGGACACGTAGGTGACCATCGACTCGGGCCAGTGGACCATCGGCGTTTCCACGAATTCGAGCGTGCGACGGCCAAGGCCAATCCGATCGCCGGTCTTCACCAGCTCGAACTGCCACGCCGAGGTATCGTGGTACGCGGCCAGCGCGTCGCGGCAGCGGCGGTCGCACACGACCTTCGCCTGCGGCATGGCCTGCATGACCAGCGGCAAGCCACCGGCATGGTCGGGCTCGGCGTGGTTGCACACGACGTAATCGACCTTCGCCGGGTCGATCCGTTCGGCCACGTTTCGCAGCAGGTGCCCGGCGAACGGGGCCTTGACCGCGTCGATCAGCGCCGTCTTCTCGTCGCGCACCAGGTAGGCGTTGTACGTGGCGCCGCGCTCGGTGTCGTAACTGTGGAAGTCGCGAACGTGGTAGTCGACGTAGCCGACCCAGTCGATGTCGTCACGGATGGGAGTATGCATAATGCTTCAAGCTTCCAGGGGTAAAAAGCCTTCCAGGGGGGCAGCGAACGCCGAGGCACCGCCCAGCAGACCTTGGATGATCAGGTCGACCGCCTCGTCTTCGTTCAGCCCGCGGGCCATGAGCGTTTCCAGTTGCCGCGAGTCGACGCTGCCGATGGCGGCCTCGTGGGTGACGTGCGCCTTGGGATGGTTCACCTCGACGATGGGCACCGCCCGCGCCAAGGCCTGGTCCTGGATGATCTCCTTGCAGTCAACGTGCCCCCGGGCAAAGGCCGCGGAGGCGGTGAGCGTGTTGAAGATTTCAGCGCGGGCGGTATCGCGCAGGGCGATGTGCGAGGTGAGCACCCCCCGGGCATATTCGCCCGCGAGGTGAACGCCTTCGCGAATCTGGATGCGGTCGTTTCCCGTTCCGGAGATGCGGGCATTGATTTCAGTCGTACTGTGGGCTTCGCCGTGGGCCTCCAGGTCGATGTCGATTTCGCCGACCCGGCCGCGCAGCAGTTCGAATTCGGTCTGGAACCGCGCGCCACGCGCCACGTGCACCCGCGAGCGCGGCAGCACGACCACGCCGCCTTCGGGCCCGTGAACGTGCCGCTCGAAGTAGGCGTACTGCGCGCCCTCGCCCACCTGAATGACCGCGTCCATCTCGTGGCGCACCTTCCGCGCGTTCGGGAACGTGCAATGAGCGCAGATGCCGGCCCGGGCGCGCGGCCCGACGTCGATCTCCAGCACGATCTGTTGCACGCCGCTTTCGGGGATCATGCCGAAGCACACCTGAATGGGATGCTCGATGACGGCGCCCTCGATCACGCGGATTCTCGCTTCCACGCCGTCCTTGCGCTGGTGCGCGTCGACTTCAAGCCCCGGCACAAGGTGGGCGCCCAGCACGCGGTTGGCATGGACCTCGATGCGTGCGATATCGGGCCGGCCGCGCAGCGCGTGCGGCGCGATGCCGATCGACTGGTACAGTTGCTTCAGCAGATCGTCATCACCCATGGACTTCCTCCAGGGCGATGTGCTCCGGGCTGATATCGGGGCAGCTATTGCATCGTTGCTCGAAGTAGCGCGCGATGGCGTCGACCGAACCCTTGTTCACCAGCCGGCCGCAACAGAACAGGAATGCGTGCTCGGCCTGCCGCAGGACGGGGAGACTGTGCGTGATGGTGACCACGGTGGTCCCCTGCCGCCGAAGCTGCTGCATGGCCTCGAAGATGCGGTCGAGCGCCTCGATGTCGATGCCGCTGTCGGGCTCGTCCATGAGCACCAGCTTGGGCTCCATGACGAGAATGCTTGCCAGTTCGATGCGTTTGCGTTCACCGCCGGACAGGGTGCGGTCGACGGCGCGGTCGCGGTACGCGGCCGGGTCGAGCCCGACCTGCTCGAGAGCGAGTTTCAGGCGGGCATCGCTCTTGTCTCTTGCTGCTGCGCGGAGGAAACTGTGGACCGGCAGCCCCTCGAACCGGGCCGGCTCCTGCCAGGCCAGCGTCATTCCCAGCCGCGCTCGCTCGTGAACCGGCAGGCCCTTGATCGAGCAGCCCTCGAACAACACGTCGCCGTCGTGGCCGGTGTAGCCGCTCAGCCCCATGATCAGACTGGCTAAGGTCGACTTGCCGGCACCGTTCGGCCCGACCAGCGCGTGGATGTGCCCCTGCCAGAAGTCGATGGACAGGTCGTCGAGGATGCGTTTCCCGCCGAGCGAGAGGCTCACGTTCCGCAGGGCCAGGATGGTGCGAGGCGAATCGGTCATCGGAGTCTACAATGCGGCACAGTGGTCGGTGAGTCGTTGCTCACGAGTCGGTTACGCGGGCCATCTCGCGCGCCCAATGCGACGGGATAGTCCCATTCTCGCGGCCGTAACGCTTGATCCATTGCGCCAATGCGCCTGGATTCCGCGAGAACTGGGACAGTCCCCATCAAACGGTTACAGTCGGCTTTCACCGACCTATTCTCCCCGAAACCTTACCGTACTTCCAGGTGGGGCCCGGAAAGAATCGAAAGTGCCAGTGCAGAAGTGGCTGGCGCCTGCTATCCTGTTGGCAATAGGCACACCGCGTTTACCTGCGGCGTTCAGTCGCCGTGTTTGGCCAGGTACTCCGCCACGCCCTCGGCGCTGGGCTTCATGGCCTCGTCGCCTTCATGCCAGTTGGCGGGACAGACGTCGCCATGTTCCTCGAAGTGTTGCAGGGCGGACAGTACGCGCAGGGCCTCAGGAACGCTTCGCCCGATGGGCAGGTCGTTGATGACCGCATGGCGCAAAATGCCTTCCTTGTCGATCAAAAACAGCCCGCGAAGCGCGATGCCGCCTTCGAGCAGCACGCCATAGTCGACCGAAATCTGCTTGCTCAGGTCGGCCACCAACGGATAGGCGACTTTCCCAATGCCGCCCTGGTTGCGCGGCGTGTTCTTCCAGGCCAAGTGCGTGAAGTGCGAGTCCACCGAAGCGCCCAGCACTTGGCAGTTCTTTGCCTCGAACTGTGCCACGGCCTTGTCGAAAGCGATGATTTCCGATGGGCAAACGAAGGTGAAGTCGAGCGGGTAGAAGAACAGGATCACGTATTTGCCGCGATATTGCGACAAGCTGATTTCCTGGAACGAATTGTCCGGCATGACCGCCTGCGCGGTGAAGTCGGGTGCTTCCTTGGTGACAAATGCTGCCATAGTGAAACTCCTTGTGGATTGAGAGAGGTGCAATGCTTCTGGGTAGACTGTGCTTACCTGGCCGAAGCCGGTTGGAGTTCACACTTCAGAGCGTTCAAGGTTGCACCAATGTCCCCATGCACGCCAAAACGTGAACTCCAACTGACCGGTTGGGTGAATCTGAACGCCGTGACAGGCGGAATCACCCTAAGCGCTTTCGGCTGCGGCGGGCGCTGCGCGGCCGCCCAGTTGGGCGTCCATCATCAGCAAGGCCGGCCCGTGGTCGCCCACCAGCTTCAGTCTGTCACAAATACCGCGGGCGGTGGACTCCTCTTCGACCTGTTCGTTGACAAACCACTGGAGGAAATTGACAGAGGCATGGTCCTTTTCGGTTTCGGCCAGATCAACCAGGCCGTTGATCAGAGCCGTTACTTTCTGCTCGTGCTGGTACGCCTCTTGAAAGACCTCAAGCGGCGAGTTCCATTCGGACTTCGGCTTGTCAATGGCGTCGAGCAGTACGCGCCCGTCGCGTTCGTTGATAAAGGCGAACATCTTCATGGCATGGACCTCCTCCTCAGCGGCCTGCGCCCGCATCCAGCCGGCCATGCCCTCCAAACCGACCGACTCGAAGTAGGCCGACATGGACAGGTAGAGGTACGAGGAGAACAACTCGGCGTTGATCTGTCGGTTCAACGCATCCTGCATCTTGGGATTGAGCATTCAAAACACTCCTTCTGAAGGTAGACACTTTGTTGTGGTCAGATACGGTAACTCCCGCGCAAACGGTTACGATGCTTCGGAATCCCGGCACCTCGGGCAGATGCCCAGGTATTCGAGCCGATATCCGATGATTTCAAAACCGGCGGTTTCGTCAAGCTCCCCCGGCTGCCATTCCGCGGCCGAGCCGGGCAGGTCGGCCACGCACCCGCAACGCACACATCGCACGTGGTCGTGGGGCTCCACGTCGGCATCAAAGCGGGCCTCGCCGCCCTCGGAAACAAGCCGGCGTGCCTTTCCGCAGCCGCATAGCTGCTCCAGGTTCCGGTACACCGTCCCCAAACTGATCTTCGGAAGCCTCCTGCGGACACGGTCGTACAACTCCCGGGCCGTTGGGTGCGAGGTAACCGCTCGCAGTTCCTCGAGTACGACCGTCCGCTGCCGACTTCGTCGTCGAATGGGCTTTCTGTCCATTGGTTTCTTGACCATAACAGGAATCACTACTATCATATTCTCATAGACAATTCCCATTATGGGTGGTGCGGCATGAGAGATATGGCTCTTCCATCTTCCAGGTGCGGCCGGCTGGGTTGGAGTCCCGCCTTCAGGCGGCTTCTTCGCGCCGGCTGAAGCCGGGACTCCGGCACGGCGCGGCCTGCACCTAGCCCGGATAATTCATGTAAGGTCGGACAAGGTCGCGTAAGTCCTGGGTGGGCCTGCGCAAGCCATGCCCGGGGTGGTTTGCACGTCGTGCGCTGGGAGCAGGCCCGACCAAGCGACCAAAGGCCCACCAGGGTCTTGGCTTGCTTGTCACCACCCTACATCGTCATGAATAATCCGGGCTGGATCTGCATGGCCGAGGCCCCCGCAAGCTCGGCGTTACGCGATCATCCTGCCCGATTACGCAGCAGGCGTATGGCGGCAAGTAGGTACGTGATGCCCGAATAAGCGGTCAGGAGGACGGCGGCCCAAACAGAGACGACCATAGCGAGCCACACCCAGGTGGGGGCACCAGGAATCGCCAGCGGCCCTTCAGCGGGCACGGGATAGGAGAGGTAGAACAGGCATGCTCCGGCGGCCACGCATTGCAGCAGCATCTTCAACTTGCCCGCCATCTTCGCAGAGAAGTCGGACCCTTGCTCCTCCATGAAGCTGCGAAGTGCCGTAATGAGCAATTCCCTGCCCAGGATGACCACGACCATCCATGCGCGGAGCCCCCACGGAACTTGCGACATGGCCGGTATGGCGATGAGGAACGTGAAGGTTCCGCAAATAATCACTTTGTCGGCAAATGGGTCGAGCATGCGGCCCAGCGTGGTGACCTGCCCGTATTTTCGCGCCCAGTAGCCGTCCAGCCAGTCGGTCCCGGCAGCCACAATGAACAGTGCCAGACTTACCAGGTAGTATTCCCACGCTATGAAGCCGAACAGCACCACGGCCAGTATCAGCCGTAGCGTGGTAAGCTGATTCGGCACGTTGAAGATCGTGCCAAGCGATCGTTGGGAGTTTGGGCACATGGTTTCTGGATGATCGGTCAGGTAGGATCGTAGGCTGCTATCAAATCATACCCTTTTCGGGCAACGATTTCACAGGGGGCGATCCGGCCGGGCTTCAGCCCCTTGCCGGTAACATACACCACTCCGTCCACCTCGGGTGCGTCGGCCGTCGTCCGACCCACAAAGGCGTACTTCTCGCCCGGAATGCCACGGTCGATCAATACGTCAAGCGTCCGGCCCACCTGGCGGTCGCCCCAGGCGAACGCAATATCCTGCTGCCGGGCCATCAGCCGCTGCTGCCGCAGGCGTTTTTCTTCTTCAGGCACCTGGTCCTCCAGGTTAGCGGCAGGCGTGCCGGGCTCATTGCGATAGGCAAATACCCCGAGACGCTCGAACTGCTGCCGGCCCACGAAGTCGAGCAGCTCATTGAAGTGCTGCTCCGTTTCGCCGGGAAAGCCGACGATGAACGTGGTTCGCAGTACGAGGCCGTCGATTTCGCCGCGCAGCCAGCCGAGCAGTCTCTCGGTTTCCGCCCGCGAAACCTGACGCCGCATCCCCCGCAGGATGGGGTCGCTGATGTGTTGCAGCGGCAGATCGAGGTATGGAATGACCTTCTTGCAGGTGTTGACGGCGCGGATCAGCGCGTCGGTCACATGGGCGGGATACAGGTACATCAGACGAATCCACCGAAGCGGTTCCACGCGGTCGAGCCGCGCGAGCAGTTCGGCCAGTTGGGGCCGGCCCGCAAAGTCCAGCCCGTACGAACTGGTGTCCTGCGCAATGAGTACCAGTTCGCGCGCGCCGTCGGCGGCAAGCTGTTCCGCCTCGCGCACGGCCGCGTCGAGCGGCTTGCTCACGAACGGGCCGCGGATGCTCGGGATGGTGCAGAAGCTGCACAACCGGTTGCAGCCCTCGGCAATCTTCAAATAGGCGACGTGGTGGGGAGTGAGGCGAAGCCGCTCGGCCTCGTCGGCCATGCAGTTCAACGGCGGCTGGAGTACCATGCGCGGTCCCGGCTGCCCATCGAGGACCTGGCTCGCCGCGTTCGCAATCTCGCCGCGGGCGAACACTCCCACCACTCGGTCGACCGCCGGGAATCGGCCAAGCAATTCCTCCCGCTCCCGTTCAGCCAGGCACCCTGCCACGATCAGCCCGCGGGTATCGCCCCGTCGCCGCAGTTCGGCCATTTCAGCGATGACGGCATACGATTCCTCGCGCGCGTCGGCGATGAATCCGCAAGTGTTCACCACCACGAGGTCGGCCCCTATGGGTTCAGAAACCATGCGGAACCCGTCGTGGCACAGCGCGGCGCCCATGCATTCGCTGTCGACCAGGTTCTTCGGGCAGCCGAGGCTGATAAGGGCAAAAGTGGGCATGCTTTTCTAAGTGTCAGGTGTCAGGTGTCAGGTGTCAGGTGTCAGGTATTGGCGGAAACTAAGAGAATACGCGCTAAGGTGGTGGACCGGCCGCGCCAGCGCGTCACTGACACCTGACACCTGATACCTGACATCTATCGCGTCTTCGGTTGTCGGAGGATATAGAACCAAAGGGCGATCACCCCGACTAACACCAGCAGGCTCACGTTCTGCGAAATGCTCAAGCCAGTGCTGAAAACAGGGGCCTCGTCCGTGCGGATGTCCTCGATCAGGTAGCGGGTCACCGCGTACAGGGTGAGCGCCAAGGCAATCAGTTCCCCGTCGCGACGGCAGAACGGCTCAAAGGCCAGCAGCAACAGGCAAAGGAACACGGCATTCAGAACGCTGTAAAGCTGCGTTGGATGTACCGGCAAACTGCGGGCAAATGGCGGGGCAAGCCGCCAGCGGGCCACCTTATTGTCGGCGGTGCGCAACTCGATCCAGGGTTCGCGGTGGAACTCGTCGAGCCGGGCGCGGAAATCGGCTAGCGTGCGAACCGGCCGGCCGCTGATCGCCACGACCTCCCAGCCAACCCGGATTCTCTCCCGCGATGCCGGTGTCAGATTGCCGACGTCCGTCACGGTCAATCGCCGATCGGGCTGTTCGACAACGACCATTCCGAACAGATCCACCCCGCCGGCCCGATCGGCATACACGGCTTCGGCCGAGTCGCCTGGCAGTTCAATATACCAGTAACGGAATGCCTCGTCGCTCGACTTCAACAACACATTGAGTTTATGGGCTTCCAGGAGCGACCAGCGCGCCGCTCCCACAGAGTCGACCACCGTCCCATTGATTTGCCGCACGACGTCCCCGGCGGTCAGGCCGGCATCTTCGGCAGGCGAGCCGGGCACGACCTCGACGATTTCCGGCCGTCCTTCGGGACTGCCTCCTACTTGAAGACCATGAAGCGGCAGTTGTCCCAGTTGCGACTGATGCACGTGCGGCGGGCTGCCGAAGGGAAAGGTGACTGCCCAGGGGTAGTCGCTCGGCCCGCCAAAACAGCAGCCGTTCAGCAGGCAGCCAATGCGTCCGAGGGCCAGGCCCAGCAGTAGGCTGGGCGCAATCACGTCACTCAAGGGCAGAAGCGGTAACCGGTACTTGCGCACGAATGCAACCAGTCCTACGGCGGCGCCAAACACCGACCCGTACACCACCAACCCGCCTTCGGCAACATTCACCACGGAACCGAGAAACGCCTGCAATCCATGTATCTGGTAAATGGGCCAGTATTTCTCATCCCAGTATTCGATCACGTAGAACGCCCTGGCACCGAGGATTCCCGGCACGAAGGTCCACAAGGCAAGCGAGTAGATCAGGTCCGGCTCCAATCCCGCCCGCCGCGCTCGCCATGCGGCCAAGACAGTACCCGAAACCACGGCCAGCAGCATCATGGTGCCGTAACTGCGAATGGGCAATCCACGCGGCTCCACCAATTGTGGTAGCAGGAACCAGATTACCAACCCGACCGGCACCAGAATGACCAGATAACTCAACCATTCATCCCGGAGTCGGCCCTCGCGCGCAAGCCATACCAGTAGTCCTGCGCTTAGCAGGACCCAAGCCAACAGCAGCAGGCCAAGTCCGAAGACCGGTATGCCCGCAACATCGGCTGGAATGTAAAAGAGGGTTTGTCGCATGACGTGTTGGCAGAACTATTGGTGCGGGGGTACAAGCAGCGTATTGTCGATCAGCCGCGTGCCGTCGATCCGCGCTGCCAGCAGCGCGACGGCCGGTCCGGTAAGCTCGGTAACCGGTTCGAGGGTCTCGGGGTGGGCCAAGGCAATATAATCGATCTCGATGGGTGCCGCCGATTGAAGCACGTCGTGCATCTGTCGGCCAATCTTTCCGGTGTCGCGCTCGCCCGCAGCCACCAGCGCCTCGGCTCGCGCCAGGCTCTGCGACAGGGCGCGGGCGCGGCGGCGTGCGGCGGAACTCAGGTAGGCATTGCGCGAACTCATGGCCAGGCCGTCAGGCTCGCGCACGATCGGGCACGCGCGCACTTCGACCGGCACGTCGAAGTCGGCGGCCATTTGCCGAATGACCAGAAGCTGCTGATAGTCCTTTTGGCCGAAATAGGCCGCGTCGGGCTGCACCATCTGAAACAGTTTCAGCACAATCGTGGCCACGCCGCGGAAGTGACCCGGCCTGAGCCATCCCTCCAGCGGTTCCGCGACGCCGCCTATTTCGACCCACGTTGCATGTCCGGCGCGATACACCTGCTCGTCGGCTGGCGCGAACACCGCCTCGACGCCACAAACGGCCGATGCGTCGAGGTCGGCCTGAAGCATGCGCGGGTACTTGGCAAGGTCTTCGCTGGGGCCGAACTGGCTCGGATTCACGTAGATCGACACGACCGTAAAGTCGCACTCCTGCTTTGACGCGCGCACCAGACTCAAGTGACCGTCGTGCAACGCACCCATTGTGGGTACCAACCCGATGCGGCGACCTGCACGGCGCGCTGCCCGCACCGTTTGCTGGAGGGCGTCCACCGAGGTAATCAGTTGTGGTTGTGTCGGAGGCAAGCTCATTCTTCCTGGGATACCCTCAAGCCATCGCACTGAACGCCGCCGAGACTTCCTCGAATGCGGCGTCCGGGTTATCGCTGCGAATCCGCAGCACGGGCCCCACGTCGGGGCGGCGTGTTTGTTGGTCGATTGCCAGCGCAATCTGGTGTAACTCATCGGCAGTAAGGCGGCGTTCGCAAACCCGGCCGCGACGCAGCACTCGCTCGTGAAGCTGCTGCCCGGTTGCTTCGAGCTGTACCACCAGCCGTGGCTGGACTACCGTCCGGCGTGCAGCCTCGAAATGCGCCTCAAACTCGGCATACTGCTCCGGCGCAAGCCAAACACGCGCGAACGCGGCCGACTGGTCGAACCAGAAGTCGCTCACCGCCGGCTTCGGCCGGTCCTGCCAAATGCCGGCGCCGGCCGCCAGCAGCCGGCTGCGCTGATGGAGGAATTCTAGTTCCACCGGCCAGGCACGGGAAGCGGGGTTCGCATAGAATCCTTCAAGCTGGGTAAGATCGATCTCTTCGCTGACCAGACGCGCTGCCTCTTGCGCAGCCATGCGCCCGCCAAGCTCCGTCTTCCCGGCGCCAATCGAGCCGGTAATCGCCAGGTAATGCTGCGTCGTGTTCATGTGTTCGAGCAGTCGGGCGATGGACCAGCCAATGCCGGGATGCATCATATCCGGGGCAATCTCGGCAGCCGGCTCGAGGACGAACCGTCGCCAGGCCATGCGGGGGTGCGGGAGTATGAGCGACGATCCGGCAAGCACCACATCATCGAAAAGCAGCATATCGAGGTCCAACGGCCTGGGGCCCCACCTCACGTCACGTTTGCGACCGGACTCCGCCTCGATGCGCAAAAACAACGCAAGCAACTCTGCCGGTCCAAGCGAGGTCTCAAGGAGCGCGGCGGCGTTGAGAAAGGCTGCTTGGCCAAAAGGCCCCCCCACCGGAAGGGTTTCCCGCAATCGGCTGGAACACAGCACTTGCACCTCGCGGTGCGCGGCCAATTCCCGCAATGCCCCCTCAATCGCCTGCGACCGGTTGCCCACGTTCGCGCCCAACGAAATCAGACATCGCGCCGTCATGAGCCCATCGCTGCTGCAAAACCATGGCTCTTCCGTTTATAGGTGCAGGCTGCGGCAATGTAGTAGGCACACGCCGCTGTGCCGTCCCCGAAACAAAGGCTGTCTGCACCTAGAAACGGAAGAGCCAAAACCATTCACGGGAAAGCCTGTACAGAAGGGTACAGTGCCATCGTTGCGGCGCGAAGGGCGATCTGCAGGGATGTGCTCCGGATCTTTGGCTGCACGCGAAGGGAACAGTCCCCTGTGGCTGGGTACGCCGGGCCCGTTCAGAAGGACGGGGCCAAGTCAACCGGCGGAAATACCGAATACACCGGCTGGCTGACGCGCGGTGCATGCCATGGATAATCGAACATCAGGCGGGGATCGTAGGGATGGCTCTGGTAGTACTGCGGGTTGGCCGGGTATTTCGGTGGGAAGAGTCGCGGTCCTCGACGCACCCGAGGCCAACCCCAGGAGGTCGAGGCAGGCATCGATCCCCAAGATTCCGCCAGCCCCGGCACCGGGCCGGCGCGTTCGATCAGGGGCACCGGCATGTCGTTTCCGGCAGTCTCGCCAACGAAAGACTCGCCTGCTGGGGTCTGCCACTCGGCCATCGGGGAATACGGCGCCGAGTTCAAATCGGCCGCCAAGGCCAAGAAAGAGAGTAGAAAGGCATGCATGGCGAAACTCCTGGTTCCTTGGATTGCCTGCCGCGGCATGATGGCAATGCCAGCCCGCGTCGCATCCGCCAATCAAGCCGGCCGCCAAAACGGAAGCCGCCCAAAGAAGCATCGGCTCGGTTTGGTCACCCTGTCAAGCAGAATCGGCACAACCGGCAAGGACAGCCTGCCTTGCCTCACTTAGGCAAGACAATGTCGTCAAGCAGGTACTTTCGCAGCGACTTCACCACTGCATGAAAGGCCTCGCGATTGACCGGCTTGGTCATGTAGCTTTCGACGAAGAGCTTCTCCTGCTTCAGGATCTCGCGATGCGTCGTCGATGCCGTGAGAACGACCACAGGAATCCGTCGCAGTTCCAGATCGGCGCGAACCTCGGCCAGCACCTCTCGACCGTCCTTTTTCGGCAGGTTGACGTCGAGCAGGATGATGTCGGGGCGTGGGGCGCGGGCATAGCGGCCCTGGCGACGCAAGAATTCAAGGGCCTCCTCGCCATCGCGAACCAGACTGACCCGACAGGGCACTTCACTCGCCCGCAACGCCTCGATGGTCAGCCCCGCGTCCTCCAAGTCGTCCTCAACCAAGAGGACTTCCATAGGGCGACCCACCGCATTGGGGCTGCGCATCGATCCATCGGATGGGATCATCAGGGCGGTCCTTCCTTTCGAACAGAGTTGGCCATTCACGAGGATTCCCCCCTCTTGCCGGTAGCAGAGAAGGCGTCCCCGCAAGAAGCTGCCAGTCCACTATACTGAAGTGTATCCTTCTGCCGGGGATATTCCAGTACCGTCCAGTCTCTTGCGTCCCGAGTTAGATAGACCCAGCCGACCAACAGGCAAACCACCCCTGGATTCGCGGCGGAGCGCCTCGGGGGGTTGACCCTAAATTATTGACACATATAATTGGCATAATTAGCGCCCGCTTGCGATCGAGGACTACGAAAAATGACCATGCCCAGTCAAGGATTCTCATCGCGATGGCTTGAGGCGGCGGCCGACTTGGAACCGGTGAGTATTCTGATCGCCGAGCATCGTGTGACCGAGCAGGCGTTAAATTGCCTGGAACGCATAGCTGAGCGATGGTCGGCGCCGGGCAGGCGGGAACAGTTAGATTGCCAAGCGGTCCAGGAAGCAATTGTCTTCTTTCAGGTATTTGTCGAAACGTGGCATTTCCGACGGGAGGAGACCTATTTCGGTCTGGCAGGCGTCAGCCTGGCGAGCGTAGCGATTGACGACGATGGCACTTGCACGTTTCACGACCACGAACTCTGCTCCATGCACCTGCGCAGCATCGAAGAGGCTGTCCGAGTCATTCACTCCCGCGAGCAGACAAGCAGTTCAGTCCACTCGGACGATGCGCAGACGGCTTCAGGGACATTCGACGCAGAAATGGCTCTCCCCGCGGAAGTGTCGGCCGCATACCGGAAGTTCGGGGAGCACGCCCGCGCGTATTCCGATATACTGCTCCGACACATCGAAAACGAAGAGGACTTCATCTATCCGACCATCCAACGCCGTGCCACTCCGGAGGACAAGCAGGCGGCTGTGGAGGCTTTCCGGAGAGCGTCCCGTGCGGCGGTCGATTGGCGGAGGGTCGACGATTGCCTGGCAATCGTCGACAGACTCGCGGAACGCTTCGGGGTGGCTCCACAGACGTCGAGCATTCGGGAGCTGAACCGGCGAGAGAGCCCCAAGCCCGACGAGATATCGAACTTCGTTCCCGACTCCTGAGCCTTCCGGCAACCGGACGGGGTGCCCTCCCGAGGGCCAGCAAGTCCTCCCTCGTTGCCTATTCCTTGCATTTTCTCTTCGGATTGGCCAGCACACCCCCGTTTTTCCGCAGGGCTTGCCTTTCTTACTCAACTGTTACGGCCGTCACGTCCGATACTATCGTCACAGCTAGGACGGGCCGCTCCGCGCGGGAGGGCTCGTAAGCCTCGTTCGTGCAAACCTGATCGGATTGAAGAAAATGTTGTCAAACCGTACACGCTCGTCGTTGTTAGTCGGATTGCTGGTACTCTGGGCGGTCTTACCTGCCTTGGGGGAGGATTTCCGGGAGGTGCAGCTTTGGGCTCCTGCCGAAGTCAGCCCGTACGGCAACGGTCCGCAACCGGCCGAAGGGTTCTTCTTCAATTTCGACCAAGTGTATTGGAACATCAGCAGGCCGGCCACGCAGACGATTGGCCAGCCGGCTGTTGCGGGCGAGCCTGTCCCCTCGCGTCAGGTGTGGTTTGGAACAGACAGCATCCCGGCAAACCAATACATACAGACCAACTCCCACGACACCAGCATGCTGCGTTCGTCGGGTCTAAGCGGCAGCCAGCGATTCGACGTGGGACGCATTATTGACCGCTGGGGATGGTTCGTCAGCACATACAACCTCCACGCTCAGAACCAGGTGGTCGAGATGAACAACGTGAGTGTCGTCTTTGAGGATCCCCCGTACGGCGCGGCGAACCGGCAGTTTCTGCAAGGCTATTACATAGATATGGTAAGCCTTGACCCCGAGTTCTGGGTTCGGTCCGGACTCCTCGATCTGCCAGTCATCTTCGACACCATGACCGTGACCAACCGGACTGAGCACTGGAATGTCGAGTTGAACATGCTGTACCGTACCCGGCAGTTGCACAGGGGCGGGTTCTTGGAGTTCTTCGCCGGAGCACGCTACCTCGAGTTCAGCGACCAGTTCAAGGTTGAGGGATTCGGGCAGAAATTTGAACTTAACGAAGAAGACGATGACGATGACGATGAATCTGACATTCCACAAACCAACGCAGAAGCCTCGCACGGACGCGTAGCCGGGAATACCACTCCGTGGCTCCTGGATATCGACGATTGGGCCAGTGTAGAACCCTACAACAGCAAGGGCATTCTCAACCTTAGCGCGTTGGGCGACAGCATTTGGGACACCCAGGCGGAAAACAACGTGATTGGGCCGCAGATCGGCGTGCGATGGTTCCGGCAGCACGGCCGATGGCGACTGTCCGGCGAAGGGCGGTTCTTCGCCGGCATTAACAACCAGAGCATCACGCAAACCGGGGTGCTCGGTTCCGACCTGGATCCCAACCTAGGGCTTACGGGGGTGCCTTATGCCGTGGGTCCGCAGACGTTCCACCATCGGGCAAGTGCGGTCGAGTTCAGCCCGGCCTTCGAAATCAGATTCAACACGCACTATCAGTTCACGCGGGCCATCTCGCTCAAAGCCGGTTGGACCGGGTTCTGGATCGACTCCATCGCCCGGCCCTCGGGCATGGTCAATTACCTGGTTAACGCCTCAAATGCCCCCAGCATGGGCATCGACATGACCAACAACCGGCAAAGCGTATTCGTCCACGGCTTCAACATCGGCATTGAAGTGAACCGGTAGAGGAGCCGTTCTCGCGGAAGACCATCACGGTGTTCGTCGCACAAACGGCCAGAATGCATGGTCGATCAACGATTCCGCTGCGAAAACGGCACTGTCCTCTTCAAACACGCTGCCGACGGCGCGCACCCATTTGCAGGGAACCATGCCCTTTGCCTGCAACCCGCATGGGACCCGGCAACGGCACAAACCCCTGGGCCCCCAAACGGAAGCGATCCTCAGGTCCCGCTCGTTACGCGGGGCCTTTTCTTTGGATTCAACCTTTTCAGCTCGCTCAGTTCGGCTTCCAGCCGGTGCCTAAGCGGGCTTTCCGGGCGGAGTTCTTCGAGCAGGATTTCCGCTCGCTCAAATGTCTCTTCGCTGCGGTCGCCGCCACGAAACAACCGCCGCCAGGTTCGAGCAACCTCGTTTTCAGTCAGCAAGCTTCACCTCTTGGCCATCGGGGAAAGGGACTCCGGACGAATCTTCGCTAGTTCCTCCGCCAGCACGTCGATCGTGCGGCGAATCTGTTCTTCAGTGTGCCGCGATGTGATGAAGAATCGCAGCCGGGCGGCCGTTTCCTCGACCGCCGGGTGCAGGATTGGCAGGACGTTGATCCCATGCTTCAGCATGGCATCGGAAAGCTGCAAGCAATGCACGGAACTGCCGAGGATGACCGGAATGACCGGCGTGCCATCGCTTGTTCCCGTGTTCAATCCACGCTCCCTGGCCAACTCCAAGAAGAGCCGGGCGTTTTTCTGCAACTGCTCGACGCGCTGCGGCTCGGCGCGCAGGAGCTTCAGCGATGCCAGGGCCGCCGCCGCCGCCGGCGGCGGCATGGCAGCGGAGAACACGAACCCGGGGGTCGTGTACTTCAGGTATTCGATCAGGGCCGCGCCGCCGGCGATGAACCCGCCGCCGGAGCCCAGCGCCTTGCTGACCGTACCCATCCAAATGTCCACGTCTTCACGCGGCACGCCGCCGCAATGTTCGGCAATCCCCCGACCAGTGGCCCCGATCGTGCCGATCGAGTGCGCCTCGTCGATCATCATCAGGGCCTTGTGCCGCTTGGCGACCTCGACGAATCGCGGCAGGTCGGGCGTGTCGCCATCCATGCTGTACACCCCCTCGATGGCGAGCAGCACGCGACGGTAGTCGCCGCGGTAGTCGCGCAGCAGTTCGTCGGCGGCTTGCCAGTCGTTATGTGGGAAGGGGCGCCGCCGGGCACCCGACAGAATACAACCTTGCACGATACTGTTGTGCGCCAGCCCGTCGTGGAGGATCAGGTCGCCGGGTCCGAACAAGTGCCCGATAACCGTTTCGTTGGTCGCGTGGCCACCGAAGAGACACAGCGCCGCTTCGGTGCCCAAAAAATCGGCGATCTCCCGCTCCAGTTCCCCGTGGAGCACCTTCTCGCCGCCCACCAGACGGCTGGCCGAAGCACTCGAGCCGTACCGGTCGACGGCCACCTTGACGGCCTCGGCAACTTTCGGGTCGCCCGACATGCACAGGTAGTTGTAACTGGCAAAGTTCACCACTTCGTGCCCGCCCAACCGGGTCACGTGGGTTGTTGCCCCTTCGAGCGGATTGAAGAAAGGGTTGCGGAGGCCCGAGAACTCGAGCATTCCCAGGCTCTGCTTCAGTCGGACGTATTCCGGGAACTGATCGATGCGGTAGTGTTCGGGAGGGATGTCGGCGGCACTGCGGCCCCCCTTCTCCCGCGGTTCCGTCCCCAGGTACTTCTCCACCGCGGCGATCACGTCGTTGGCGGTTTCGAGGTCCGGCAGGACGTCCTCGGGAAATCGGCCGCCGAACCGCTCTTCAAGCCCGGCGAGAATCTCCATCCGTTCGAGCGAGTCGAGCCCCGTCTCGGCAATCGGCGTATCGAGCGCTAGACCGGCTACCCGCTCCTTGCCGACCCGGCGAATCTCCTCTGCGACGACTTCCGCCACCCGTTTTCGGGCTTTGACGCCGTGATCGGTGGTCAGTCGCAAATCGTCGGACTCGGCCGGCTGGGTTTCTCGCTGAACGGCGCGGACCACGCGTCCGATGGCCTCGCCGTGCGCCTCCTCGGCCCGCCATTCGCCCACGACGTCCAACGTGCCGCTCAGGTAGGCGTCGCGGCAGGCGTGGCGCTGAATCTTATTGCTCGACGTCTTCGGCACGCTGCCTGCCCGGATCAGCACGATCACGTCGACGCCCAATTCATGCTCGCCGGCGACGTCGCGGTGAATCTTCTCGCAAATCGCATCCAGATCGGCGGTCTTCCGCCGTTCGACTTCGTGAACGACCACCAACCGCTCCCGGCCGCCCTCCTCGACAGTAAAGGCGGCACCGGAGTCGGGCCGCAAGCGGGAATGCGCCTGCTGTACAGTGCGTTCGATATCCTGCGGGTAGTGGTTCACTCCGTGGACGATAATCAAGTCCTTCAGCCGCCCGGTCACGAACAGCTCGCCCTCGAGCAGGAACCCAAGATCGCCAGTGCGTAGGAAAGGCCCCTCGCCGGTGTCCTTCAACGTGGCCTGGAACGTGGCCTTCGTTTCCTCGCTCCGCCGCCAGTAGCCCATCGCCACGCTGGGACCGTGAACCCAAATCTCGCCGATTTGCCCCTGGGGGCACCGGGTTTGCGTCTCGGGGTCGGCAATGACGATCTGCTGGTCGGGCAGATTCTGACCGCAACCGACCAGGCTGCGGACGCCTTCATCGTCCGGTTCCGCATCGACGACCCGCCCGGAAACGAGCGACTTGGCCTCGAACGTCCGGATGACCGGTGGATCGTGCGCAAATCCTCCGGAGACAATCAGCGTGGCCTCGGCCAGTCCGAAGCAGGGATAAAAGGCGTCGCGGCGAAATCCGCACGGGCCGAACATCTCGCAGAATTCATCAATGGTTTCAGCCCGGACCGGTTCCGCGCCGTTGAAGGCGAGTTCCCAACAACTCAGATCAAGTGTCGCACGTTGCTCGGGGGTGATCTTGCGAATGCACAGGTCGTAAGCGAAGTTGGGCCCGCCACTGGTCGTGGCACGAAACCGCGTAATGGCCGCCAGCCAGCGATACGGCTTCTGCAAGAAGCTCATCGGCGACATGAGCACGTTCGGCCTGCCCGCGTAAAGCGGCTGCAAAATGCCGCCAATCAGCCCCATGTCGTGATAGCTCGGCAACCAGAAGACGCCGTTCTTGCTTCGCGTGTGCTCGAACCCATGGGCAATCAGCGCCGAGTTGTGCACCAAATTGGCATGGTTAAGCATAACCCCCTTAGGGGTGCCCGTCGAGCCTGACGTGTACTGCAAGAACGCCAGCGTGTGGCCATGCACGTCGGGTGCATCCCACTGTTCCTCCATGCTGGGGGGCACGCGGCAGGTGGCCAGCCACGTAAGCTCCTTCAGATGCGGCGTTTCGTCGATCAGTGGCTCGACGCGGTTGAGCACCGTGTCGGTGGTCAATGCGACCTTGGCCTCGGCATCGTCGGCGATCGACTGAATTCGGGCAAGGGACCGGTTTCGGCGCGGTGGATAGACAGGCACGGCCACCACACCCGCGTACAAACACCCGAAAAAAGCGGCAATGAACTCCAAGCCCGCCGGATAGAGCAAAAGGGCCCGTTCCCCTTCCAACCCCCACTCTTGCATCCACGCGGCGATGGCCCGGGCTTGCCGGTCCAACTCCCTGTAGGTCAACTCAACCTGCTCGTATTCCCCATCGACCAGATAGACGAACGCCGTATCGTCGGGTTGGCATCGCGCGCGGTGCCGCAGAAGGTGTACGAGAGTGGAAGGGCCGAAGAAAGTCCCGGGTAACTGATCCTGATGCACGACGGTCGAAACTCCCCGTTGAACGGAACCGCCGGTAGCCGAACCGATCTCCTTCTCAACGGGTACCGGACAAATACCAACGTCCACAGTTTACCAGAGAATGCCACGCGATGCAAACGGGACACCCTCCCTGAACTTCTCGGATACCCGGCCGCCCTCTCGGAAGAAAAACCGATGGTTCCGGCAAACCTTCGCGCCCCGCCCCAACCGGAACAGGCAGCGTCTCTTCTGCAAACCGATCTTCTTCAGCCGTTTCCGAGCACAGCCAATTAGGGGGGCGCCCCGTCTCGCTCCCACACGGCCGGAAGCCGCCGCGCCTCCTCGCCGTAGGTCTGCGATACGATGAAGCCGCTCGCCTGAGAGATGTAGAACATCCGGCCGTTGGAAATAATCGCCCCGAGGCACTCGCGGGAGTCGATGGCCGGGCCGGTCGATACCAGCTTCCCGCCGGTCGACAGGTCGATCATGTCCATATTCGCCCCCAACACGTAAGGGCCGGACATGGTGAACCGGCAACAGGCGTAGTTGTGGTCAACCCCGCCGACCACCTTGCCCGTGGCACGGTCGAACACGTTCCCTCGCCCGCGCAAGGCGTTGGAGAATATGAACTGCTCGCCCACGGTAATGACGTTCAACGCCGAGGTCACCGGGTCGGACTGCCAGATGAGCGATCCATCGCGGGCGTCGAGGCACCAGACGAAGCGGTCGTTGGTGTCCTCCGAGGCACGGTTGTGACCGCCGATGTAGATGCGGCCATTGTGGCCGGTCACGGTGCATTTGGCCGTGACGAAGTACTTGGTGGTCAGCCAGATCACCTCCCCGGTATCCGGATCGAGGCAGGCGGTCAGGCCGTTGTTCTCCGGCGGCAGGCCGCGCCGCGCCCGCTGGCTGGCCGAATACCCGAAGAACGTCGAGTAATACAGCTTTCCATCGTACAGGCAAATACCGCAGTCGTTTCCGCCCCGGCCGTACTCGGAGAAATCGCGCTGCCAAAGGAGTTCGCCGGTTTCGACGTTCCATGCCCACAGCAGCGGGCGGTTGTCGCGCGGGTAAAAGGGGTTGTCGTTGGTGTAGATAATGCTCATCACCTCGCGGTCGTCGGGAGTCGGCTGGGGATCGCCGCGAAAAGTATACGGCTTCTCGCTGCCCTGCGCGGCGTATTCACCCGACCCGGAGGCGTAGATGGCCACGTTGCCGTGCACCAGCGGCGGGAACTGCCGGCTCCAGCTTGGCGAGCCGGTGAACGGGGCCTCCCACAGCAACTCGCCCGTGGCGGCGTCGAGGCATCGCACCATCGACCGCCGCAGGCCCACCTGCGGGATCAGAAGCTTGCCGTCCACGTACAGGGGTGAAGTGAAAGAACAGTAAACCCCGGGCCAATAGCGGCGCCACAGCAGGCGCCCGGTGTCTTGTTCCATCGCGAGGATTTGCCCTTCGGCCGTGTGCGTGTACATCCGCCCGCCGCCGCAAACGGGAATATGCTTGACCGTTCCGGCCAGCCGCCGCACCCAGCGCATGCGGAGCGGCAGATCGAGCCCCTGGTCGTTCGCGTTGGTCGAACTGAAGTCGCCATAGTTCGTATACCAGTCGTGTTCCGGACCGGCCAGGGGACCCGTCAACGGGCTGCGGATCTTCTCGATGCCAAGCGGTTCCGCCGGCGGCGCGGCCTGGCCGCCGGCGCCGAATACGTACAGATAGCCATCCTCGCTGGGCACATACACCCGGCCGCCCGCCACCGCCAGCGGAGCGGAAATGGGCGTTCCGAACGCGGTTGGGTAAGACCTCGTCTCGCCGCCGGCAAGCGGCACCACGTACAGCCGGCCGTCCAGGCCGCCGTACACGACGTGCTCGCGCGTGAGCACCGGCGGCGAAATCGACGCGGCCGCGCAAAGCACCTCGGGCTTCTCGGCGTCCAGGGCGTGGCGGCACAGCCCGCGACCCTGCTCAGGCCGGACGCGATACACCTTGCCGTCGCGGATGCTCACGGAGGCAAAGGACAGCAGGTCCGGCAGATTGATGTACGTTTCCGTTCCAGGCACAAGCTCGGCCTCGAAGCCGTCGTCGGTTAGGCGCAGCACGTCGAGCCGGCCGGCGTTGTCCCGCCGGTGCCACTGCACGTACACGTTGCCGTCCTCGTCGGCGCTCTGGCCGAACGTGGCGGGGTATTCGCGGCCGTGGTAGGCGGGCATTTCGCCGATCACCCGCAGTTCGGGTGCGGTGCCGGCGTCGGTCAGGAATACCGTGCGCCCGCCGGCGGGTATGACCACCGTCTTGTCGATTAAGGAGATATCGCGCGAGCAAACGAAGTGGTCGCGCCAGGTGACGCGGTCGCCGCGCGCTTCCAGCCAGCTTTCGCCGCTCCATCGGTCGCCGTCGAAATCGACCACTTCCTTCACAAAATCCCAGGTCCAGGCGACCTCGCCGTCCGGCTCGACCGCGTACACCCGGGCGCCGAGCGTGGCGAAGTACACCCGCTCATCGCCCACCGCCGGCGCCGAGAAGATCGGCTCGCGGCAATCCAGTTCGGTAACGACCTGGCCGGTCTCCCGATCGAGCACGTAGTAGTAGCCCGACATCGTCCCCAAGTGCAGGTACGGCCCGGCAATGGCCGGCGACGAGACGTTATTGACGTTTCCCGGCCCGCCGCGGGTGGCGAAGGTCCAGCGTACTTGCAAGGTTTCCGCGCAAATCGCGTGGACCACGCCTGAACCGTCGACGACGTAGACCGTCTGGCCGTCCACCGCCGGAGCAGCGTAGATTCCGTCGGTCAGCGGCACGGCACCGAGCAGGCCGAGGTCCGCGGGAATATCGACCGTCGGCGCGTTGCCGGACCGCAGCCCGTTACCCTGCAGTTGCGGCCATTGGGTACCGGCCAAGGCGAACGTCGAGCAAAGCAGAAGCGGCAGCAACAGAATGGAACGTTTCATCTCTCGTCCTCCATAGTAGCTCGGCAAAGCTGGGGTCAAACAACGCATTCCCCAGTTCCTTGGTCCATTCGGTTCGAGGCGAAGGAACCAGCGCGACATTGTCGATTCACACCGCCTTATTATACTGTACTGTCGGCAGGGATGCAGGTGCCCGGGCTCGGAAAAGGGGTCAGGAGCCTTAAACGCAGAATAGGTGTTGTAAGGGTCCTGGGTTGACGCAGGCGGTTCTGATGGGTACGATTCGTTTCCATCGCAGAAGTCCTTTCGTGCCGAGGAGTGCACCATGCCTCGACCACCGCGGGCCGACGAAGCGGGCGGGATCTATCACGCGCTGAATCGGGGGAACGCTCGCCAAGACATCTTCCACAAGGCACATGACTACGAAGCCTTTGAGAAGGTGTTGGTCGAGGGGCTCCAGCGGTATCCTGTCGACCTTTTCGCTTACCAGTGGATGCCGAATCATTGGCACATGGTCCTCCGGCCGCGGGAAGACGGGGCAATGGCCCGACTGCTACACTGGGTCACCATGACCCACACCGCTCGCTACCATGCCCACCACCACACGACCGGTGAAGGGCACATCTACCAAGGTCGATACAAGAGCTTTCCTGTTCAAGATGATGAGCACTTCCATATTGTGTGCCGTTACGTCGAGCGAAATGCGCTGGCCGCCGGCTTGGTTGCAAGGGCTGAAGACTGGCAATGGGGGAGTCTGTGGAATTGGTGTGGTGGCAAGTCTGCCGTCAAGCTGTCGCCGTGGCCCATCGCTCGCACGCCAGGTTGGGTGGATCGCGTGAATGCTGTCTTGAACGAGGCCGACAGGAAGAAGGTCAGGCACAGCATCGACCGTAGCCGTCCCCTGGGAACAGACGATTGGCTCGAATCGATTGCCCACCGCCTGCATCTTGATTCAACCCTTCGTCCTCGCGGCCGCCCGAAGAAGTTCGCTTAGACTACGGAAAATACCCAGTCTCCCAAAAAGGCTCCTGACCCCTTTTACCGTTCGGCGATGATCTCCAGGTCGATGCAGGAATCGCCGATCTTCTTGCCCTTGAGGTCCTCGATGGTCAGCCGCAAGGTGTGCTTGCCGGGAAAGATGCGCTGGGGAAGGTGAAAGTCGTACACGATGAAGAAGTCGCGGCGGCGGTTCTGGCAGAGTTCCTCGGTCATGGCCAACTCTTCGTCGGCGACGCGCTGGCCGCGGGCGTCGAATAATTGGTAGCTGCTCTTCAGCGACGTGTGATACCCGCGGGCGGTGCTCTCGCTGGTGAAGTTGTCGACCTCGGCGTACAGGAGCACCCGTTGTTCGGGTTGAAATTCGTACGATGCAAACGGTTCGAAACAACCGTAGCTGTGGACTCGCGTACAGAACGCCAGGTTCCGGACGACCAGGGGAGCCAGCTCGCCCAATTGCGATGCTGCCTCCGCCAGCACTTGCTTCGCTTCCGCCGTCCGGCCGGGAGCGTCGGGGTTCCGCGAATCGTCCAGCAGCGTCCTCAACCCATGAAACTGGGTGGACCAGAACTCCTGTTCGCTTGCGGAAAGGTCGGCCATAGCCCGCACCGCGTCGTCGTATTGTCCCTTTGCCAAGTGAAGCATTCGCAGGCGGACCTGTTCTTCCGCGCCGGTGCCCGACGACTTCTCGAGCAGCCGGATAGCGGAATCGACGTGTTCGGACCAGTCGAGTTCCTTCTCGGCCGTGTAGGAGACCAATTGCCCGTCACCTTGCCGAGGGGATGGAGCGGCTGCGCTCGCCGATGCAGCATCGTCCGAGTGCATCTCGGCAGGAGTGTCGGGGGCCGCCCGATCATCGGGAACGGCCGCGGGCGGCGACTGTAATGGGCGGGTTTCCTCCGTTCCGGCAGGCATGTCGACGTGCGGAAAGGCGGTGCTGGGAAATGGCTCTTGCGGGGCGCCGTCTGGTCGGATTGCCGCGCGCGACGCGACCGGCAGCCGGTCGATCGGCTGCGGGGCGACGCCGTGCTGCGCCGCGTCGGCAGGTGGATACCCACTTGGTTGCGGAGGCGGAGGGAACTGCGGCCACGCGCTTGCCGGGGCCATTGCCGTCGCGGCATACCCTGCGGGCGTAACCTGGGCCGCGGTCTGCTGTTGGGCCGCGCGCTGCCGGTAGGCCGCCACGGCGCGTGCCTGGTGCAGCAGGCCCGGCCATAGCGCCGGGTCCGTGTTCTGCAGGTCGGCGGTCAACTGGTCGCGAGCAGCCGGGTCCAAGGCTCCCAGCCGCTGCAATTCGGCCATGACCTCCTGCATTTGCGTGGCATCTGCATGCCGGGTCGGTTCCTGCGGGGCCGTGGCCGAAGTGGTGATCCCAGCCGCGGGTGAGTCTGCCGATGGCAGGTCGGGCGGTTTCGATGCCTTTGGTTTTGCCGACCAAGGCGATTGCGACGCGCACCCCGCCGCCAGGCAGGCCATGCAGAGCAGGCCAACCAATTGTGTCGAGCGGTAAGGGTTGCCTGCCATGAGAATTACCCGACGAGTGAAGCCGCGGCCGGTGGCCGCATCCAGCCTGACGCGGAAACGGCGTCTGCCGGTCATTAGCCCACAGAAGAGGGGCGGGAGCATAACGCATTTCTCCGAACCGTGCAAGCCGGATCACGCGAGGCAAGCTGGGCGATCCAGGGTGTTTGCGGGGGCGGCCAGGCGGACGATGAGCCGCTCCAGAACGAGCCGTGGCGGGAGAGTGCTGGCGCCTTTCAGGTCGAGGTCGGCTTCGAGCAGCCAGCGGTACAGCCGCTGGGCTCGCTGTCGTCCGAGGCGTCGCAATCGCGACTCTGCCTTGTGAATCACAAAGGCGCGGACGCCTGCCTGCTCCAGTGCCTGGGAGACGGCGACTCGGCGCCCGGTCGCCTCGCCCTGCAGGATCAGTCGGGTGGCAGCGGCCATTTGGCGCAAGGAATAGCTGATTTGCCCGAGCACTCCAATGGGCTGTTCGCCGGCGCCTAGCAGCAGCTCGAGCTGGCGAATGGCCTCGGGCAGTTGCCCGTCGAGCGCCGCGTCGATCATTTCCCACGCGGTCTTCGCTCGCCATGTGCCCACTTGCTGCTTAACCAGTTCCGGCGTAATCCGCCGGTCGCTGCCAACGCTCAGGGCGAGTCGCGCCACCTCCTGATTCAGCAGCCCCAGTTCGGGGCCGGTCAGTTCGATCAGCATTTCGGCCGCCGGCGCGGTGATCTCGATCGCATGAGTGCGGCGGGTCCAGGCGGTCAGCCACCGGGCGAGTTGCGCCCCTTTTGGCGCACTGGCGTTAACGGCCAGACCGGTCTCTGCAACGGCCTTATACAGCCGCGTATTTGACGGGAAGGACTTCAGTTCCAGCAGCAGCACCCCCGTTTCAACGGACTTGGCGACGTAGCTTTCCAGTTCAGCGCGATACTGCGTCACGAAATCGTCGGCCTGTTCGACTACCACGAGTCGTCGTCCGGAGCCGAACATGGCGAAGGTTTCCAACTCGCCGAGCACGTCGCGAAGCTCGGCGTCGCGCCCCTCGAACCGGGTCAGGGACATCTCAGCGTCGTCTCCGCCCAGCACAGCGTCGCGCAGGGCGATGATCGCCTGCCGGCGCAGGAAGTCGTCGTCGCCGAACACAACGCAAACTGCCGGCACGGGGCACGGCTTCGCCAGGAAGTCGGTTGCAGGGATTGGTTTTGCCATGCCCTGAGTCTAGCAGAAACTCACCGGAAGATGTAGCGTCTGGGGGCCGGTTGGCCGGAGGCATCGCTCAGCGGGCGGACCTCGCGGATGTGGACCTTCGGCGGGGCACGGTCGAGCACAACCGGCTGGTTCGTTTCAAACTCGGCCGCGTTGCCTGCCGCGTCGCGCACCTCCAGCCGGAGGTAGATGGGCCCCAGGGCGTCGGCCGGCAGCGGCCAGGCGTAGCGGCCCGAATTGGGGAGTCCCTTGGCGATGGTGGTCCACGGGCCGCCCTGCCGCGGGCCGTAGGCGAGGCTGACCGGTTCTTCGGCCAACTCCACGTCTTCCGCCGTCCAGGTGATGATCAGGTGACCGGCTTCCGGGCCGGCGCCTTCCTCGGCCGACGTGATGCGTGCAGCCGGTTTGGTCAGGTCGACGCGAATCCAGATGTCGGGCGGATCGCCCGGCTGAGGCGTGCGGCTTGTGCCGCTCCGGCCATGCACTACGACGCGATAACCGTAGATTCCTTCCTCGTCGGCCTTTGCCAGGATCGGGCTGCGGCCCCCCTGATGCATTGAAATGCTCCGCCAAGACCGGCCGCCGTCGCGGGTACCCCACAGCTCGACGTGGGAGATGGTGGCAGGGTCCATCGAATCGACGTCGAATTCCAACTCGAACAGGCGTGAGTTTACCGGGCGCACCTGCCCGGGTGGTGGCAGAAGGAGAGGCGCGTCACCGCCGCCGCCGGGCTTCTGCGGCCGATATTCGCTGGCCACGGACGGATAGGGCTGAGCCGGCCAGGGCTGGCCGTAGCCGCCTCGTTGCGGAGGCTTCACAGGTGAACTCTCGCCCGGGGTCGAGGACTCCGTTGAACGGTCCGGCGGCGGTGCATCGCTGGCCATTTCCGCCGTGGCCGTCGCCACGGCCCGGTTGGAAGCCTTGTCCGTCGCCTCGACCTGGACCTCGATTGCGCGAACGTCCTGCCGGAGCCACCAGGTCACCTCGCCAAGGAACGCGTCGCCCGATCTCGAATGGTGATGGCTGGACAGCGCGACATCCTGAAACTCAGTGTCGTCGGCAGAGCGATAGGAGACCTTCACACCCTCGGGCCGAAAGTTGGCATCGTCAATTCGCCACTGCGCGGTCACTTCCCCGCTCTCGCCTCGCCGGGCAGATACCCGAACTTGTGGTGGAGTAGTGTCGACTCGGACGCGGAGTCCCGGAACCTCGGTCAACCGCGGCCAGGAATTGCCTGCCCGGTCGCGGTTCTGAATGTTGAACCAGTACTCGCCGTCCGTGTCGGCCTGAAAGACGAAATGCCCCGCTTCCGGCGGAACCTGGCCGTAGGTGCGCCAACTGACGCCCGAGTCGCGCGAGACCAGCAGGACCACTTGCACCGGGGCCGATTGGGCGGGACTTGCCGCCGGAACGCTAAATGGTATGGCAAACGAGGTGCGTTGGGTGACAATGGGCTCGGGCAGCGCGACGCGCGGTCCGGCCGCCGCAACCCCGAGGGTGCCCAGGGCGGCCACCACGACGATTTGCCCGATCCATCCACGCGACATCGAGTTGTCCTTCTGCTCAGCAAGCCGGTCCTTGTGCCACCGTTCCGTCGCCCACGACCCGGACGGTCAACGCCCGCAGGAAGACCGGCGCGCAACAACAGACGCATTCCGACGTAAATCGTATCGACCATCCCGGACGGCCTACTTGATACGAGCATGCCGACAGGATCGGATGAAGGCCATACGCAGCCTGGGGAATATGGGGCATTTACGTTGGCGCAGGCAGGGTGCGTCAAAAGGCAGGCAGGGTGGGTGGCGTCGATCATGACTTTGCAATTTGGCGTTAATACTGGCTACCGAGGATGCGTCATTGGCAGTGCCCAAACCAGAGAAGGAAAGAAGGTAAAAGGGGAGAAATGGGAAGACATGATCTGGGGTGGCTCTTCCGTTTTCAGGTGCAGAACTGCATGGCGCGTGGGTGAAGTAAGGATGCTGAGACATCCGGAACCACCCACCCTACGTCTTGTCGTCACCGGTTCGCACCTAGAAACGGAAGAGCCAAAATCTGGGGTTTTGGGGGGACTAGCCTAAGAGGAATATGCTGTTGCGCCGCAGCGCCCGTTCGGGGGAATGTGTCTCGGCTGGCTGGACTTCTTTGGGCTGAGCGTACATAATAACGCAGGTGGCAAGCGACTGTTCGACTGCGATATTGTTTGTACCAACGCTGGCTGGGGGCTGGGGTTGGCTGCTGCGCGGCGGGATGGAAGAGTTGGTCCTCGGACTTGCCGTGCTTGCGGTCCTGATCGCGGTCGGTATTTACGTTATTGCGAAAATCCGCCCGCACCCGGCACAACAGGAACACGAGACGCACGAATTGATGGCGAAATTCCGCGAACTGCATTCCCGGGGTGGGCTGAGCGACGAGGAATACCGAACAATAAAAGGCAGCTTCACGGAGCAATTACGGCGAGAGTTAAACGATGACGACAGCAAGGGTTAGGGCTGGCAATGCCGAGTTCGGCAGCGACTCCGATTGGCACGGTTCTTCGGGCCGTTTCGACGAATCGGTTTGGTGTCGTGAAACTCTTCTGGCTGGTCGATCGTAATAACTCTCAGTTGAGCACCACCGCCCGAAAGGGGAAAACCGACGCATGCCTTCTGGACGCGACTTCAACACGGGCCGCCGCGGAAGTGGCACCACCAAGAAGAACGCCTTTTGTTCGTTCTGTCGCAAGAGCTATCGGGACGTGGGGCCGCTGGTCGAGGGGCCCGGCGACGTGTACATCTGCGGCGAGTGTATCGACTTGTGCCAGTCGATCCTCGAGCAGGAGCGCCGGCGCCGCGGCACCAGCAAGCAGTTGTTTACCAAGGTGCTCACCCCGCGGCAGATCGTCGAGAGGCTCGATCAGTACGTCATCGGCCAGGAGCAAGCGAAGAAGGTTCTTGCGGTGGCGGTGCATAGCCACTACAAGCGGCTGATGCACGGCACGAGCGGCTCCGACGTCGAAATCGACAAGTCGAACATCCTCCTGATCGGCCCCACCGGTTCGGGCAAGACGCTGCTTGCCCAGACGTTGGCAAGAATTCTCGATGTGCCCTTTGCCATTGGCGACGCCACTACGCTGACCGAGGCCGGATACGTGGGCGAAGACGTGGAGAACCTGCTGCTGAAGCTGCTCCACGCGGCCGACTTCGATCTCGAATCGGCCCAGCGCGGCGTGCTCTACATCGATGAAATCGACAAGATCGGCAAGACCAGCCAGAACGTGTCCATCACGCGCGACGTTTCCGGCGAAGGCGTGCAACAGGCATTGCTCAAGATGCTCGAAGGCACGGTGGCCAACGTACCGCCCCAGGGCGGACGCAAGCATCCCGAGCAACAGTATATCCAGATGGACACCTCAAACATCCTATTCATCTGCGGCGGCACGTTCGTCGGGCTGGACGACATCATCGGCCGGCGGCTGGGCAAACGGACTATCGGGTTCGGCCAGCGGGGTTCCAACCGCGGCGAAGCCGAACTGGGCGAGTTGCTCCACGAGGTGACCAGCGACGACATCCTGCAGTTCGGGCTCATCCCTGAGTTGGTCGGCCGGTTGCCGGTCATTTCGGCGCTGGGGCCACTCGACGAAGAGGCCCTGGTTCGCGTTCTCCGCGAGCCCCGCAACGCCGTGGTCAAGCAGTACCAGGCCCTGTTCGCCATGGAGAAGGCGGAAATCAGCTTCACGGAACCGGCGCTTCGTGCAATTGCCCAGCGGGCCATGGAGAAAGACACCGGCGCCCGCGCGCTCCGCTCGATCATCGAGGAGGTGATGCTCGACATCATGTTCGAATTGCCCGAACAGCCGCCCGGAAGCAACTACCTCATTACCGACGACGTCGTGCTCGGCCGCGGCAAGCTCTTTCCCATGCCCGAACCGAAGCACAAGAGCGCGTAGGGAACGAAACCTTCCAGCCACGTAGGGTGGGACAAGGCCGCGTAAGTCCTTGGTGGGCCTGCGCAAGCCAGACCCGGGGTGGTTTCCATGTCGTGCGCTGGAAGCAGGCCCGGCCAAGCAACCGAAGGCCCACCAAGGTTTTGGCTTGCTTGTCGCCACCCTACATCGTCATGAATAATCCGGGCGACTCCGGGTTACTCCTTCCGCGCCAATTCCACAAGGGCCTTGATCCCGCGGTGGAGCACTGGGTCTGATGCTGCATACGAGATGCGGAAGTGGCTGTCCTGGCGGCTGAAGTTGCCGCCGGGCACCACGAGCAGCTTATGCCCCTCCAATGCCTGCATGCAGAACTCCGTGCCGCTTCCCCAAGGCGCCTTGGGAAACGCGTAGAACGCTCCTCGCGGGCAAATCAGTTCGTAATGGTCCCGGAGCCCCTCGACAATCATGTCCCGCTTCCGGCGATAGGCGTCGATGTGGCCGCTAATGTCGACCTCCATTGCCGCTGCCCCGGCCCACTGTACCGGCTGCGGCGCGCACACGAAACTGTACTGCTGAATCTTGATCATCTCGTGGATGACCGCCGCCGGCCCGTGAGCAAATCCCAGCCGCCAGCCTGGCATGCCGTGGCTCTTGCTGAACCCGTCGACCACAATCGTTTGCGGGTTGAACTCGGCCGGCGAGACGCACGGCTCGTCGTAGCAGAAGTCGTGGTAGATCTCATCGCTTAACAGGGCGACGTTCCGTTCGGCCGCCAACTCGGCAATCGCACGAAGCTCTTCGCGCGTGGCCACCGCGCCGGTCGGATTGTTCGGACTGTTTACCAAGATCAGCTTCGTCCGTGGCGTGATCGCCTCGGCGACGCGCTGGGGATCGAGGTGGAAGTCGGGATAGGTGTCGATCGATACCACCCGGCCGCCCATCATAGCGGCCAAAGCGTTGTACATGCCGAAGCACGGGTCGGGCAGAATGACTTCATCGCCGGGATCGACCAGTGCCATCATCGCCAGCACGAGCCCGCCGCTCGTGCCGCAGGTGACGAACACTTCCCGGTCGGCATGGCCGAAACGGCTTTCGACCCGCGCCTGGAGCTTGTCGCGCAGCACGGGCATGCCCTGGGAAAGGGCGTAGCCGTTGCGCCCCTCGCGGATGGCGGTAATGGCCGCCTGCTTAACTTCTTCGGGCACGTCGAAGTCGGGCTGGCCGATCGACAGGTTGATCGGGTCGCGCATTTTCGCGCCCAGGTCGAAGAACTTGCGAATCCCCGACACGTCGAACGCTCGCGTCCGCTGTGCCAGCCAGTCTTGCATAATGTCTCCTCAGTAGTGTGAACTGCGCCTGCCCAAGCAACGGCTATATTCTAACCGCACGGCGCTTCCCGGTCGAGGACCATTGAAAACGGGCGATCACTGCGGCTGAGCAGGGCCAGCAGGTGGGTGAGCGTGTGCAGTGCATCGGGCAGCGGGGCGGCGGCGGTGCCGTACCAGATGCGGCCGTCTGGCGTGCCGCCGCACGCGGCTTCGCTGCGCCGCATGACCGCGGCCATTGCTGCGCGGGTTGGCTCGCTCCGCACCACCTCGACGGTGCAGGGCGGGTCGGGCCCGCCGCCGACTTGCGGCCACTCGATATCCCGCGGCACGACGATCGTACCCGCCGATTCGCCGCCGCCGCCAACGAGCCGCCTTGCGATCAACCGCAGGAGCCGGCCCGGTTCGACCTCCCGCCCGCGCTCATCGACGGCCCGGCACCGTTCGCCGTCATCGTCGATATGCAGCCCGAAATGCGCTTCCTCGGCAACGACGCGTTCGGAGAGCCGCGTGCCGTCGGCCGAGCCGGCCACGGCCCGGCATGCCAGGCCGCCAATGAGTTGGTTGAGATAATCCTCGACGGGGCGGCAGGCGTTATCGAGCACGAACCTCAGCGGGCGTATTGCGTGGTAGTGCGGGCGGAGCAGATCGAGGTACGGCCCTTCGGACTGGAAGCGGCGGAGCCCTCCGAACCGGCGCGTCGGCCGATCGACTCCTTGCTCGAACTGCCGCTGGACCACGTCGAGCCCCCGGTCATGAGAGAAAGGGATTGAGCCCGGGCCGAACAGCTTCAGCCCGACCCGATGCGGTCCACCTTGCCCGCTGCCGACCAGCAGGCCGCCGGCGGCGCCCAAGTGGTCGGCGGCAAACAAAAGACACGCGCTGCTGGCCGGTCCGAGGTCAACCACGTTGCAGCCGGCCCAGCGGAGCCCTTTGCATGCCGCGGCCACCAGTTCAGCCACGGCCGGCCGCCCGTCGCCGGCCACAACGACCGCCGGCTCGTGTGTCTCTGTACGGACCGCACCACTAGACGGGGACAGAGGATCGAAGAGTCCCCGAGCCAGGCATATTCCCAGCGCGGCGGCCAGGTCATGTGCCGTTCCGGGCACCAGTGTGCCCAGAGCACCGCCACCAACCTCTTCCGTCTGAAACAGCGCGGGTTTGTGCCCGCGGTGCTCCGTCTCGCTCAGGCGTTTCGCCTGCCGTTGCGAGAGCGTGCCGGTATCGTGCCGGTGCTTGCAGTTGCGGCAGCCCGGATAGAACCGGGCGAGCCGGCCCAGATGCACCGCGCGCGATATGGCATATCGCTCGCCGGGACACCGGTATTCGGTCATTGCGGCTCGACCTCCGCCCATGCCCTCGCCAAAAGGTCGGCCACACCCAGTTCAGCCGCCCACTGGTCGAGATACTCGCGCTGGAGCGCGTTGTGCTGCACTTTCATCACGCCCACCACGTCGGTCCATTGCCGCTCGGAAATCTCATCGCCAAGCCGATACCACTGGAGCTTGGCCAGGATCACGTCTTCAGGGGAAGGCAGAGGGAACAAGACGTCCGGCACTTGCTGATCGATTGCCTTGCTTCTTCGCCGCTGAATCGTCGTGCGGTCATATGCCCGGTTGCCGAGTACGAACACGTCGACCTTGAAATGGGTGGGCAGGTAGATGACGTTGAAACACGCACGCCTTCGGATCGCATCTCGGATCATCGATCCGTCAACGTAGTACTGATCGCGCAGTGCCTCAACCAAGGGTTCCACGTGTCGCATGGCCAGGTCGGCTACTAGATCAACGTCGAGCGTCGACCGAGGAAAACCATAGACGCAACTCGCAACGGAACCGCCGACGTAGTAGGGAATCTCAAACGACTCCAACAGGCGAACAACTGGCGTCACGGCCTCGATAAGGTCCGGTGGATTGATCACGAATTATCTCCGTCGAGCCGGCGGAGTTGAGCGGCCAGCGTTTCACCGTAGTGGAGTTGAATCCAAAGGAGCAACGCTTGCCGTGGTGACAACTGCGGATTGGCCTCGGCCACGGCGCAGCGGGATGCGGCAATGGCCGTTGCCGTCAACGACCTCGACCGGGCAATCTTCTCGGCAGCAGAGGCTTCCCGGAACCATTCGATCTGCCGCCGCTCGATATCGGGATGGGTGTCGGACGGTATCATGATGGAACGTGCCTCAGCAAGCCGTCATTCTATCAGCGGCTCCGCACTTGGTCAATGGTCGGTGCGCAGTGGGGCGGTGCAGGGGATGCGCCGCGGCTGTTTGGCCTACCGCACGCGGCAGCGGAAGCGAAGGACGCCGCCCTCGCCCGGTTCGAGCGGATCGATCAGCTCGGCCCGCAGAACGACCGAGCCGCCTTCGTTCGGCTCCGTTGAGAAGTTGGCTTCGAGGCTGCACTGGGCACTGTCGGGAATGTACTCCAGCCGCGTGGTCAGGTTGTCGAGGATCGTCACGTTCCCGATTACCTGGTTGCCTACGTTGTCGAAGCGGATGGTGAACGCCACCTCTTCGCCGGGTTTTACGAAATGCTCCGAAGCGATCTTGATAACGCGGAGCCGCGGGTTGCCCTTGGGCGTGGTGACCGTGAATACATCTTGCAGCGCCTCGGTTTGCACCTCGGCCTTTGCCGCCTGGTGATCGAGGACGACCTGGACGGCCTGGGTAGTCTCCCATGCGGCTGCCGCGTCGACACCTCGGGCGAGCCAGGCCATTTCCGCCGCTTCCATGACGCCGCGGCGGATGACGTCGAGGTTTTCGTACGGCAGGAGTTGGTCCTGGAAGGCGACCGGACTTTGAGCTTCCGAAACCACGCCGTCGCCTTGCTTGCTCTCGTAAATGCCCACCGGCCTCACGCCGGCCTGGCCGACGGCCTGCCGATGTTGCGAACTGGCGCCGACCGCCTGCACCATGGCAGGTCCGGCAAGCACTTCGGGTTGCATGACGCCGGCCGCGCGGTACGCTTGCTCGCCGCCGACCAGCCCGACCACCTGCCGGACGGCCCCGAATCGCGGCGCGTAGATATGCACCCGGTTGCTCGGTTCCACCAGCGTGCGGCCGTCGAGCGTGTCGAAGTGGGCGACGGTGTCTTCCGTATGGAGGCCGTACACTTGCCACTGCTGGCCCACTCGCGTGGGCTCCTCGCGGTCGCCGCCGTCGAACATGTACTCATCGGCCGGCCACGGGCGGGCGATGCCCGGCGGAGCCCAGGGACCTTCAGCGGTGTATGGCTGCGGCAGGGCTTCGACGGGGTAGGGCGGCGCCGGGTATTCGGGCGGGGGCGCGCCGGTGAACGCCTCGGCCGGCAAGCTTTCGGCCCAAGCGCCGCCCGGGCCCATGGCCCCGTGGGCGGCATACGGGTGAGCGGCCATGTCCGGCCCCGGGGCGGGCGTGCGGCACGAACACAGAATGAGTGTGCCCAACGCGATGATCGCGAAACGCCAAAGGCGATCGAAGTCGAGTCTGGCGGCAGAAGCCTGCGTTGCGTTTTGCATGGTGACGGCAGCCTCTCCCGGCTCAATCATGTTCCTGCCCCGGTGTAACCGGGTCTTCCAGCGCCGGCATCGCCCGCGGATGGGACGAAAACCGCATCAACGGCGGTGAGCCGAACAAGAATTGCCCATCGATTTCCTGCGGGTCTTTCGGCATTCGGGCGCCCAAGCGGAGAATTGCCACGGGCCGGCCGAGTGCGTCGGCCACGGCGAGCGGGTCGCGGCCGGGACCGGCTTCAAACCAGTTGTGTTCCCTCGGGTCCTCCGGCGCCGGCATGGCGTTGCGCGGATTCTCCAGGTAGACCACGCGGGTGACGAACTTTCCGGCCAGCGCAAGCCGCAGGTCTTCCAACGTCAGTTCCACGGGGATGGCGAACCGGAGTTCCTGCCCCCGCGGCGGGTAAGTGCGGTCGATAACCTCAACGGTCGGGAAGACCTCCTGGCCCTCGGCGCCCTGAATGTTTGTGACCTTCAGACGGTACACACCGCCGATGAGCATGCCGACGGTTTGCGGCGTGGGCGCGGCGGGCTCGAAGTACCCTTCCGTGGCCAGCGAAACCAAGGCCCCCGGAGGGGCCTTGATTTCTACCGGCTGGAAGTATCCGGGCAATGGGCCGCCACGCTGGAGTTGCCGGCTGCCAATCGCTCCCGGTGGCATCACGCCCTGGTGCAGGTAGTGGACTCCCGGCTGTTGGCCGAGCAACACCGCGGTTTGCAGCCACAATGCCGCGACTACCCTTACCGAAATGCCGACAACTCGCCCGCAGCGTGCCGAGGCGCCAAGTGCCGTACAGCGTTGCATGCGGATCATTGCCACGGATGGAAGTTCCCTTATATCAAATGCCTGTGCCTCTTGTCCGTCTCCGAGAACTCAACCCCAGAGACGGCGGCCATACGGACCATATTGCTCTCAGTCAGATACAGTCGCCATTCCCATCTCGCCCTCGGGGCAGATTGTCGTCCCGTCAGGGCAGATCACTTGCCGCCGGTCTTCCAGCGGCCGCCTGTACAAGCCCGGACCGGGGAGCGTTTGCTCAACAATGCGCGCCCGGCTGGCCGGCTTCGGGTAACTGAATCCGGGGCTCTGGCGGACGTCGATCCGCACCTTGTCGGTCGGTTTGGGAATGTTGTGCACCGTGTGATTCTTCATCACGTGTTTTTGCAGCCCTGCGGGGCCTCCGAGTGGCACGTGCGGTGGCCCGGGAAGCCCAATGGGCGTGCCGCTCATGGGCATGCCGTATTGCGGGCCGGTGACGCCCGAGATGTACGTGTTGGGCATGGTGGTCTGCTGGCCGGGCATCCCCATCGGCATCGGCGCGCCGCTGTAGCCTTGGTAACCGCTGTCGTGCATGGGATGTTGGTGGCTGGCAGGCATTACCTGGCCCTCTTGCATCATCTCGCCGGGCATTTCCAGGTCCTTGTTGCCCAAGCGGACGACCGCCAGGATCGAGCCCCGCCGATCGGCTTCCACGATCGGGTCGACACCCGGATCGAGCCGCGTGCTCACGAGCGTTTCGACACCGGCCAAGGCCAACTCTTGGTATTCCGGATCCGGCAGGTAGATGACCTTCGTCACGAAGTTGCCGGTGAGTATCTGGTTGAAGTCCTCCTCCGACCACTGCACCGGAATGGCGTTGTGGGCGAGAAATGCCTCGGTTCGCGGCATGGCGGGACCGACCTCGATGGTCGGGTACAATTCCACACCCGGTCGCCCCGGGATGTTCGTCAGCTTCAAGCGGTAGATGCCGCCCTGGGCGAAGTTCTGCCGGCCGGGCATGACCAGTGGCTCGGAGTCGAACATGCCAGGCATGGTCACGTCCCACTGGATCATGGTGCCCTCGGGGCCGACAAAGGCAAGCTGCGAGGTAACTTGCGCCATGGGCATAGCCGGCTGGAACATCATCACGCCCGGTCCGGGACCACCGACTCCGGGGCCCGGTTCCATGAGCATCTGGGCGGGCGGCAGATTCTGCTTGGCCGGGCCCGTACAGCCGGTTACCGCCGCCAGCAAGGCCAGTACTAATACCACTACGGTTGTCCTCATTCGACTTCCCCCCTTGCGTTCGGCTCGCCTCGAGGCCGGATCGACTACCCGTCCGTCGCGAACCTGAAGTTGATTGTCCTCCGAGTCCGCATCCGCTGTGCGGACAATCCTGATGCATCCGGCCCACTCCCATCCCCGGCGGCGTCGTGGCAGCCTTGACATCGGGCCTGGGCAAACCAAGCCCCCTGCGCGAAGTCCTATCGCGCAAGGCACCTGTTCTGTGGTGTTATGGTCGGCCTGTTACAACGCGATTCTTTGGAAAATCCCGCAATACCGTCAGGAATCTCCCTTGAGTCCTTGTGGCCCGCATGCTGCGCAAAGTACGCATTCCTCTCAGACAACGCAGTATGACGCGCCAGGGCAGAGCAACAGGTCCATACGCCTTTCCGGCGGCGCTTGGTGATCAGGATTTCGTCAATGTCACTGATTGGGGGGTGTTCCTATCTTGTCCTTTGCGGCTTCGCGGCTTGGCGTCTTCGCGTTCAGGTATGCCCGGCTCTGGATTACACGCAAAGCCGCGAAGTCGCGAAGCCGCAAAGGAGACAAGGAAGCGGCCGTATGGACGCCAGGGCAACTGCCGGGAAGCGGCCTGTATTTCGTGCCCGTCCTACATAACCGGTCAAGAATTCGGGATAATGCTCCCAACAGTTGAGCCCGTTGCCGAAACGGGCTTTTTGTTGGAGTCCACGCTCTAGCGTGCGAATTACGCACGAACCCAATTCTGCACGCTGAAGCATGAACTCCAACAGTCCAACGACTGGCCACCACGAGCCCTGCACCCCTGTTAAGTTGCTCGATGTCGAGCCGGACTCGACGAACCAGGTTGTTTGCCCCCTGCTGCAAGGTGATCTATGCCCGAATCAACTGGATTCGCCACAATTCGCACCGAGATTGCCGGCGTGAGCGTGACCGAGTTGGCCCGCCGCTTCGGGACGCCGTTGTTCGTTTACGATCAGGAACGAATCGTCCGACGTGTTGCCGATCTGGCCATGTTCGATCGGGTGCGCTATGCCCAGAAGGCATGCTCAAACTTGGCCATCCTCGATCTTTTGCGCCGGCGCGGGGTACTCGTCGATGCGGTGAGTGCGGGTGAGGTTCAACGGGCGCTAAGGGCGGGCTACGCACCGGACGGCACTCCCCCACCCATCGTCTACACGGCCGATATATTCGACGCCGAATCACTCGAACTCTGCGTCCAGCTCAACCTGCACGTCAACTGCGGCTCGCCCGACATGATCGAGCAGTGGGGGCAGAGAGCGCCCGGAAGTGGTGTCACTTTGCGGCTGAATCCCGGTTTTGGGCATGGTCATAGCCAGAAGACCAATACCGGCGGCGAACAATCGAAGCATGGGATCTGGCACGAGCAACTCGGCGAGTGCCTTGCGCGGGCGAAGCAGTTCGACTTGACTGTGACCGGTTTGCACATGCACATCGGATCGGGAACCGACCTGGAGCATCTCAGCCGGGTATGCGCTGCCATGGAAAGCGCCGCCTGCGAGGCGGGACCATCGGTTGCCTCGATCAGCGCCGGCGGCGGGTTGCCGGTGCCGTATCGGGACGGCGAGGAGTACGTCGACCTGGACGCCTACTACCAACTTTGGGATGCGGTTCGGCGCCGGCTGGAGGCCCGGTTCGGCCATCCGGTCGGGCTGGAGATCGAGCCGGGCCGCTATCTGGTGGCCGAGGCCGGGTACCTGATTGCCGAGGTTCGGGCGGTCAAGCAGCAGGCAGACAACACGTTCTACCTGGTCGACGCGGGGTTCAATAACCTCGCACGGCCGATCCTGTACGGCGCATATCACCCAATGGCCATCACCCCGGCCGGCAGCGATACCGAGCGGCCCCAGCGCGACGTGATTGTGGGCGGACCGCTTTGCGAGTCGGGCGATATCTTCACGCAGGAGGAGGGCGGGTTCGTGTGCACCCGGCGGCTGCCCGACGCCCGGGTAGGCGACTTCCTGGTGATCGAAAACGTCGGGGCGTACGGTTTTGTGATGGGATCCAACTACAATTCGAAGCCGTTGGCCGCCGAGGTGCTGCTACGCGGGGACGGATTGCACCTGATCCGCCGCCGCCAGTCGTTCGAGGAACTCATGCACGGCGAATCCATCCCGGAGACGGACGGCGCCGAATGGTAAACCGGTGCCGATCATCGGGCAACGGCATATCGTGCAAGGACGAAAAGCAGGTCGCTCAGCCGGTTCAGATACGCAAGGTGATGCTCGCCGGTGCGGTGCGGTTCCGCCCGGGCCAGGCTGACGACGCGGCGTTCGGCCCGGCGGCATACGGTACGGGCGAAGTGCAATGCCGCCTCGGCATGCGACGTGCCGGGAAGGATAAAGGCTCGCAGCGCCTGTAGCTGTGACTCGTAGCCGTCGATGGCGGCTTCCAGTTCCGCAATCTGTCGCGGGCCGATTGCCCGCGAGGCGTCGCCTCGCTGCCCCGGGTCGGCCAGTTCGCTGTTGAGTTGCAGCAAGGTTTGCTGAATGCTCTGAAGCAGCGGGCCCATCTTCTCGGGCAGCGGCTGGCATCGGGCCAGGCCCAGCGCGGCGCCCAATTCGTCAATCGTTCCACACACTTCCACCGCGGGCGAGTCCTTGAAGATGGGCGCACTGCCGGGAAGCCGGGTTTGCCCGCCATCGCCGTCTCGGGTGTAGATGCTCATTCAATCTCCATCACTTCGATCTTCAACCGGCCGATGGCGCGGATGATCGGCAAAAAGGCGGTGAATGCGGTGGTGCCTTCGAGGCTGGTGTGGGTGAGTTTCAGGTGTGCCGCGCCGATTCCGCCGCGGGCCAGGGTGGCGTCGAGCGGGATGAAGCGGCCGTCGACGTACACCTCCGTCCACATGTGGAAGAAGAACGCCCGGCGGGGCGACAAGTAGACGAGCCCGGCGGCCGCGCGGGCCGGGATTCCCGCCGCGCGGCACAGCGCGGCCAGCAGGACGGCGTGTTCGGTGCAATCGCCTTCCCGCTCGCGGGCCACTTCCGCCGCAGTGGCGAAGGCCTGCGTATAAGCCTTCTCCGTGACGTACCCGCCGACGAACCGCTCCAAGGCCACGGCCTTTCGCCACGGGTCCGTTTCGTCGCCGACGGCCTCGCGGGCAAGCCGGACGATTTCCGGATCGTCGCTTTGGATCATATTCGAGGGGAGCAGATCGGCCTCGGCGTGCGTCTCCGATGGGGCATCGGGGTTTCCGTCCACACCCGGGCGAATGGAGTACACGGTCACGTCGGCGGCGTGCGGCCCGATGGGCGCCACCTGCTGGGACGGCCCTTGAAGAAACATCTCGGCCGGATCGTCACCGTCGAGGGTCACCCGATACCGGACTCGCCTCGTCGCATGCGGATCGGCAATGGCCCGTTTGACCTTCACGGCGAGATCGAAGCCCAGATCGAGTTCCGCCGGCTCGAACTCGGCCAATGCCACGTCCTTGGAAACCCGATAGGTTTCGAGGTTGAGCGTGTCGGTCCAGGACTTGACGACCTCGCCGTCGGGATCGGTCCAAAGAACGCTGCGCAACTCCTGCCCTGGCCCGAGATGGGTCACATTGTCGATCCGCAACAGCTTGAACTCGCCGCCAGGCAACGTCACCTGCTCATGGCCGACGGCCTTCAGTTCCACCTCGGCCAGGTCGGCCAGGCCGGGCATCAGGGCCGTCAGGCGGCGATGCTCGCCGGGCTGCATGGGCTTGCGCAACAGGGAGTCTTCCACGGCGTGAAATCCGCCAAGATCGTCAGACCAGGGGATGGAACGTTTGGTCGTCTTGCCGAGTGTCCCGACTTCCAGTTCCAGCCGGTTGCCCCGAACCACCCCGACCGTTGTGAGTGGCTCGTGCCCCTGCTCGATCGATGCGCTCACCCTTAGGAGCTTGCCATCTGGGGTCTGCAGGTCGGCAAGCCGGATTTGCTGCTCGGTCATCTGGCCGAAACGTTGTACACGGAGCACCGTCAAGCCGTCCATTTGCACAAGCTGTTGTCCGTCATGCTTGACATGCCGGATGATTGTGCCCGCGTGGCCCACCCGATTGCCGCCAAGCATGAGGATTTGCCACGACTGTCGGTCGTTTTCGCCGAGCGGCTCCGTGGTTGGATCGGCCGGGTGAATCGGCCCGATGGGCTCAGCGCAGCCTGTCGCTGCAAGACAAATAGCTGCGACTATCGATACGCTCCAGTGGGCAGGTTTGCTTCGCATGGTCTCTGGAAACTCCTTTTCGCCCAGTGTACGGCATTTGCGTCGGGTTGGGTAGCCTCGGTTCTTCGCTGTGTGCCGCCGCCGACTGAATTGGAACAGTCTCCGTGAACCGTTACGCCAACGCAACGAGAAGGTTCCTTCGCGGCGTGCGGGTGTTGGTGGGCAAGTTGGCGGCCGATTGTCCGCGCGCCACGCTTTTCGGTGCTAGACTAGCGGTAGGCTGGTCACGAGGCCGCCGCGCCACCCGTCAATCGGCGTTTTCTGCTTGGTTCCAACGGTTTCTTTTGGGCTAGCGATTGTAGCGATTGTCATGGTTGTTGGGTACTGGCAGCGGGGGCAAGTGGAGTGGCCTTGGAAGGCAGAAGAGACCGTGGCGCATTGCCAGAAATGTGACCTACGGTTGGATAGAAGAGGGCACCCTGGCAGCCGCGATGCCAGAGTCGGTAGCCGAGCGATTTGAGAGCAACGATGGGCTTCCTGAAGAAATTTTTCCGAAATGTCTTCCGCGAAGGCGCGATGCCTTCCGGAACCAGCAGCTTCGAGCACCTCTCGGAGGAGGATCTTGAAGCGCACCTCGGCGTGGACCGCTACGGCAACTTCATGCTCACCGAGGCCGTGCGCCCCTCCTACGACCTGCAAGTCGTTCCGACCGAGGGCTACCGGCACGACGCCTATCACGACGAGCAAAGCCACAGCAGTGTCCCCGTCCTTATGGCCGCCGTGTCGCGCAACCGGTTGTTCGACGTGTTCATGGACTTGATCCGGCCGCTGGGCAGCGTGGTCGACGTGGTGCTCGAAACCAGCCACCATCGCGATAGCCGCGGGCATACCGACTTGTACCGCGAGCATATCGACGTGCCCGTGCTGGAGAGCATCCTTTGGGATTACGAAGACCTTCTGTTGAACGACGGCTGCACCGGCATCGCGGTACTCAACCCCGACGTGCCCCACGAGATCCAATTCGATGAGCACAAGTTGCTGATCGTCTACGGCGAGCAGCTCGTTCCGTTCGAACACACACTTCGGCAGCGGAATATCCGCTGTGACGACGGGCTGAAGTTCATTACGGAAGCCGAGCACGTCCACTCCTCAAGTGATCATTACGCACGGCAGTTCGATGAGCTGAAAACCCGCCTGGGCATGGACTGCGGCTTCGACGGGTGATTGCCCGGCCCCGCCGGACGCAAGATCCAATACGTGGGCGGCCGAGCCTCATAACATTCTTGTTCCGGCAGGCTTCAGGACTCGATGCCCCCGGCTTGCCCGGGGGAGTGTCACGTTCGCTGCTACACACGGCGCCACCGTACCCTTTCGCCCATTGCCCTGCGGTGGCGGCAAAGCCGCCACCGCAGGGCAATGGCAACTGTGGCGCGTATTTCTGCTGTAGCGAAAAGCGTAACCATCCCCCGGACAAGCCGGGGGCATTGGGCCGGTCGGCGCCGGAGACTGGAGGAACGTCGCACTATCTACACGCCGGGGCTGAGAACTGCGATTCTCTGTAGGTCCCGCGACTTCAAACGCCTCTTCGGCCGGTGGCCCAAAACTTCCTCTTGAGTTTTCGCCGAAGTGTGGTATGGTACGGGCGATGATCACGCACGCACCAACGCCGGGAAACACCAAGAAGCTGGCCCAGCTTGAAGCCGCGCTGGCCGAACTTCTGGCCGAGGCCACCCGGCGCGGGTTCTTCGGCCTCGTGGCCCTGGAACTGAGCGTGCAGGACGGCACCATCCAGCACATCCGGCGCCGCCTCGAGCGCATCGAGCGCTGAGCGGCCACGCTCGATCGGTCGGATCAGTCAGCTCGGACGGATCAGGCGGATCAAGCTGAACGCCGCCACGCGAAGAAAAACAACTCACACGGTATCTCACCGGGGCCCGCCTTCAAGCGGGTATCCGGAAGGGCCTGGCAGGAACCTTTCAGCAAGGGGTTCCCGTCAGGCCTTTTTTCGTTCTTGCCACGTTACCACACGAGGAAACCCTTATGACTGGAACCATGCAAACGACCGAAACCCTTCAGGAGTTCGCCGGCTGGCACGGGCCGACGGTGCGGGTGGACCGCGAGGCGGGAGTGATCCGGGGCGTGAAGATTCTGGGGCTGCGTTCGCGCAATGGCCGTGTGTACCTGCCCGCGGCACTCGCCCAGGCCGCTCCGCTGTACGAAGGGGCGAAAGTGAACCTCAACCACCCGAAGGGCCACCCGGCCCGCCCTCGCGATTACCAGGACCGCATCGGGGCCATCCGCAACGTCGAGCTGCGCGACGGCGAGGGCCTGTTCGCCGACTTCCATTTCAACCCGAAGCACGCAATGGCCGAGCAACTCGCCTGGGACGCCGAGCACGCGCCGGGCAACGTCGGCTTCTCGCACCACGTCCACGCACGCACGGCGCGCAGGGGCGAGGAACTGGTGGTCGAGGCGATCACGCAGGTGGAAAGCGTCGACCTGGTGGCCGACCCGGCCACGACGCGGGGCCTGTTCGAGGGCGGCGCCGCCGGCGGTGCGCCGTGCGACCTGGCGTCCTTGTCGGTCGAGTTGCTTGCCGAGCACCGGGCCGACCTGGTCGAGGCAATTCGGGCCGAGGCGGCCGGCGAGCTTCAGCGACTTCGCGAGGAGCTTGACCGCATGCAGCGGCGCGAGACCGCCCGCGGCATGCTGGCCGAGTTCGGCCTGCCGTCGCCGGACCACCCCAGCCCGGCCGCGCGTGCCGTGACCAGCCCCGAGTTCTTCGAGTCGCTCGTAGCGGCCGACGGCGAAGCGTCGATGCGGGCGTTGGTCGAGGAGCGTGCACGCCTGGTGCGGTCGCTGGACGGCGGCACGGGGACCGGGGCGCAATCGCGCGACCAGTTGCTCGTCGAGAGCCTTTTCCGCCCCCTCGACGCCAAGACCTTCGCCGCCGCCATCACCGGTCCGTAACCGGCCCCCAACTCCCAACTCCCAACTCCCAACTCCCAGCTCCCAGCTCCCAGCTCCCAGCTCCCAGCTCCCAGCTCCCAGCTCCCAACTCCCAACTCCCAAGGAGACCCTCAAGTGGCAGACAGAATGCGATGGCGCTACGGCGATACGAACCCCGTGGTGGCCGCGGTCGACGCGGCAACGCAAATCGAGATTGGCGACCTGCTGTGGCAGGACGTCGACAATGCGAAACCGGCCGCCGCCCTGGCCGACCTGGGCGGCGGGCCGGCCAACCAGGAGCAGTTCACCGCGTGTTTCCTCGGCGTGGCCATGCAGCGCAGCCGCGCCGGCGATGTATCGCCGGTGCGCGTGGCGACCACCGGCGTGTTCGAGTTCGACGCGCCTGCCGGCAACCGTGAACTCGGCGACCTGATCGGCCCGGCCGAGAATACGGCCGGCACGGGGCTACTGAGCCAGCACGTGGTGTCGGTCGCTCATAGCCGCTGCGCCATCGGCCGCGTGGCCCGCCGCGAGACGAACCATCCGGCCAGCGTGCTGGTGGACATCCGTTCGACCATCATGACCGGCGGCGTCCACGGCGGCAGCCCGAGCGCATAGGGCGTAGGGTGGGTGGTTCCGGCTGTCTCGGCAGCCTTACTTCACCCACGCGCGCCTCTCCGCATGCAACGACTACACCCGAGCCCGCGTGGGTGAACCCGGGCGCTACGCGCCCGGAACCACCCACCCTACACAACGGATCCGTCCGATCCCCAAACCAAACCCAACCATCCGGCGGGCAGCACCCGCACATCCCAAGGAGATCCAGAATGCGAGCAATCAAGTACCGCGAACTGCGGCGCATGTACGAACTGAACGGACCGCGGCAGACGGTCCGGCACCTCGGCGAGGCCCTCGGCGAAGGTCACCTGCGGCCCGAGGACTTCAGCATCCGCGATTTGGCCGAGGCCACGCTCGGGCCTCAGCGCGTGCGGGCGCTCGACCCGCGGCACGGCGAGTACGTGCTCGAAGCCGGCGACGGCGTGGACGTGACGGCGTTCTCGAACATCACCGGGCAGGTGATCCAGGCGAAGGTGCTCGAAGCGTACCGGCAGGAGGCGTTCGTCCTCTCCCGCCTGGTCGACACGATTCCCACCAGCCTCGACGGCGAGCGCCTGCCCGGCATCGGCCGCATTACCGACGAGGTGACCGAGGTCCATCCCGGCATGCCCTACCCGAACGTCGGCTTCGGCGAGGATTACATCGAAACGCCGCAGACGACCAAGCGGGGCCTCATCGTGCCGGTTACCAAGGAGGCGATCTTCTTCGACCGCACGCACCTGGTGTTGCAGCGGGCGGCCGAGGTGGGCGAGGTGCTCGGGCTGAACAAGGAGAAGCGGCTGGTGGACCTCGCCGTCGGCGTGACGAACAACTACAAGTGGAAAGGCCAGGCGTACAACACCTATTCCAGCACCGGCTCCGGCGCGGCGCCCGACGGGAACTGGGTGAACGAAATCGACCGCGAGCTGGTCGATTGGACCGACGTGGACGCGGCCGAGCAGCTCTTCGCCGACATGCTCGATCCGAACACGGCCGAGCCGGTTCTGGTGCAAGGCACCACCGTGCTGGTAATGCCAGCCTACCGGCACGCCGCGCATCGCGTGTTCCGCGCGGCCGAGATCACCTACACGGCCGCCGGGGCGGAAACGGCCACGACGGCCGCCAACCCGCTGAGCGGATACCGAGTGGTCGACAGCCGGCTGGCGTACCGGCGGCTGATTGCCTCGGGCGTTTCGCCGGCTGCGGCGCGGCGGTACTGGTTTGTGGGCGACTTCCGCCGCGCGTTGGCGTACATGGAGAACTGGCCGATCACGGTCACCCAGTCGCCGCGCAACTCGGAGGCCGAGTTCAGCCAGGACGTGGTGGTGCGGTACAAGGCGTCCGAGCGCGGCGCGGCGGCCGTCTTGAACCCCCGCTACCTCGTGCGCAGCACCGGCGGCGACGCCGGCCCGCCCGCGTAACGCAACCTCCCGCCGATCGGACGGATCCGCCCGATCCGACCAATCCGTCTGATCGGCCTTAACCTGACACCTGAAACCTGAAACCTGAAACCTTCCATGCACCTCGAACCCATTCGCACCATCAAGCAACAGACGCTCGCCCGCATTGCCGAGCTGACCGAGCAGCCGAAGCCGAGCTACCAGATCGACGGCCAGCAGGTGGCCTGGTCCGAGTACCTCAAGCAGCTTCGCGCCACGGTCGACTGGTGCAACCGCGTCCTGGCCGGCGAGCAGCCGTTCGAGGTCCGCTCGCAAGGGTACACGTAACCATGTTCAACCCCACAACCGACCTTGCCACCGTTGCCGACGGAACGGAAGTCGCGACGTTGCTGCGGCATGACGATCCGCCGGCTGCGCCGGGGATCCGAATTGAGCGGGCGCTGCGGCTGGCCATCGTGCGCCGCGAGCCGGTGGTGGGCAATCGGTACGAAGTCCGCCGGCAGGTCGATACGTTCGGCCGGCTCACCGCCGGCGACGTGGTCTGGCGCCTGCCCGGCAGCCTGCCGGCCGCGCCGCGGCTGGGCGACGCGCTGTTGGACGCCGCAGGCCGGCGGTGGACGATCCTCGAAGTGGAGCAGCCGCCGCTCGGCCTCGGCTGGCGGTGCACGGCGCGCGACCTGGTGTTGGCCTACTCGTTGGACAATGCCGTCTCCGTACTGCAACCGGTGTATGCCAAGGGGCTCGGCGGTGCGGCCGAGGCCACCTGGGTTGCGTGGCGCACCGGCGTGCGGGCAAGCATCCAGCCGGTCCGCGAGTCGCCTGCAACGGCACAGGGCGCCCGTCGAGTTGCCGCCCGCGTGCGAATTCTGCTGGCCGAAAACCTTGCGCTGAGCGCCGCGCACCGCGTGCTCGGCCCGGACGGCACGTTGTACCGCATCCTGGTCATCAGCGGGCGCGAGCGGCTCGGCGAACCGCAAGCCATCGAGGCGGAGGCACTTGGACCGTGGCCGTAGGGCGGGTGGTTCCGGCTGTCAGAGCAGCCTTACTTCACCCACGCGGAAAGTGCTTGGCACTTCGCCCCTGAAGTTGCGAACCGCGGCAGCCCGCGTGGGTGAACCTGGGCGCTACGCGCCCAGAACCACCCACCCTACAGTACCCAAGCCATCGAGGCGGAGGCATTATGAACCTGGCGCGAATGATCCATCATCGTTGGGCAGCGGACGAACCGCTGAACCGCCTGCTGCCGGCCGGACGCGTGTTCACCGGCACGAGCGTGACGCCGGCCATTCCGCTGGCGGTCATCTCGCGGTGCCACGCGCAACCGGCGGTGCAGTTTGCCGACGGCGGCGGGTTGGATACCGTGGGCGTACGCATCGAGCTGTACGACCCGAGCTACGACGCATCGCAGGCCGTGCTCGACGCCGTGAAACGCGCGTTCGACCGGACCAGCTTCGAGTTGGCCGGGTGCGGCCGCGTGCTCTACATGCGGCGAACCGCCGACCACGCGCATCAGGAACCCGACGGCACCTGGCGGACCACCGTCGAGTTCGATTGCACGGTGCTGCTCGATGGCAACATGTAGGGTGGGTGGTTCCGGCCGCATGGTACGCCGGCCGAACAACTGCACCATTCGCAGCGGCCGGGTTCACCCACGCGCTGGCCAACCACACTGCCGATTACATACAGCCGGAACCACCCACCCTACATTTCGGACCCCGGGAGAACCCTCATGAGTTTTCAAGCAGAGATACGCACCTTGATCGGCTGGCGCTGGTCGGACGGCGCGACGTACGATGCGCGGCTCGATTACGCGAGGCAATGGCTCGACGCACAGGCCGCAGGCGCCGAGGCCGCCTGGCTGACGGAACGGCAGCCGCTGGGAAACGGCCAATCGGTCGCGTTCGACCTGACCTACCTTGTGCGCGACGTGCTGGGCGACAAGCTCGTCACGGCGTTTGCCGGAGTGAATGTTCTGCTCTTGGTCAATCACGCCCCGGACGGCGGCACGCTGTGCGTTGGCGGAGCCGAGGCCGACGCCTGGAACGCGCCGTTCGGCGCCGGCCCGCTGATGGTCGCCCCCGACGGCGCCGCCATGCTGGTCAGCCGCGCCGCCCCCTGGCCGGTCGATCATGTCTGCCGCAGCCTTCACCTGGCCGCTGCGGGCGGCGACGTGCAGTATTCGCTGGCCCTGCTTGGCATGATGTCCGGTCCCGGTTCCAGCGGCGTGTAGCGCGCAACGTGGGATAAGCTTCCAGCTTGTCTGTTCCGCCGACAAGCTAGAAGCTTGTCCCACGCAGCCTGTCTCTTTCGCTGACAAGCTGGAAGCTTGTCCCACGCAGAAGCCATTTTCCGGAAACCTCCCATGACACCTCCATTCCACGAACTCGCCGGATCGCCGGTGGAAACATATGGCCCCGAAGGCGTGACGGCGCGTCGCGTGCTGGCGTGCGCCTGGCCCGACCGCGGCGCCCTGGTGCGGGCACTGCTGGGCGACGGCTACCCCTTTGGCAACGGCGGAGGGCGCGCGGCGTATCCGGCCGCGCCGGCCGCGGTGGCCATGCGCGTGCGGGTCGAGCCGCTCATGCACGACCCGGCCGGACAGCCGCTTGCAGGGCTTGCCGAGGGGCTCGGTGCGTACCATGGTTTCGCACGCGTGACGGTCGACTACGAAATGCTCGACCCAACCGAGCACGCCGCCCTGGCCGCGCCGGAGCCGGGTACCCTGCTGAGCTACCGCACCGAGCCGGCCGAGGAGCACGTGCTGCTGCCCGGCGACGGGCTTTCCTGGCCGGGCAACCCGGCAGCCGTGTTTCCCGCCGACGCCCGCGGCACGGTGCGCCTGCCGGCCGTACGGCACCGGCTTACGTGGCGCCGCGTGGTGCGTCCGCCGTGGCCGGCCATTCGGCGATGCACGGGCGCGCTGAACGAGGCCGAGTTCCTCGGGGCCGCCCCAGGTACGCTGTTGTTTGAAGGCGCGGTTTCGCAGCGCGAGTTCCTGCGCCTCTCCGAACTGGACAAGGCCGAGCACGTGTGGCGACTAGAGTACAGCTTCCGCGAGAACCCGTTGCGGCCCATTTCGGACGAGGCCGGTTTCCGGACCGAAGATTTCGCGGCCCTGTTGCGGACCGCGTAACACTGCTTCCATTCCAGAACCGCCGCGACCTTCACCAACACTACACCTGGCAACCTGACGATGATCTTCATCCACGGATATCCCGGACACGTCGGCGGCGCGAACACCGAACTGTGGCATACGGTGAAGCTATGGCGCCGCGCGGGATTGGGCGTGACGCTCATTCCCACGGGGCAGCCCGATCCCGGCTGGCGGCGCCGGCTCGACGCCGTCGGCTGTCGCACCATCGAGTGCCCTGCCGAGCGGCTCGACACCGTGCCCGGCCTGGCCGGCAGCGTGGTGGTGGCGTTCTGCAACGAGCATTTCCTCGCCGAAGCCCACCGGTTCCGCCGGCTCGGCTGCCGCACGGTGTGGGTGAACTGCATGAACTGGCTGTTCCCGGCCGAGCGGCTTCACTATCGCCGCTGCGGGCTGTTCGACCGCTACGTATTCCAGAGCCGGTACCAGCACGATCAAATCGTGCCGCAACTCGAACGGTTCGGTTATCGGCCGGAGCAAGGGCATATCATCCGCGGCGCGCTGGACCTTGCCGAACTGCCCTTCCGCCCCCGACCGCACCATGAGGGCGAGTGCTTCACTGTCGGCCGGATCAGCCGCGCCGCGCCGGAGAAGTTCTCGCCGCGCACCTGGGCCATCTACCGGCGCACGCCGTACCCGATCCGCGCCCGCGTGCTCGGCTTCAGCTCTGCCGTGGCGGCCCGCACGGGTCCGGCGCCGCCGTGGGCCGAGTGCCTGCCGCAGGGCAGTGAGACCGCCGCCGAGTTCCTTCCCACATTGCACGCGCAGGTGTTCGCCGGCGCCACGGCCGAGAACTGGCCCCGCACCGGTTTGGAGGCGATGGCCGCCGGCGTGCCCCTGGTAGTGGACCGGCGCGGCGGCTGGTGCGAGATGATCCGCCACGGCCAAACCGGCTTCCTGTGCGACACGGAAGACGACTTCGCCTTCCACACTGCCCAGCTCGCCCGCGACGAAGAGCTTCGCCGGCACGTCGCCTGCGAGGCGAGACGCGACCTCGAAGAGAATCTCGCCGCGCCCGGGAGGCTGGCGGCGAGATGGACAGAGTTGCTAGTTGTTAGTTGTTAGTTGCTAGTGGACGCGCTCACGCGAATCGCGATGCAACCGCCAGGACTAACCACTAGCAACTAGCAACTAGCAACTGAGTAGCCATGAAAATCGCCGCCGTCTGCTGTACGTACCTGCGCCCGGTGCAACTGGGGCAGATGATCCACTGCTTCCTGAGGCAGGACTATCCGGCCGAAATGCGCGAACTGCTCGTGCTGGACGACGCGGGGCAGTACGGGAACCAGTCGGGCCCCGGCTGGCGGCTGGTCTGCACGCCGCGCCGGTTCGCCACGCTGGGGCAGAAGCGGAATGCCGCGGCCAGGTTGGTGTCGGCCGACGTCGATGGCCTGGCCGTGTGGGACGACGACGACCTGTACCTGCCGTGGGCGCTGCGCGCCAGCGCCGCGGCGCTCGGGCACGCGCCCTGGTCGCGCCCTTCGCTCGTGCTGCATCCGAACCCTGACGGCGCGCTCCGGCAGCACCTCACCGGCGGGTTGTTCCACGGCGGGTGGAGCTACCGCCGCGAGGCGTTCGAGGCGGTGGGCGGGTATCCCAACGAGATGAGCAACGGCGAAGACCAGGGGCTCGCCGCGCGCCTGGCCGCCGCGGGCACGCCCCAAGCCGATCCCGTCGCCCTGGGGTTCGAGCCGTTCTACGTGTACCGCTGGGGCAGCAGTGGCAGCGTCGGGAGAGGTTGGCACCTATCGGGCCTTGGCCCCGCCGGATACGAGCGGCTGGGCGCAATGACCGGGCGACGATCTGACATCCAAGATCTGAAGTCTCAACTCACCATCGCCCCGCCGCCCGACATCGACCTGGACCACCCGCGCATCCTGCCCGGCGTCCACCTCCGCGTGTTTTGAAGGCACACACGTAGGGTGGGTCAAGCAGGCCGTTTCCTTGGTGGGGCATCGGTCGCTGCACCCGACGTGGTTCAACGGTCGGCTCCATGAACAACACCGGCCCGGCTTGCGAAGACCCACCAGGAACCACCGCGACCTTGACCCACCCTACCAACCAGCAACCAACATGACCGACAACGATCGACTGCTGCAGCAAGACATTCTGCATGTCCAAACCCGCTTCCGGCGCGAACTGGGGCGGGAACTGGACCTCGCAAATCCGCGCACTTTCAACGAGAAGCTGCAATGGCTGAAGCTCTACCGGCGGCCGCCGGGGTTGAATCAACTGGTCGACAAGTGGGCGGTCCGCCGCTTCGTCGAGCAGAAGGTGGGCTCGAAGTACTTAAGCGAGCTGTTCGGAGTGTTTCAGAATGCCGACGAGCTGGAAGCGGCACTCGGCAGGCTGCCCCGCGCGTTTGTCGTCAAGCCGAACCATTGGAGCGGCGCCGTCTGGCGCGTGCAAGATAAGGCGCGGTTCGATTGGCCGCAGGCCAAGCGCGAGATGAATGCCATTCTCGGCGCAAGCTTCTACGATACGCAGCAGGGCGAATGGTGTTACCGGGGCATTCTCCCGCGGCTGCTGGCCGAACGGTTCCTCAAGGACCAGTCCGGCGAGCTTCTGGACTACAAGTTCTTCTGCTTCGACGGCCAGGCTCACTATGTTGAAGTTCACGTCGGCCGGTTCGACGATCATGCCGCCTGCGTTTACGACGTGCAGTGGCGCAGGCAGCCCTGGGTACTCGTTCGGAAGAGTTACGCAGGGGCGGTACCCAGACCAGCTAACCTGCACGAGATGGTCGGCGTCGCAGAAGCCCTCTCCTGCGGGCATCCGTTCCTGCGGGTCGACCTTTACAGCGTGCATGACGCCGTTGTGTTCGGCGAGTTGACTTTTTTCCCGCATAGCGGCTGGAATGCTCTGCTTCCCCCGGATATCGACTTGCACCTGGGTTCGCTGATTCATACGCCATGATGACTACCCATTGCCTTTGGATTGGCGGGGCGCTGTCGACGCTGGAACGGCTCGCCTTGTCGTCGCACGTGCACGCGGGCCATGCGTGCCGGCTTTGGGTCTACGAGCCGATTGGCAACGTTCCGAGTGGCATTATCCTTGAAGACGCCGGCGCCATTCTGCCTCGCAGCCGGATCTTCACGTACCGGCATGGGCCGGGAACGGAGAGCGTCGCCGCCTTCGCAAATCTGTTCCGCTATAAGCTGCTGTACGAGCGCGGCGGCTGGTGGTGCGATATGGACGTCGTTTGCCTGAAGCCGTTCACCTTTGCCGACGACTACGTGTTCGCCTCCGAGAAGACGCCGCATTCCGCGCAGGCGACGAATTGCGTGCTCAAGGCCCCGGCCGGAAGCCCCATGCTGCGATACTGCCTGGAAACCGCCGAGGCAAAGGAACCGGCCGAACTGAACTGGGGCGACACGGGCCCGCGTCTGCTCGGCGAGGCGATCCGCCGCTTCGAGCTTGATGCCTTCGTCGCGCCGCCCGAGACGTTCTGTCCAATACACTTCCACGAATCCGCCGCCATGTTCACCGGCCCGGTGGATTTGCGGCACGCGCACGCGGTCCATCTGTGGCATGAACTATGGCGGCGAAACGGTTGGGACAAGGACGCCGCCTACCCCGCCGAGTGCCTGATCGAACAGCTCAAGCGACGGTTCCTGTAGAGTTAGTTGCTAGTTGCTGGTTGTTAGTTGCTAGTCGCTGACGCGGTTGGCTACGCCCCCACCAACAACTAGCAACTAGCAACTAAGATCGCCATGATCCAAACTTGCATCGTAACCAACCTCCGCCGGCCGGAAATGCTGCTGGAAACGCTGCGCAGCCTGGCACGTTCGGGCATTGGTGCCATAACGCTCTGCTGCGACGCGAACACGGAGCCGAGCCCGGCCAACCATGCGAAGGTGTTCCTCAGGGCACTGGAGACCACCGGACGGCTGTGTAAGGCGGCCGGGTCGGATTGGGCACTGTTGTGCGAGGACGATATCGCGGTGCCGGTTGGGTTCGGCGATTACTTGCTGCGGCTATGCCCGCTGCTTCAGCCGCACAAAGACGCACTCGGCTTCGCGACCCTGTTCTGCAGTGCCGGATACCGCGACTGGGCAGCGGCACATCCGGTGCAGGAGGCGCCGCAATTCGGAAGGCTGATTCCCAACGATTGCTACGCCGGCACGTTGTGCCTGCTGGTCCCGGTAGCTTCAATCAGCAAGCTGCTGCCGGTCATGCAGAGCGTATGCCGGAACCCCGGCGCGGCCGATTGGGGCGGCGACCGCATCCTGGGCGAGGCCGCCCGGCGGGAAGGGCTGGAGGCCTGGTGTCACGTGCCCAGCCTGGTCGATCACCGCGGCCGGACCAGCAGCACCGTCGCCAGCCGGTCCGACAACCTCGCCGCCGTGGCGGCCGATTACGTGGGCGACGAGTGGAAGTTGGAAGCTAGAAGCTAGGAGATGGGAGATAGGGACGCGCTGACGCGGTCGGTTGTGTATCGCGCCAGCGCGTCCCCATCTGCCAGCTCCCAACTCCCAGCTCCCAACTCCCAGCTCCCAACTCCCAGCTCCCAGCTCCCAAATGATCGTTCGTCTCATTCGCGAAGCGCCCTTTCCTGCCGCCAGCGGGCCGTTCCAGGGGCAGTACGTACTGCAGAAGGCGTTGCGCCGTTATGGGCCGGCGTGGCTGAAGATCGGTGGCACGCTCGGCGCCGGGGAAATCCCCTGGTTCTGGTGCTGGGAAGACGCGCAGGCGGCCTGCCGATGCGCGGCCGAGGGGAGGCCGTTTATCCTCGGGCCGAACGTGCTGTTCCATAACAGCCGGCGCCCGCGCCAGTTCGCCCACGAACGCCTGCTGTGCGATGCGGCAAGCTGCAAGCTGCTGCTGACCGAATCGGGCTGGTATCGGGAACTGATCGCCCGGCACCTTGGGCCGGCCAACCGGGCGCCGATCGCGGTGTGGCCGTATCCCGTGTTGGAAGCTGGGAGATGGGAGTTGGAAGTTGGGGACGCGCTGGCGCGGAGCGCAGCCGGCCGCGTGAGCGTTTCCCCAGCTTCCAGCTCCCAGCTTCTAGCTCCCAATTCCCAGCTCCCATCTCCCATCTCCCAACTCCTCGTTTACGCCAAGAGCGGTTTTGACGAGGCGCTGCTCGCGAGGATTGAGCGGCGTTTTCCGGGGTCGATGCTGCTGCGCTACGGGCGGTTCCGGCGCGAGGAACTGCTCGATGCCGCCCGCGGTGCGCGGGCGTGCGTTTACTTTTCCGACGACGACCGCGGCCCGCTGGCCCTGGCAGAAATCCTGCTATGCGGCTGCCCGGCCGTCGGCGTGCCGCGCGGCGCGCCGTGGATCGAGCATGGGCGGAATGGGGCGGTCGTCTCCGGCTTCGACCTGGACGAGATACTCCGGGGCATCGCATTGGCCATGCAGGTTGACCGCGCGTCGGTAGCCGCCGCCGCACGCCGACGGTTCTGTCCCAGGGCGGTCGTGCGGCAGATCGTCACGGCTATCGAGGGCATCGAACACTGAACGCCACCGGCCGGCTTGGTGTCTTTGCCCCGGAGGGGCCGCAAGAATGTAGCCACGGGTGGAGCGTCGTGGCGGCGCTGCCGCCGCCACCGACGCGGAACCCGTGGTGGAGGTGCATGAAATTGCCGAAGAGCCCCGGCAGGGGCGAAAGGGGCGGACATTCGCGTCCTGTCGCTCCTGCCGGGGCTAATGCGGGTTGGTGTGACGGGAACCACGCGCTTGCGCTTGGTCCGACTGTCGTCGGACCGCGCTCCACCCGTGGCTACAACCTGTGCGCCCCTCCGGGGCGAAGAGGAGGCGGATCGTCCGGGTTTGCTCTTCTGCAAAGAAAAAGGCCGCTGCCCCTTTCCTGGAGGCAGCGGCCGCGTTGTGCTTTGCACACTCCCGTGGCGGCGGGGCACGAAACCCGGCCGTCCACGATAGGCGACAATTAGTAGTAGCTGAAGAACTCGCTGGCCGGATCGGAGTTGTTACGCGTGACGATGAAGAAGTACAGCGACACGTCCGCCTCCGTACTGATACTGCGCACCGCCCCGTCGGCAACCAGGTGGTTGACCACGCCGGGATGGTTCGCCGACGGGCCGAATGTGGCCTGCTCGCTGGCGTAACCGCTGACATACGGGTCTGTCTCGTAAGGCCAACTCAGATACGTTACCGCCACCGAAGGATCTACCGGACTTTCATCCTCGTATTGGCCAAGTATAAAGCCAGTGAAGTACCAGTAGTTGTACTGGGTGGTGGGCTGAGAAAGGGTCGCCGTTTGAAAGCCCACCAGGGTAGCCGTCTCCCCGACTTGCCATACGGCCGCCCTCGTGTCCTGGAGCGCGGTCGGCGTCCCCTCGATCGTCTCTGCTGCAATCACTGTGCTGGAGAGTCCATCGGTGAAGTCGCGCATGGCAAGCCGCTTCCCATGAGAAATGCCGCCGTCGGGATGGCGTGCTCGACCGCCGTAGGGGTTAGCGTTGACGGCAGGATCGTAGCCAGCTAAACTCTCTTTCGTTGTGGCCGCAATCGCCTTGTAGTTGGCAAGACCTCCCTGTTCCTGGCCCGGCGTGCTCTCGTCGTACCACTCGGCACCTGAATAGCTAGGGCATACGAATGCGTTCGGTCTTGCGCCCATTGCGTTCAGTGTGCCCTGGCCCTCTTGAAGTGCGGTGGTGGTGTAGTCTGGCGTAGGCGCATTTCGCCGGATGTCCAGACTGTCAAACAGCGTTCCTTCTTCCATGTAGGGAAGAAGATACGTAAGCCAGCTCCAGCCGTGCGTGTTCGTCTGGCTGCTCCACTGATTCGCCGGTATCCGGTTGAACGAATCGTGGAAGTTGTGGACGCCCAAGCCGATCTGCTTGAGCTTGTTAATACAGGACGCCCGGCGGGCGGCCTCGCGAGCAGCCTGAATCGCCGGCAACAGCAGGGCGATCAGGATGCCCATGATGGCAATCACCACCAGCAGCTCGACGAGGGTAAACCCTCGCTTCCCAGAACCTCGACTCATGACCTACCTCCTCCTAATAAGGAAAGAATGAAGAAAACAACCGTACGGCCTATTGGGCCGCACAGAACAACGCACCACAAAACCAGGGTCGGCAACGACGTTTGCACAGCTTCAATGGAAACAAGCTTCTCCCAAACAGCTACCGACAGGCAAGTGCCTGCCGTCCTCACCGGGAGTGATAATGTCTGTTCCGTCTGAAGGCACAGGGCGCCGGAGGCCAACCCTTATTCTCAAATTGTAGCCGAGAATGCGTACTATTGTCAAATCATTGGGTACGATTGCCAAAGTCACATCGGGCGTTTCTGTTGCCGGACACCCTGAACTCGGTAAAATAGGAAATATCGGAGCTTTGGGCATTTCTCGCAGGGCTGTCCAACACAAAGTGTGCTCCGAAAAAGTCGAGTGAATACCTTACAGGAGGGGCGGCCTCTGCCCGCCCTGCAAAACGGAGGCAGAAGCCCCCGACTTCACGTCGGGGGAGTGTCACCTTCACGATCAAGGCGGAAGCGGAAGGGCGCAAGCCCCCCGGTCCTAGCGTGTGAGAGGATGACGCAAGGGCTCTTCCGCTTCTACGTGCGAAAGGCAATTCGTTGGAGTCTCGGCTTTAGCCGGATAGCGAAAACCGCCTGAAGGCGGGACTTTAACCATGATGCCCTGCACCCAGAAACGGAAGAGCCGACGCAAGTCGCTGCAACGCACAAACCGGACGGCTTGCGACGTGCCGCTACTTGGGCTGCACGGACTGCTCCGTTGCACCCCACCGCTAGGCATTTGGGCCGAGGTTTCGCTACCGCTGGCTTTTACGGTCAGGTTCCTTTACGCTGGGCACTATGAAGGAGGTTTCGCAACGAAAACTGGCGTTTGCGGAGCAGGTGGTGCGCCGGCTGCGCGAGGCGGGCTTTACGGCCTACTTCGCCGGGGGGTGCGTGCGCGACCGACTGCTGGGCCGCACGCCCACCGACTACGACGTGGCGACCAATGCCACCCCGTCGGAAATTCGCAACGTGTTCGGCCGCCGCCGCACACTGGCCATCGGCGCCGCGTTTGGCGTGATGACCGTGCTGGGCCCGAAACCGGCCGGCCAGGTCGAGGTGGCCACTTTCCGGCGCGACGCCCAATACAGCGACGGCCGGCATCCCGACGCCGTGACCTTCAGCTCGGCCGAAGAGGATGCCAAGCGGCGCGACTTCACCATCAACGGGCTGTTTTACGATCCCGTGGAGGATCGGGTGATCGACTTCGTAGGCGGGCAGGCCGACCTCAGCCGGCGCGTGATCCGGGCGATCGGCCACCCGCGCGAACGTTTTACCGAGGACAAGCTTCGCCTGCTTCGCGCGGTGCGATTCGCCACCGTCCTCGGCTTCCAACTTGACACCGACACGGCCCAAGCCATTCGGCAAATGGCGCCGCAAATCGCCGTGGTCAGCCCGGAACGGATCGCCGTGGAAATGCGCCGCCTTCTGACTGCAGCGCATGCTGCGGCGGGCGTGCGACTGCTCCTGGACACCGGGCTTGCCGATGTCGTGTTGCCGGAGATTGTTCCCCGCGACGCTGTCGCCCGCGCACTGCTGGATGAGAACCTGGCCGCCCTGGCGCGGCTTGCCCAGCCAGGTTTCCCGCTTGCACTGGCCGCGCTGCTTCGCCGACTTGCGGACCCGCCCGCGCTTCGTGCGGTCGGCTCGCGGTGGCGGCTTTCCAACCGCGAAATCGACAGTACCGTTTGGCTCCTGGCGAAGCTGCCTTTGTTGCAGCGTGCTCCTGACGCCAGGTTTTGCGAGCTTCAGCCGGTTCTCATCCACGCAGGTATTGAGGATCTTCTGGCGCTGGGCGAGGCGGTCGGGCCCGGTTCGGCCGCGGTGGCCCACTGCCGCGCAGCCCTGGACCGCCCGCCGGAACTACTGAATCCGCCGCCGCTTCTGGACGGCGCCGCGCTGATTGCGCACGGGCTGCGGCCCGGGCCGCTCTTCACCCGGCTTCTCGCCCGCGCTCGCAGCGCGCAACTCGACGGCGAGGTGACCACTCGCGAGGAAGCCCTGGCGCTTGTGGATCGGGAAATGGAGGCAATGAACAGGTGACCCCAGTGGAGTAACAGGTTATGGACAAGAAGGCCAAAAAGAAGGTCCAAACGCTCAACGAGCGCATTCAGAAGCTGCGGCAGCAGTTGGCCGGCGCACGCAAGCAGGCCGATGATCCCGGTGAACTGAAGGCCCTCGAACAGCAGATTGCCGACGCCGAAGCCGAGGCGGCAAAGCTGAAAAGCGGGAAGTGACCGCACTACGATTCTGCATTCCAGGCGGCGAGTGCCGGCGAGCGGGGGCTGTGAGGCGCCTGTTTCTTCACGTCGTACTTGCCCGGATTCGTCTACTTCATACGACCAGCACAAGTTCGTACCCGATTGCCATGATGGCCACGTCGACCAGCAGGTGGCTGACCCAAGGTCCCAGCAGCGAGCCGGTACGCTGGTAGAGCCACGCCCAAAAGGCGCCGCCCACGCCCACGCCCGCCACGCAGAGCCAAGTCAGCGGCGACGTCCAGCCGAAGAACCCGGCCAGCACGAGAACGTGATGGGCGGTGAAGGCCAGGCTCGAGAGCGCAATCGCCGATCCCAACGGCAGCAGGCGGCGCATCTGCCCGAACAGGAACCAGCGGTAGTAGTACTCTTCCAGCAGCGAGTGGGCCAGCGACAGAAACGTGGCAAAGGCGATATATCGAGCCGGGCTGTCGAGCCCCAATTCAATGAGCTTCGCCCGCATGGCGACAGCCGGCACCTCGAAAACGCCGGCTGGCCCGAGCCACAGGTGGTAAGCCGCGAGGATGCCGACAAGGACGACTGCACCGGACGCGACTCCGACGCCAAGTCCGCGCTGCCAGCCGGGTCCCATGCCCACGCGGCTGCGTTGGACTGCCAGGACCCAGACTGCCGGGAAGATGAACTGCCCCACCTTACCCAGGACCCAGGCCGCCTGCTGAACCTCGGTAGGGTGGTGCGACAGAGCCAGGAAGTATATGGCGGTGACGGCAGTGGGCAGCACTGCCGCGAAGGCGACTGCGGCAGCGTCGAGTCTGCGGGGAAGAGCCATTTTAGGTGTCAGGTGTCAGGTGTCAGGTGTCAGGTGGCGGGTGGCGGGTGGCGGGTGGCGGGTGTGGGGGAAACGGTTCTGGCTGATCGGCCCGATCCGACGGATCCGACAGCCGCGCACCGGTGGCGCCACTCCTGCCCAGAAGGCGTTGCCGTGCGGTGTTTGTCACGAAAGCCGATCAGGAAATACCTCTTAAGTGGCAAGCATACTAACCCGGAGGTTTGGTATCGCCAAGAAACCCGCAAAAACGATGCAACCGGCAGAATCAGACTGCCGATATGTCTGACATAGGTGTTTGGCCGTTCTTCCTGCGCGTTGATGCGTTGGTGGCAGGCGTCGCGGCTCCACCTGTCAGATAACCCATTAAGGCAGCTTTTGCAACCTTGCGCGCTCGGCGGCCGCTGCCGTTCGGCCGGCGGCCGCGTGCCGAGTCAGGAGCATGATCCATGCAAGTGAAAGTTTACGTACCGAAGATTATCGAGGTTCCCAGCGAGTATCTACCCGCCCTGGCCAAGCGAGCCGCCGACAGCCTTGGCGACCGTGCCGGCGAGGTTTCCGCGACTCGCGGACATCTGGTCCGTCAGGCTGTCCAGGACGGGCTGTTGCGGGAGTTTGACGAACTGGTCGGCGAGGACGGGACGGTCGACATGGTGTGCGATCCCGGCATGGAGATACCGCTGGAACTCGAGAACAAGACGCTCAGTCTGACTGAGTTGCTCGAGGCGTTGCAGTACAAGCGGACTTGGGGCGAAGTGAAGGCCGCCGACGCTGCCTGACACCCTGCTCCGGCTCGCGCCATGTCGGTCGCCGCGGCAATCCATGCCCGACGTTTTTGAGGCGTCCGGTGAGGATGGTCCCGGCTGACGGGCCGTGCGCCCGGCGCGCCGGGCAGGAGCCGCTGCGTCGCAGGGAGGTGCCACGGTTTTCGTGGACCGCAAGGAGCGTTGCATTGCCAGGTCGGAAACAAGGGGGCGACAGACCGCCATGATGATTTTCCCCAAGAAGCTCCATCAAGACACCTCGTCACAAGCGGACGTGCCGGACCAATCGCACATCTCAGCGCAGGATAGCGAACGGCACCTGCCGGATGCGTGGCGCGTGGTGCTCGAAGATGGCACGACCAGCGACGATTCTTCAACACCGCGGGCATCCGGAACTGGCGGGAAGCTTCTGGCGGAAATGACGGAGGCCCTGGGCCGTCGCGTGGACCGGAAGGGCCGAACGTCGCGGCCTCGCAATGTCGCCATGCCGGCCTCGCCGCCGCAACCATTGCATGCACTTGACGATTCGCTTCAGCCGGAAGGCGCCGTGCATTGCGTTTCCAAGACGCATCCGGGGCCCGCCGCCCCCGGCGCGAAACGTGCCCACGTCGAGAGGCGGGAACCGGGCGAGAAGGGAACCGTTGGCCGTTCGTCCGGAACCGTGGCGGATCAGTCGCCCGATCTTCTCGCCGAATGCACCGACCCCCCCCGCCGGCGTGAGATCGATGCCCGGCTGGCTCGTGTGATTGATCTCTGGCCCCGTCTACCGCGTGGCATCCAGGTCGCCATACTTGCCATGATCGAGGTGGAGACGACCGAGGCCCGTTGATCTGACGGCTCGCATTCTGCGGCTTCTTCCTGCTTTTTCGCATGTTCCGGCTGTAACGCTTGTATCGCTGGTACGTGATTTCCGAGCGCCTCTCTGGCCGTTCGCCGATCTCAGATTGTAGGCCCTGTCCTACATACAGCGGATGTATCGGTAGAAAAGGCATGATATCCGACCACGACTATCCGTTGAGGTGTGCTGGGCGGATACATGCCGCCTCGATGGGACCGAAGGTCTTTCTGCGCGCCCAATGTCCGCTGTGCCGGACCGTGGTAGAGCAATACGCCGCGTGCGGACCCGTTGAATTGGCCTGTTCCAACTGCGGCATGCGGTTCTCGCACGATCCCACCACCGAACGGACTGATTCCAGGGGCGGTCTTGGCGCGTCTGCCGTATTGGACCGCTGGCTGGCCGGCGACCCGATCCGGGTGTCGTCGCGGAGCGATTCGCAGGGGTTGACCCATTGGTGCCGAAAGCATCCCTGGACGGTCGCGCTGCTGTGCGTAACCGCGTCGCTCCTGCTGGTCGCGGCCGTCCTCGGGGCGGCTGCGTTCGTGGTCACTTCCGTGCAGCTTCAGCACGTCAGCCGCGACCGCCAAGAAGCGGAATTGCACCGTATTGCCGCCGAACGCATGGCGGAGGAGCAATTGCGACTGGCGGCAGAACAGCGACGGGAGTCGGAGGCGGCTCGCCGGCGGGCCGAGGCACAGCGGGCAGCCCGCGAAGCCGCCGAATTGCAGTTGCTCAAGACCGAAGCTTCCCGCGCCCGTGCCGAACAGGAACGGCTGGCGGCCGAGCAGCAGCAAGAGCAGACGGCTCGCGAGGCCCGCCTCGCATTAGCTCGCCAGTTGGCCGACGATTCGCACCGACTCCTTGCAACGCATCCGCTGCAAAGCCTGCTGCTGGCCGGTGAATCCCTTCGCGCGCGCATCCAAGATGGCATTGCGCCGGACCATTCGACCACGCAAGTCCTCCGCGATGCACTGGCGGCAGTTGGGCCACCGGCGCTTCAAGACCATGACGGCCCAATCCTCAAGACGGTCATCAGCCCCGACGGGCGATGGCTGGCCACCGCCAGTGCCGATGCCACGGTGCGCCTGTGGAACCTGCAATCGGACCAACCGGGGCAAGATGTCCTCGTATTGCGCGGGCATCGCGGTCCGGTCACCTCGTTGGCCATGAGCCCGCAAGGACGCTGGCTGGCGTCGGCCGGGTTCGACGGTACGGCCTTGCTCTGGCGCCTTACGGCGAAGAATCCGGCAGAGTCGCCCATCGTGTTCCGCACTCGCTCCGGCCGCGTCCATGCACTGGCCGTCAGTCCGGACGGCCGGTGGCTGGTCACCGCCGGCGGTGTTGCCGGCGGGGAAAGCAGCGTGGCCGAGGTTTGGGATCTTGCCAGCGAGAATCCGTCGGCCGGCTCCATCGTGCTGCGAGGCCACGAGCGGCCGATCCTTGCTGCGACTATCAGTCCAGACAGCCGGTGGTTGGCAACCGCCGGCGAAGACAAGACGATCCGCGTGTGGAACCTCACCTCGCGCCATCCGGCGGCGGAGCAGGTGGTGCTGCGCGGTCACGAGGGCTGGGTTGGCGCACTGGCCGTCAGCCCGGACGGCCACTGGCTCGCCTCTGGCAGCTACGATGCAACCGCTCGCCTCTGGCGACTGGAACCGCTCGACCCGGCTGCCAAGCCGGTCGTGCTGCGCGGCCATGAGGGCTGGGTCGGCTCGCTGGCATTCAGCCCGGACGGCCGCCGTCTGGCAACCGGCAGTTTCGACCGGACCGTCCGACTGTGGGAAGTTCGCGACGACCAACCCGGAAGGACACCGCAAATCCTGGCCGGGCATGGCGGACGCATCCAGTCGCTGGCCTTCACGCCGGACAGCCGTTGGCTTGTCTCGGGCAGCTTCGATACGACTGCCCGGCTTTGGGATCTCGAATCTCCCGATCCAGCAGCCTCGCCAACCATCCTCCGCGGACATCAGGGGCCGATCAACACCATCAGTGTCAGCGATGATGGCCGCTGGCTGGTGACCGGCAGCGGCGAGACATTCGATAACCGAGATAATGCGGTGCGTGTTTGGGACATCGGGCTGGAAACGCTCCTGGAGAGCGCCCGCCTGGTCGCTGCCCGCCGACTGACGCCCCACGAGCGAGAGCAGATCATCCTTGGCACGGCGCAACGGGACTTGCCGCAAGAGAACGGCGAAGCTCCTGCCCAGCACCCGGAACCCGCCAACCGCCTGCGCATTTCGGTGGAGTGACGGCAGGCGAGGCAGGTTTCACGCTTCGCGCGGCTGCGAACCGGGTGTGATCGTTGCTTACCCGTGCGATACGATCGCCGAGCCGCCCGTCTTTCGACAGTGCCAACCGATCTGGGGCGATTCGACGCCATCGGTTCGGAAGTGGCGGGCGCGCCGTCGGCGCCGAGCACCGATGAGCACTTCACAGGCCAGGACGTAAACCGCCAGGAACACAACACAGAGAATCGCGTGGAACAAAGCCGAAGGCATAAGTCAGAATCCGCAAGCAGGTGGGGGAGAGCGTGTATGACAACCGGCACTTTACATCGGCTCAACCAGGTAGCTGCCTGGAATGGAAATTGCCAGACTATCCTGTACTTCCCAACCTACCCACCTTACTCAACTGATCAACTTAAACACAAGAAACGGGTTATTTGGCCCATTAGACGGCTTGCAATGTTGTATGTTTTGTGATAGTGTACGGCTGTACAGTATTTCGCATGATCTCATACAACAGGAGAGCGGCCATGGTAAGTTCGCCAATCTTGTCTACGAACCCCCGAAGCCACAGCGAGCCACCGAATTGCGGTCCTCCACCTGGGCAGCAGACCACCGCGCGCCGCCGGGCCATCCCGTTCCGGATGCTGGCCGATGCTTTCGGCACGGAAGATGAAGAACTCGCCCCGGAACCCGACCGGGCCGACTTCGTCGCATGGGATCGTTTCCACTGAAAAACCGGGGGGACGGAACGATGCTTACGCCGGAAATGGTGGAGCAGATTCGCAAGCTGCTGGCCACGGGCCGAATGTCGCGGCGGGGTGTCGCCCGCAGACTGCGGGTAAGCCGTGGCACGGTGGACGCAATCGCTCGCGGAAGGCGGCCTGACTACGCGGCCAACCGCCGCCAGCTGCCCGCAGGCGTCGACTCGCCCGCCGGACCCCTCGAACGCTGCCCCGGCTGCGGGGGAATGGTGCGCATGCCCTGTTTGGCGTGCCGCGTGCGGGCATTGCGGAAGCATCGGGTGCAGGCTGCCTGACCGGTTCCCATGACGTATGCTTGCATGTACATGCGAATTGGACAAGCGATCTTCGTTGCGGGACACCTACTGGCACTGGCGACGTTGCCGGCGCCGGCTGAGGCATCCATTCCGCGCGCCGAGCATCCGCGGCCGGATATGCGCCGCGATGCGTGGCAGAACCTGAACGGTTCTTGGCGGTTCTGCTTCGACCCGGACGACCGTGGGCTCGGTGAACAATGGCCGTTGGGTGGTGGACCTTTCGACCGCACCGTGACGGTTCCGTTCCCTTGGCAAAGCAACCTGTCGGGCATCGCCGACGCCTCGGGGCAGCAGGTTGGTTGGTATCGTCGCACGATCGAAGTGCCGGCAAAGTGGGCAGGCGGGCGCGTGTGGTTGTGCTTTGGCGCGGTTCAGCGCGAGGCGCGCGTGTGGGTGAACGGCCGCGCGGTTGGGCGATCGGAACGGGGCTATACTCCTTTTGCGTTCGATATCACCGAGTTCGCCCCGCCAGGCAGTGAGGCGCGCCTTGACGTCCGAGTGGCCGATGCACCGGATCCGGAACTGCCCGGCAGCGCCCGCGAGTCCGACGGGTTCCCTCGCAACAGTGGCATTTGGCAAACGGTATGGCTGGAGTCGCGTCCGGTAGTGTATGTCGATGGATTGCGTCTGGCGCCCGCCCGGCCCGGCGGGCGGTGGGTGCTCGAGGTCGAGGTCGAGTTGGCCGGGCCCGACGGCCCCGCCCGGGTCGCGGTCCACTCGTCCGACCCCACGGTCCAACCGCAACGTACTTCGGTACGGCTTCAGCAGGGGCGTGGGTCATCACGCGCCGTGCTGGAGATCCGCGATCCGAAAACGTGGTCGCCGGGGGAGCCGAACCTTTACGATCTGGAGGTGTCGGTCACCGGCGCAGACGGGCAGCGCGACGTGGTGCAAACCTACTTTGGCCTGCGCACGATTGCCCGCGGCCGATACGGCGGCATGGGGTACGAGACCATCCTGCTCAACGGCGAGCCCCTGTACGTGCGCGGAGCGATCGACCCGTCGCTGAATGCCGAGGGACTGGCCACGGCGCCCGACGACGCGTTCCTCCGACGCGATATCGAACTGGCCCGGCAGTTGGGCCTGAACCTGCTGAAGATCCCCAGCAAGGCCGGCGATCCGCGCCGCTTGTACTGGGCCGATAAGCTGGGCGTGCTCCTGTGGCAGGAAATGCCCGGGACGGTGCTCAACACGGAACGGTCGCGCGCCGCCTGGCAGGAGACGATGCGCGAGGTCGTCCGGCGCGACCGCAACCACCCGTCCCTGATCGGCTGGACCCTGTTCCGGCAGTCGCAGGGCTTGGGGGGGGAGCAGTTCAAAGGCGACCGGGCGACGCAGCAGTGGGTGTACGAGCGAGTGGGCGAGGTCCGCGAACAGTTGGATCCCTCCCGGCTGGTCGAGGACAACGCCACCTCGCGGTCCGACCACGTCGATACCGACGTCAACACGTGGCAGTTCCGCATTGACGATTACTGGATTGCCCGCGAGCATATTGCGCAAATCGTCTCGCGCACGCGGCCCGGGTCGCCGGTGGGTTACGTTCCTGGACTGGCGCAAGGGACCGCGCCGCTGCTGTGCGGGCAGTTCGTCGCCGTTCCACCCGAGGGCGGCGACGTATCGTGGGCGCTGCGGTTCCTGATCACGCAGCTTCGGCGGCACTCGATGATCCAAGGGCATATCGTCAGTTCGTTGTACGACCTTCCATGGCGGCGCGACGGCCTGCTCCACTACGACCGTTCCGCCAAGGAGTTCGGCTACGATATGTTTCTGCCCGGCATGACGCTGGGCGACCTACAGGGCGCCGACTTCGTCGGGTTCGACTCGCCCCCGATCATCGAAACGGCGCCCGGCGAGGAGATTGCTCCGGCGATATTCGTCAGTCACTGGTCCGGTCGGCAGGGGACGGCGAAGCTCCGCTGGCAAGTGATGGGCATCGACGATTTCGGCCGCCCGGTCGCCACACGCCCGCAAGAACGCGACGTCTCGTGGCAGCGCGGCGCGGTGACTTACCAAACTCCGTTGCGGGTGCAGGTGCCGGAGGGTGCACCGTTCGTCGGCGCGCTGGCCGTCGAATTGCTCGACGCCGACGGCCATCGGATCGCCGCCAATTACGTGAACCTGATCGCCGACCGGGCAAACGGACTCGACTCGGGGAGCGTACCGAGCCTGGCCGGGCAAGCGAGGCCGCACGTCGAGGTGCTCGCGCCGCGGCTCGTGGCCGTGCGCATTTCTCCCGCCGATTTCGCGTCGTTCCATGCCGACGTCATGGACACCGGGGAGTCCGGCGCCGGAAAGGGGTTCTTCGCATTCGGCAACTGCGAGGTTCAGTACCGCGTGGCGCTGCCCGCCTTCGTCCGCGACGCCGTTCCTACGCAAATGGTGCTCATGGCGGAACTGGCCGGCCTTTCCGGCACCGGGCGGGTTCCGGTCCATAGTGCCTCGGTAAAGCAGCCGGGTAGCGTGGGCGTGTACATCGGCGAAACGGAACTCTGGCAGATTCCCCTGCCCGACGACCCGGCCGACTCGCGCGGCGTGCTTTCGCATCATGCGCGGTTCCACCACGGTAATTACGGCGACCTGATTCGCAGGCGGATCGACCTGATGCGCCTGCCGCGGCTGCGCGAGGATATTTGCCGGGAAGAATCGTTCTCGCTCGTGTTCCGGACCGAAGGGCCACAAACCGGATTGGCCATTTACGGCCGGCAGCTCGGACAAACCATGGTCGACCCGACGCTCGTCATCCAAACCGCGAAGCAACTCGACCGCCCGGTCGGCTTCGTCTCTTACGATCCGGTCACCATCGACCGGCTTATGGACCGGGACCGGCTGCCGCAAAGCGTTCAGACGACCAGCGCCCGCTGAGCCGCCCTACAGCCTTTCCAGGACGTCGGCGGCCTTCTTCTCGAACAGGGCCTGCCACTCGGGCGCCACGAGGCAATCGCAGTCCTCCTGGGCGCCGCCGGGGTTCTTCGATTGTTCGGCCGTCGGCGTGTAGTAGATGTAGCCGTTGGTATAGCCCGCGACGAATGTACGCTCGTGCGGCGAGGCCCCCTTGATATTCAGGCCAATCTGTACGCTCAATTCGCCGGGAAAGGTGATCAGCCGGAAATCGCCAACCCGCATGCCCGCCACCTCCACGTCGATCGTTGCGCTTCCGGCAGCGACGTTGCGTGCTTGATGCTTCTTGAGCAGATCGAGGTTGATTTGCAGGCGGGTTAGTTCCTCCATGATATGAACGTTCCGGACGTACTGCTCCATGTTCCGCCTGTTCTGGGCGTCAAGCCGGTTGAGGTCGGGGCGGTCGAGGGCTTCTTCATGCAGGTAGCGATACGAGTAGTCCGACGGAAAAGCATCGGACAGACCGTACCGGACCGCCAGGGGGACGAATGTCTTGAGGTTCAGAGTCGTGCCTCGGAGCGACCGCAGCAGCGCCATCTGCTCCGTCTCCATCGCTTCGATGCGTTTCGCCCAATCGGCCCGGGGAAGCGGGAGCATCTCGCGGATGATGGCCAACTCTGCGTTCTCGCGGGTTTGTATCCGCTTGGCGGCGGTCATGGCGCTGAGGCCCAGCATGTTGCCAAGCGGCTCGGCGTCGCGCGGTTGGGCCACGTTCTTGTACCCCGCCGGGTTGATATCGCCTGCGCAGCCCTGCAAGAACAGGGCAACGGCCCCGTCGCCAAAACCCTCCTCGATCACGCGGGAGGCAAAGCCGGTGACGTCGGCCGTGTCTCCGCCGCTTGGAACGCCTTGGATGGGATGGCACGCGAAGTTGTAGACGACCGCCAGGGTCCGGCCGTCCTCCCGGTCCAGGCGGAGCAGGCCGATCTCCGGGTCGATCGGTCCCATGCCGACGATTTCGTCGTCGGACGGAACGGAGTAGGCGTGGCGGACGTCGGCCTCGCGCCCGCTGCGGAGCTTGAGCCGGCGATTTTCCATAACCCGGTCCTCGCGCCCGGCGCCTGCGCCGGCCTTGACGGGCACGAGGTTTCGCGCGGCCTCTTTGACCGCCTCGACGGTCCGCTCGTCGACGTCGCCGCGGACGATCCCGTGGCAGTGGCTGGCGTTGACGAGCACGTTTGCCGGTGTCAGGTCGAGTTCGTTCTGCAAACGAGCGCGCACCTTCGGAAGGTAGTCGTTCCCGATGCGTCCGATTTCGCCGATGGCCACCGCGTCGACGGTAACGATGGCCATGGTCGTGGTATCGTTCTTCAGCACCAGGGCCTTGACATAAAGGGGGTCGTTAACCGGCCCGGCGTCATAGTCGGTGATGTCGGCCGTCGCGACACCCGCCCAAAGCTGCGCGGCCCGGGCCGCTTGCGACGGGACGAGCCCGGTGGCCGCGATGACAGCGAGGATCAGTACGACAAGCGTAGGGTGGGTGGTTCCGGCTGTCTCAGCAGCCGGGTTCACCCACGCGCCACAAGATTCTGCATGTGGAAACAGAACATCCATTATTCGCATTGATTTGGCCATTGTTCGTGTCCTCTTGGAGCATTCACGGGAAGGGTCTGGATCCTGAAGATTCTTCCGTTCCTGGGTGCAAAGCTGCCTGGCGCGTGGGTGACCCGGAACGCCTTGTTCATCGCATCTTAATCTCAATGGTCGCCAAAATCGCCTGGCGCGTGGGTGAACCCGGCTGCCGAGACAGCCGGAACCACCCACCCTACGGTCTCCGCTCGCCGGACAGCGCCGCGCGCACGTGCTCCTCCGCCACGTCGCCCACCAACTCCACGTGGCCGAGCCGGCTGGGCAGAACGAAGCGGAGGCGGCCGTGCTCAACCTTCTTGTCGTGCATCATGGTTTCCAGGATCCGATCCGGGTCCAACGTCGGCGGCTCGGCCGGGACGTGCAACTGTTCCAGCAGCCGGCGCTGGCGGGCGGTTGCTTCCGCGTCGATCCGGCCCAACCGCTCGGCCAGCCGCGAGGCGCACAGCATGCCCATCGCAACCGCCTCGCCGTGAAGCACCTCGCCGTATCCGCTGAGCGCCTCGAACGCATGCGCGAACGTGTGCCCGTAATTGAGCACGGCGCGAAGGCCCTTGGTTTCAAACTCGTCCTGCTCGACCACGTCGGCCTTCAGCCGGCAGCAGCGGGCGACCACGCGGGCAAGCACGTCAGGATCATGCCGGTTGACGGCGTCGGCACCGGCTTCCAACTCCGCGAAGAAGTCGGCGTCGAGGATGACGCCGTACTTCACCACCTCGGCCAGGCCGGCGCGGTACTCGCGGTCGGGCAGCGTGTCGAGCGTGGCCGTGTCGATGAGCACGCCCACCGGCTGCTTGAACGCGCCGACCATGTTCTTCGCTTCCGGTAAGTTGATGCCCACCTTCCCGCCGACGGAACTGTCGACCTGGGCCAGCAGCGAAGTGGGCACCTGGAAGAACCGAACCCCGCGGGCGAAGGTGGCGGCAATGAAGCCGGCCAGGTCGCCCACCACGCCGCCGCCGACGGCCACGACCACGCTCTTCCGGTCGGCGCCCACCTCCAAAAGCCCGCTCCACAAGCCCGCGGCGATGTCGACCGATTTGCTGGCCTCGCCGGGATCGATGACGATCATATCGACCTCGACGTCCGCTTCGGCCAGGCTGGCCGCGACGGTTTCGGCGTGCGGGCTCCGCACGTTCTCATCGGTGATGAGCACAGCGTGCGAGGTCTTGCCCAGGCTCGTGAGGAACTCGCCGGCCGAATCGAGATTGCCGGTGCCAATGCGAATGTCGTAGCTGCGTTCGGCCAGGCAGACGTGGATGGTTTGTACGTTGTTCGTCACTCGATGCTCTTCCTATTGCGGAGTTGGTTCGACCAGTTCCCATTATCGCAGGAGACGCTGCTGTTGACCAGTCCGTCACTATGCGCCGCCGGGCAACGCCTCGTCGGCCGATTCCGGCAGGTCGAGCAGGAATTGCCAGGCTGGCACAACGTCGATCGTCCCGGCTTCGTCCTCGATCTGCTCGCTCTCGCTGCTGGTGACGATCGTGCCGGATCGGAGCCCCGATTCCGCCATGGCCTCGCGCAGCGCGGCGACCTCCCGCCGGCGCGTTTGCGGCTCCACCAGCGACCGGCATACCTGTACCAGCCGGTGTGCATGCCCGAGCCGGGCTCCCCGCGGGACGACAAAATCGACCTCGCGCCCGTTGCGAGTCTTGTAGTAGTAGATGCTCGGATACAGACGCCGGAGTGCGGTGAATACCAGGTTTTCCAGGAGGTGGCCGTCGTTGACCAGAACGCCCGAGGAGACGGACGGGACCAGCGCGTGATCGATACAGTAGATCTTCTTGGGGTTGGCGTGGCTGCGCGCCAACGACGCGTCGAAAAGCCGCACCGTGAACAGGAAGTAGCTGTCCTCGAACCACTCGAGGTAGTCCGACACGCTCGACTTCGGGACCTTGTGCCCCAACGATTTCAGATAGCCCACCAGACGGTTGACCGAGTAGCAGGAGGCCGTATTGTCGATCAGCCAGTGCGCCAGATCAGTCACCGCCCGCGGGTGGGCCACGTCGTGGCGTTCGATCAGGTCGCGAAACAGGATGGCCTGCAAGTACTCTTGGTGGATTTTGATCCGCAAGTTCCGGTCGAGGCCGGCGACTTCGGGAAACCCGCCCGTGCGGAAGTACTCCTCAAATGCCTGCTGGACGAGCAGTCGCCGCTTGGTCGATAGGGGACCGGCGACGTCGATTTGCTTGTAGTCGAGGAACTCGCGGAACGAAAACGGAAAGACCTCCCACGAAATCGCTCGGCCGCGCATTTGCGTGGCGATCTCCTTCGACAGCATTCGGGCCGATGAACCGGTCAGATAGATCTCGCACCGCTCCGTACGCATCAGCCGGTCGACGAACGGCTCCCAGCCGGGTACGGCTTGGACTTCGTCGAAGAAGCAGTACACCGTCTCCGAATTCTTCTTCTGCGGGTAGAGGGAGTAGTAGGCGTCGGCAATCAGGCCGAGGTTGCCATTGCGCAGTTGATGGAGCCGGTCGTCGAAGAAGTTCAAGTACAGAATGCTCTCGCGCGGCACCGCGGCATCGAGCAATCGTTGGATGACTTGAAACAGGTACGTCGATTTTCCGCTCCGGCGCACGCCCATGAAAACGGCGGCCTTGCCCGGGACCGGTCGGGTGTGCAGTCGGCGTGGCACTCCGGTGTGAAGCGGATATTCCTGGTAGTCGAGGATGATCGATCGGATTGCGTCGAGCACGGCGACTATCTCCTGGTCGGTCTCGTTACCGGACAGAGGCCCATCCGGTAACAATTATAGCCGATCGAAAGGCAATCTGGCAAGAAATATATCCACCGCGGATCGAAAATGCGCTTCTTGGCGGGCACAGCCCGCCGGAAAAGCG
>JAVEUP010000332.1:0-4995 GCA_034005525.1 Thermoguttaceae bacterium | reverse complement strand
CCGATCTCGCATTGGCGGAGCGATTGCGGGAAACCGGCGCCGAGCTGCTCGAGGTCACCGAGAGCGTTTTTGTGAAGCTGGCGTTCGGCCAGCGCGCCGAGGGCGTTCTCGCCGTGGCCGAACCGCCGGCGACCGAACTCGCCTCACTCCGGTTGCCGGAACACCCGCTCGTGGCGGTGCTGGAAGGGTTCGAAAAGCCGGGCAATGTCGGTGCGGTGCTGCGCAGCGCCGACGGCGCGGGCATCAGCGCCGTCGTCGTTGCCGATCCGCGCACCGACTTATTCAATCCGAACGCCATCCGCGCCAGCCTGGGCACGATCTTTTCGCTCCCCGTTCGCAAAGCGGCCGGTTCCGAGGCGCTCGCATGGCTCCGGGAGCACCGGCTGAACGTGGTCGCCGCGCGTGTCGACGGGAGCGTCCCATACACGGAAGTGGACTTCCGGCCGCCGACGGCCATTGTCTTAGGCAGCGAGGCCGAGGGCCTCAGCCCGCTATGGCACGGTGAACACATCACCGCCGTGCGCCTGCCCATGCTCGGAGAAGCCGACAGCCTGAACGTTTCGGCCGCTGCGGCCGTGTTGTTCTACGAGGCGTTGCGGCAGCGCGGCGGGGGTGTCTTGTAAAGCGAGCGGCGAAAACGGATTCCCCATGGCGGCGTCTCTCCGAGATGCCGAAATCCGAGTCTCGGAGAGACTCGACCACAAGGTTGTCGGAGCCAAACGTGGCACGTAATCGATGCCGACACTCCCGAAACGGCTACGTCCCAGGTGGACACGACCGCCGGCTGCTCTCGCAGCAGCCTCCCCCTGCTGCTGCACACAGGGCTGGGTTACACTTGTCCAACATGGTGGCATTGGCCGCCACGGCTTCTCACGATGCCATAACCCGAACGCAAGGACGATCATGTCTACCACGCCCGATCTGAACCTGGCCGATTACATCCGCGACATCCCCGACTTCCCCAAGCCTGGTATCCTGTTCCGCGATATCACCCCGCTGGTGGGCACGCCGGCAGCGTTTCGCCGCGCAGTGGTCGACATGGCCAACCCGTTTCGCCAGGAGAAGATCGACGCAGTGGCGGCGGCCGAGGCGCGGGGTTTCCTCTTCGCTGCTCCGGTGGCCCTCGAGCTGAACGCCTCGCTGGTTCCCATCCGAAAACCGGGAAAGCTGCCCTCCGAAACGCTCTCGCACACGTACGACCTGGAGTACGGGACCGATACGCTGCAAATCCATGCCGATGCCGTGAAGCCGGGGGCCAAGGTCCTGGTCGTCGACGATCTGCTGGCTACCGGCGGAACAATCGAGGCCTGCTGCAAACTTGTCGAGAAAGCCGGTGGCGTGGTCGTTGGATGCGTCTTCCTTATCGAACTGACAGGGCTCAGTGGGGCAGACGTGATTCGGCAGTACAAGACCGTCAGCCTGATCAAATATGATTAGCTATCTTGCCTAATCGCTGCATTCGGGCCTCAAGCCCGGCAGAATCGCTACAATCAGTCAATTTTTCCAGGTGCCAGCGATGGGCCGGGGCCGATTTCTCGGAAGTGGGAACCGATGCACCTCGGAGTCGCCAAGATGCGCTCGCGTGACTTTTTTTGCATACTGAGCCTGATTGCCGCCGTGTGCCTCTTCAGTTTTGGCGAGCAGGCCTCGGGCGACGAGTTCCAACCGGTAGCGCCGCGGCCACTTCAACGGCTCTCCGGGTGGCTCCGCGCCTCGGGGCCGACTCACCCCCAGTACGCGCCGGTCGCGACAGCGACTGTTTTCCAACCCGGCGGGCAACCCGACGGCGATCATTCGGCATGGTTCGGGCACAGCATGGGCGTGCCTACGTACAACTGGGGGTACTTCGGCGTGAAGGCGCGCCCTTACACGGTCGATCAAGGAAGCTACTACAACGACCACGTCGGATGGAGCTTCCGTCGCGGCTATTAGCGCGAATTGCTCATATGCGTAGGGTGGGTCGAGGTCGCGTGGATCGTTGGTGGGCCAGCACAAGCCGCAACCAACCTGATTTTTAGCCCGCCGCCTGAATGCGCGCCGGCAGTAGCGACCGATGGCCCACCGAAGAAGCGGCTTGCTTGACCCACCCTACCTGTCTTCCGTCGAAGCTATTAGTGGTTGTACCCGATGAAGAAGCTGAACACTTCGTTGCGGTCGCTGGCTTCGCTTGCAACGGGGAAGGCAAAGTCGAATGCCAGCGGAGCGGGGCCCATCGCCGGGATGACCACCCGAAGACCGAAACCGGGCGCCACGCGGTACTTGCTGAACCACTGATCGATCTTCGGCTCGACCGTTCCCGTATCGCAGAAGACGACCGCCCGGAGCATGTCGTCGGCGGTGATGGGGAACATGTACTCGACAGAAGCAAGGAGCCGGAATTCACCGCCAACGCCCACGCCGGTTGCAGCGTCGATGGGCGTTACTCCGCGGAAGTTGAAACCGCGGAGGGTCGAAAAACCGCCCGCGTAATAATGGTCGTAAATGGGCGTATCGTCGCCCGTCCAGCCGAATTGGGCCTTCATGCTCAGCACGTGCCGTCCGGAACCGTCCGGCCGCTGATGCAGAAGGAAGTAGCGGCGCAGGTCGAGGTCGAATCGCGGGTAGTAATGGGTGCCGATCACCTGCTCAAATGCCGCCTCGACCAGGTGCCCTTCCGTGGCCAGGAAGGAACTGTCGCGCGTATCGTGCGTAAGTGACGCACCGAAGCCCAGCAACGTGTTCTTGCCCAGGGCATCTTCCAGGTCTGCCGGGATGACGCCACCTACTGAAATGGGGTTATGGACGGTTACTCTCGCTCCACGGAACGAGAGACTGCCGGACAGGTTCCTGGTGAAGTGATAACCCAGTGCAGTGCGCCCTCCCACCCGCTGCTCATCCCACTCGGTGTACCGGCGGTCGTAGTAGAAGCCGCTCAGCGACAGGGAGATGTCGCTGTTGAGCAAGTACGGCTCCTGGAAAGTGACCATGTAGCGCTGCACCTCGGTGCCGGGCATGGCCTCGGCGCGGAATCGCTGGCCTGCCCCGCGGAACGCCGTGGCGTTGCGCACGTCTTCCCAACCGCGGGGAAACCGGAACAGGTCGAAGTTCTGCTCGTCGATGACGATATTGCCGATCAGACCGGCGTCGGAGTTGATGCCCACGCCGAACATCAGCCGTCCGGTCTGCGTTTCGGCGGTACGGACGCCAATGTCGAGTTCACGAGTCGCCGCGTCGAATGCACCGGGAAATTCGGGGTAAACGGGGCCCGGTTCCAGCGGGGGAATTAGCGGCGGCCCCAACTGCCCCTGCCCGCCCGATTGCACCGGATCCGCTGGAAACTGGTTCCCGAAGACCGGCTGCGGGGTGGCGGGCACCGGCGATGAACTCCAACCCGGCGGAGCGGCTGGGGCCGCGACGGTACCCGGCTGGGCTGGGGCTGCGGCCGGATAGTCTGCTGCCGGCATTGTCCCATAGGAGTCCGGGGGTGCCGTGGCCGCCGGCTGCGTGTAGACGGGCGCCGGCTGCGTGTAGGCAGGCTCCGGATACGCCGGCCTGGTGGGCTGCGTGTAGGGAGCCGTGTATCCGTTGGTTGCCGACTGCGACTCGGACGACTCCGGCCAGTTGGACGGCAGCGACGGCATCGAACGCGCCGTCGGACTCTGAAACCGGACCACGTGGGAAGCGGGTGGAGGTTGTTGTGGAGGATGGCTCGGGCCCTCCTCCGGAGCCGGGCCGTCGAGCAAACGGCCCAGCAAGGTCAGGCCGATCCACCGGTCGTTCGGCGCCGCCTGCTCGCGATGCGCGGCCGGATGCACAGTCCAGTCCGGGTCGGGGCTCTGCCCGCGGAATCCCGGCGGACTGCTGGACCGCCTGGGCCGGTCGGCCACCGATTCTTCATCGAGGGCGGGTGGGCTGAAGACGATCTTCGGCATCTCGCCGCGCATCGGGTCGACCATGAATAGGCCGGAACTGCGCAGCCGCCGCTCGCTGTCGCGCAGCTCGCGAATATCGACAATGTCGCCCGGCTTGAACGAAAGGCGGTTCAGCACGGTCGTGATCTTGGTGTGCGGGTATTCGCCGGCAATCTCCACGTTGATCCGGCCCACGCGGTACCGGTCGCCTTCCTCGACCTCGTAGACGAGGTCGACGCGGGCTTCGTCTTCGAGATACCGGATGTTCGGCTGCACGTTGCAGAACACGTAGCCGATCGAGCCGTATTGCTCCTGGATGCCGGAAACGTCGGTCTTCATGGCCGGGCCGTTGAAATACTGGCCTTCGCGCAGCTTCAGGTCGGCCGTGAGCTGGTCGGAGTCGATCACCTCGTTGCCGACGGTCCGGATATTGCGGATTTGGTAACGCGGGCCTTCATCAATCACGAACGTGAGAACGACCCAATTCCGGGCCACGTCGTGGTTGAGTTCCCGGCCCACTCTCGCCCGAAGGAACCCCAGCCCCCGGTAGTACGCCACCAGCCGGTCGACGTCCTCATCGATCGACTCGCGATTGACCTCGCCTTTGAAGAACCAGAGAAAGCCGGGCTTCGACTGGATTTGCGTTCGCAGGCGGCCGTCGCTGGCAATCGTATTGCCGACGAAGCTGGTCCAGAGTATCCGGTTCTTTGCACCCTCGTTGATGAGGAACACAACGCCGCGGTCGCCGGGTTTGTCGCCCTCGACAATCTGGACTTGCGCCTTGGCATGGCCGCGTTTGTGGTAGAAATCCTCGATCTTGTGACGGGCGTCGGCCACCATGTAGGGATCGAGCGCGTCGCCTTCTTTCAGGTCGATCTGCCGCTGAAGCAATTTCCTCTTGAGTTTCTCGTTGCCGACGAACTTGACATACTCGATGCGGGGCCGCTCGACTACCTCAAAGATAACCACCCGGCCGCCCGGAACGTCGCGATAGTACGGCTTCACGTCCACGAACAACCCGCTTCGGGTGAGCCGGCGCACGTCTTCTTCAACGAGGTACGGATCGAACGGGCGGTCCTTGCGCGTTCGAATATGCGGCGAAATG
>JAVEUP010000143.1:0-21654 GCA_034005525.1 Thermoguttaceae bacterium | reverse complement strand
ACCGTCGGACGATGGAGTGCATTCTGGAAACGTATTTCCCAGTACGGGTACACGTCACTGACTGCATAAAACAGAAACATCATATTATACGCGCACCCGCCAAATCGACTGTTTTTGGGCCACAATAGCTCTACAACCGCGCGACCTTATATCGGCGCGGGAGGTGGTGGCGGGAGTGGCGGCGATTTCACCAGTGGAGCTCCGCATGACGGCAACTGGCACATGTACGTGCTAACCGATAGCGGCAACCTGGACGGAACGGGCGGAACAATTGAGTTGTACCAGGACGGCGCAGCAACGCCGGTCTATACGCGCAGTTACACCGGTTCGACCGCGACGACGCCAGGGACGCATTTTGCCATTGGGCAAGCCGGTGGTAACACGCCGTACTATGCCAGGGCGTACATCGACGACGTGGCCGTGTTCAACCGGATGTTGCTGCCGTCCGAAATGGCGGCTGTTCACAGCTTCGGCAGCGTGGCAGCCTACATGGCGGCGACACCGACCATGCCCAAGCACTCCTGGCTGCTCGACGGCAACGCCAAGGCGCAACTGGGCGGGATTGACGGAACACTGGTAGGTCAAGGTGATCCCGGCAATCCTCCCACATTTGGCAGCACGAGCCCCGATCCGCCCTTGACCTATGCCGGCAACCAGTATCTCAAGCTGGAGCAGTCCGCCGACAACCAGCAGTACGTCAACTTTGGTCAACCTCTGCAATTCACCGATGCCATTACCGCCTCGCTGTGGTTCAAGGCCGACGGTTCGCCAAACTCGGGCGCAACGCAGTTCCTTCTTGGCGAATACGGCAGTAGCTCAGGCGGGCGTTCCTGGGCGCTTGCAACGTACAGCACCAACGGGACTCTTCGCCTGCTGATGTCGGATACCGGCGGATGGAGCGGCTCGATCGGAAAGGACTACTTTTCGACGTTCAGCGTTACCGACGGCGAGTGGCACCACGTGGCGTTTACCTTCGAAGGGAGTTCCGATCCGGGCGGTGACGGCGTGGCACGACTGTACTTTGACGGCGTGGAACTGATCGTCGGCGATGGGCTGAATAAGTCGAAGGACAACGACATTGCGGCGCTGAACGCCACGAACCTGCCCTTGATGGCTGGAACGCGGAGCGACGTCCGGTCGTATGGCAACGGCGACTATTTTGCGGGCCTGATCGACGAGGTGGCCATCTGGAACTCGGTACTGAGCCCTGAGGAAATCAAGTGGCTGTACCACAGCAGCATCTACGCTATCCCGGAACCGTCCACGTTTGTCCTGCTCCTGCTGGCCGGCGCCGCGATGGTGTGGCCCAGACGGCGCAGACGTCCAATGTAACAAGAGAACAAACACTTCCGAAAGGAGAAACAGTCATGAAACGGTTTGCTCTCATTCTGGTGCCTGTGTTTGCCGTTACGTTTGCATGTTTAGACGGCCAGGCTTTTGGCGGGATCATTGTGCCTGCCGATTTGATTGGTTACTGGCCCCTCAACGGCGACTTGACCGACGCGGCCCCGGCGCTGCAAGGACTACCCGGCCCGGGCTCCGATGGCGCCTATACCGGAAGCACCATTCCCGGAGGTTTCTATGTGACCAAGGACGCCCGCCAAGCCGTCGACGTGCGGCAAGCGACGGTGGGCAACAACTACGTGCGAACCCAAACCTTTCTCGACGATGGGCCGAAAACGGTGGTCCTTTGGGCGAACTCGACGCATACAGCCGGAGCATTTTGGGCAGGAAACCAGGCCTCGACCGCGAATCGGCTGTACTTCGGCACCAGTGACAGCAATCTTGAACCTTGGATTGGCGGGGGGAACTCCAGCGGATACGGTACGTTTGCCGGAACGGCTCCCAACGACGACCAGTGGCACATGTACGTGTTGACCGACACCGGCAACGGCGGAACGCTCACGATGTACCAGGACGGTAACGCAACGCCTATCGCCACGCGCAGCTATACCGGCTCGACGGCCAGCGAAGGCGGCACCAACCCATTTGCCATCGGGCAGGCTGGCGGCGGCGGGCCGCGCTACGCCAGGGCGTACATCGACGACGTGGCCGTGTTCAACCGTATGTTGACCACCGATGAAATGGCTCGCATCTACAGCACCGGAAGTGTATCGGCCGCTATGGAATCCTATATTCCGACCATGCCCAAGTTCTCCTGGCTGTTCGACGGCAACGCCAAGGCACAACTGGGCGGTATTGACGGAACGCTTGCCACAGCCACCTCGGGCGGGCCCCTGCCGACCTTTGGAAACGAGAATCCGGACCCGCCGCATAGCTATGTCGGCAACCAGTACCTCCAGCTTGACAGTACCCGGCAATATGTTGATTTCGGCAATGACCCGGCCCTGCAAATCACCGACGCCATCACCGTGTCGTTCTGGATGAAGACCGACGTGACGCCCGCCTCGGGCGATACGCGCTTTCTCGTAGGAAAGTACGGTACCTCAGGCGGGACCGGTCAGCGCTCCTGGGCACTGGGCACGTATCACACTTCGGGAGTCCTCCGTTTGATGCTTTCCGAGGATGGCGGATGGGACGATGCCTCCAAGAAGGACTATCGCTCGACAAGCTCGTACTCGGTTACCGACGACGAGTGGCATCATGTGGCCTTCACGTTTGCCGATAATGATGCAAGACTTTATCTTGACGGAGTGGAACTGATCGTTGGCTCGGGCCTGTCAAAGTCCGTAGACGGCGCCATCGATGAGTTGCACAACAGCACCTTGAACCTGAACGTCGGACGGAGAACCGACAACATAGGCCATTTCGAGGGGCTGATCGACGAGTTGGCCATCTGGAATTCGGTGCTTGCACCTGACGAAATCCAATGGCTTTACCGCAGTAGCATTTACGCGATTCCGGAGCCGTCGACGTTCGTCATGTTGTTGTTTGCCGTTGCCGCACTGGCGTGGCCCAGGCGGCGCGGCCGAGTGAGGTAACAAGAAACCCCGAAAGGAATCGATTAGATCGAGTTTCCGCCGGTCGACCACGTAGCGCCGATGATCACGACTGGCCGGCAATTGGGCATCGAACCGTGGCAACCCGTTTATGTGCCGGAGCCCGGCACACCGGCGTTGTTGCCAGCCTTGCTTGGGGGAATGTTATTCCTCGGTCGAAGTAGACCGAGGCTGAATCGATGATTGCGGTATTTTTCGCGTGCGGCTATAATGACGCTGGTCGATCTCTGCAAATCGAGACACCTTTTCGCGCAGGCGACCGCGGTCGCCGTAATCAACCGCCTTCTTGGAGAGTGAGCGATGCGAGTCGATGACCGCCGACCTGGAATGAAACGTAGGAACCCGCGAGGTTTTACCCTGGTAGAGTTGCTTGTGGTCATAACGATCATTGGCATTCTCATTTCCCTATTGCTGCCTGCCGTGCAGAGCGCGCGCGAGGCCGCCCGCCGACTGCAATGCAGCAACAACCTGAAGCAACTCGGATTGGCCATGCTGCTGCACGAACAGCAGCAGGGGTACTTCCCCTCAGGCGGCTGGGGGCACCGATGGTTTGGCGACGCGGATCGCGGGTTCGGACTGCGCCAGCCGGGCGGATGGATCTACAACATCCTGCCCTTTATCGAGCAGGAGGCCCTGCACGCGCTGCCCGGCGATGGTGATCCAGCCACGATTACCGACGAGCAAAAGGAGGGCGCCAAGCAAATGGTTATGACGCCGCTGTCGGTAATGAATTGCCCGTCGCGCCGCCGTGCACAACTGTATTCGGCGCCCGGGGGTATCCAGCCGCTGAACTCCGACGATACCACCATGGCCGCCCGAAATGACTACGCAGTTAACCACGGCGACTGGCGATGGTCCGGAAACCTGCCTGGCCCGAGTGACATGACTGAGGGCGACGGGACTGCGTTCTGGGCCACCACCGCGGCCAATCGAACCAAGGCAACTGGAATTTGCCATGCGATAAGCCAAGTCGCCATGGCCCAGATTCGCGACGGATCGAGCAACGTTTTCATGATCGGTGAAAAGTCGCTGGAGCCGAAACACTATTTCAGCGGTACCAGGGCTGATGACAACCGTGGCATGTACCAGGGCGAAGACTACGACACGGGGCGCTGGACGAGCGTCCGGCCGCTCCAGGACACGGATGGCCTCGAGTACCGTGATTCATTCGGCTCTTCCCATTCCGGCGCAACGAACTTCGTCTTCTGCGACGGCTCGGTACGAACGATCAGCTACTCGATCGATGCCGATGTTTACCGCATACTGGGCCACCGCGCCTCCGGAGAGGCGGTCGACGCGAGCCAGTTTTGACCGGAGTTATTCATTATGGGCAGGGTGGGTCAAGCAAGCCGCTTCTCCGGTGGACCGTCGGTTGCTGCAACCGGCCCTGCTTTCACAGAATCGGGCCGCAAACGAGCTTCGGCCGCGGCTTGTGCAGACCTACCAAGTACTTAACCCACCCGGCGTGAATCATCTTCCCCGGCCGCTGTAATCTTCCCGAAAACCTGAAGGAGACCCCGTGTCCAAATTTGCCCTCTCGACCCTGTTTTTCCTGAGCATTGTAGTTCCAGACTTCGCACGTGCCGCGGACGACATCGTGATGCCCACGCGCGGCATCTCGGCCCACCGCGGGGCGAGCACCACGCACCCGGAGAATACGCTGGCGGCGTTTCGCGAAGCGATTCGCCTGGGCGTGCATCAGATCGAGTTCGATATCCGCATGACCAAAGACGGACATATCGTGCTCATGCACGATGCCACGGTCGACCGCACAACCAACGGCAAGGGCCCGGTGACCGAACTGACCCTCGAGCAAATCCGCTCGCTGGATGCCGGAATCCGGAAAGGCCCGAAGTTCGCCGGCGAGCGCGTACCGACTTTCCAGGAAACGCTTCAGATGATGCCGGTCAACATCTGGCTGAACGTCCACACCTACGGCGATCCTGCGCTGGCCGAGGCCGCCACGCGAGAGATCATTCGCCAGAAGCGAACCCACCAGGCGTTCCTGGCCATCGGGCATCGCGGCGCCGACGTGGCCCGGCGCGTGTACCCTGATATTCTTATCTGCAATATGCAACGCCAGGGCGAGAATGTGCCCCGCTATGCGGCCGAAACCATCGAACGCGGCGATGCGTTCATCCAAATCCTCAGCCGCCAGGGAATCGACTGGCCGGACCAGATCCGCGCGCTGAAGCAAGCCGGCGTTAGAATCAACTACTGCTGCACCAACGATCCCGACACCCTCGACCCGCTGTTCAAGGCCGGAGTGGACTTCCCCCTGGTCGACGACGCGGGCAACATGATGGAGGCCGCGCGCCGCTTGGGCATCGAACCGTGGAAGCCGGTCTACCGGCAGCCTTAGTCTGTTGGTATAATCTCGGCTCTTCCGTTTCTAAGTGCAGACAGCCTTTGTTTCAGGGACGGCACAGCGGCGTGTGCCTGCTACATTGCCGCGGCCTGCACCTGGAAACGGAAGAGCCATAATCTCTCCTCCCCGGTGCGGCGGCCTGGGGTTGACGAACGTGGGCCGGCATCAACGCTCGCCGCGCCAAAGACAGCAGTAGCAATCGGGGAAGCATCGTGGAAGTATCAACCCTTGGCGCCCTGGCCGCACTGATCGTTGCTGTCGGGCTGATTCTCAAGAAGGTGCCGCCGGCGTACGGCATGATCGCCGGGGCGCTGGTGGGCGGGCTGATCGGCGGCATGCAATTCGCCGAGGCTGTTGGGCGGATGAGGGGCGGCGCATCGCTTGCCGAAACGGTCGCCGTGCTGTTCGGCGGCGTATCGCTTACCGATACGGTCGCGCTGATGATCGGCGGCGCGCAAGGGATCACCACGGCCGTGCTCCGGATCCTCGCGGCCGGTGTGCTGGCCGGCGTGCTCATCGAGTCGGGCGCAGCCACGTCAATTGCCGAAACCATCGTCGCGCGAGTAGGCGAGACTCGCGCACTGTTCGCCCTGGCCGTCGCCACGCTCATTCTGACCGCCGTCGGCGTGTTCGTCGACGTGGCGGTCATCACCGTCTCGCCCATCGCGTTGGCCGTGGCGCGACGCGCCGATCTATCGAAAGCGGCCATCCTGCTCGCGATGATCGGCGGCGGGAAGGCGGGCAACGTCATGTCGCCCAACCCGAACGCCATTGCGGCGGCCGACGCGTTTGGCGTACCGCTCACCTCGGTCATGGCCGCCGGCGTGCTGCCCGGCCTGTGCGGCCTGCTGTTGACCTACCTGCTGGCAAAACGGCTTGTCGGCCGGGGCAGCAAGGTGGCGGAGTCGGACATCGTCGGCAATGTCCACGAGCGGCTTCCGTCGTTCTTCGCGGCCGTCACGGCGCCGCTGGTCGCCATTGTGCTGCTCGCCCTGCGCCCGCTGGCCGACGTGAATATCGACCCGCTCATCGCGCTGCCGCTGGGCGGACTGGCCGGCGCCGTGGTCATGGGCCGCTTCCGCGAGGCGAACGCCTTTGCCGTATCGGGCCTCGGGCGCATGGCGCCGGTGGCCGTCATGCTGCTGGGCACCGGCACCCTGGCGGGTATTATTGCCAACTCCGGTCTGAAAGACGTATTGATCAGCGGCCTGGCGGCTTCCGGCCTGCCGTCCTACCTGCTCGCGCCCATTTCGGGCGTCGTGATGTCGGCGGCCACCGCGTCGACCACGGCCGGAACCGTGGTGGCCTCAAGCGTCTTCGGCCCGACGCTGCTGGAACTGGGCGTCGCGGCACTGGCCGGCGCCGCAATGATCCACGCCGGGGCCACCGTCATGGACCACATGCCCCACGGCAGTTTCTTCCACGCGACCGGCGGCAGCGTCTACATGGACGTCCGCGAACGCCTGAAGCTCATTCCTTACGAATCGGCAGTCGGCCTGGCCATTGCCGCCGTATCCACGTTGATCTTCGGCGTCCTGGCGTTCGGGAACTGAGAAACCGCTTGCCCGGATTATTCATCACCATGCAGGGTGCGCGAGTTTCCGGTGGGCCTGCGCAGAATCAGTTGTAGGGACGGCCGCACCCTGCATGGTGATGAATGATCCGGACTTGCGCGATCTCGGTCCACCCTGCGTGAATCATCCAGGCCGACGGCAAGTCCCGCTCGGCTCGCGGGATCTACACCAGGGCCTTGCGGCGCGCTTCGATGATCTCGCGTTCGAGGCTGAGCGGCAGGCGGTTGTAGCGGGCGAACTCGAGGGTGAAGGTGCCTTGGCCTTGGGTCATGCTGCGCAGGCTGGTGGAATAGCCGAAGGTCTCGGCCAGCGGCACCTCGCCTTCAATGCGGGCTTCGGGGCCGATGACCTCGGCGCCCATCACAATACCGCGGCGGGCCGTCAGGTCGCCTACGACCGTGCCCTGAAACGCCGAGGGGCACTCGATCTCGATCTTCATGACCGGCTCCAACAGCACGGGGCTCGTTCGCGCGAAGTTCTCGCGCATGGTCGTTTGCGCACACGTGGTGAACGCCATGTCGGAACTGTCCACCTCGTGATAGGAGCCGTCGTCCAGATGCACGGCCAATCCGACCACCGGGTAACCCGCCACGGGGCCTTTTCTGAGCTGGCTGCGAATGCCTTTCTCGACCGCCGGGATATACTGCTTCGGGATGCGCCCGCCGGTAACGTGGTCCTCGAACAGGAAAGTTTCCGCGGCGTCTTCGGGGAGCACCTCGAACCGGCCGACGATATGGGCGTACTGCCCCGAACCGCCGGTTTGCTTGCGATGCCGCACGTCGAACTTGGCGTTGCGGGTAGGTGCTTCGCGGTAGCTGACCTTCGGCGCGCCCACCTCGACCTCGACGCGATACTCGCGCCGGATGCGCTGTACGTATACCTCCAGGTGCAGTTCGCCCATGCCGGCAATGAGCGTCTCGCCGGTCTCTTCGTCGTTGGTAATCCGGAGCGTCGGGTCCTCGTTGCGGAACCGCTGCAGGGCCTTGGCCAGGCGAGTTGCGCCCTCGCGGTCGAGCGGGGCGATGGCCATCTGAATGACCGGCTCGGGCACGAACATGTTCTGCAACAGCACGGAATCGCGCTCGGTGGCGTACGTGTCGCCGCTGGCGGCGTCGATTCCCATCACGGCCACGATGTCGCCGGCGGCGGCTTCGGCAATTTCCTCGCGCTGGTCGGCATGCATGCGGACCAGCCGGCCGATGCGTTCCTTGCGGCCCGAGCGCTGGTTGTAGTACGACTCGCCCTTGCAGAGTTTGCCCTGATAGATCCGCATGAAGGTGAGCGTGCCGTGCGGGTCTTCAACGATCTTAAACGCCATGGCGACCGCAGGCCGGTCGGTCCGGGCCTCGAGGATCAATTCGCGCGCCGGCTCCTTGGCATCGCGAGCCGTGGTCTGGCAATCCAGCGGCGAAGGCAGGTAGCGCACCACCGCGTCCAGTAGCGGCTGCACGCCCTTGTTCCGATAGGCCGTGCCCATCAGAACCGGCGTGATCTGCTGGGCGAGCGTCGCCTCCCGGATGATCCGATGCACGAGCGCCTCGGGAATGGGCTCTTCCGAAAGGAGCAGTTCCATCAGTTCGTCACTGAACATCGAGAGCGCTTCGAGCAGGTGCTGCCGCGCGTGAGCGACTTCAGCAGCCATGGCGGCGGGGACCGGCTCGCGCCGGACGTTCTCGCCGCTGGCCCCGTCGAAGTACACCGCCTCCTGCGTGACCAAATCGACCATACCCTCAAAACCGGTTTCTTTACCGATGGGAAGTTGCAGCGGGAGGGCCTCGCAGCCGAGCCGCTTGCGCAACTGGTCCACCACGCGAACCGGGTCGGCCCCGGTCCGGTCCATCTTGTTGATAAAGGCCAGCCGCGGAATGCCGTACCGGCGCATCTGCCGGTCGATGGTGATCGATTGGGCCTGCACCCCGCCGACGGCGCACAGCAGCAGGACGGCGCCGTCGAGCACGCGCAGGCTGCGTTCGACCTCAATGGTGAAGTCGACGTGGCCTGGTGTATCGATCAGGTTGACGCGCCAGTCGCCCCATTGGACCGTGGTGGCGGCGCTGGTGATGGTAATGCCCCGCTCGCGTTCGAGTTCCATGTGGTCCATCGTAGCGCCGTCGCCGCGAATCTCGCCCATGCGATGAATGCGGCCGGCGTAGAACAACACGCGCTCGCTGAGCGTCGTCTTGCCCGAATCGATATGGGCGGAAATGCCGATATTACGCAGTCGCTCTAAGTCCATAGTGTCCGCAAGGGCGCCGTGGGGGGGGTGTTCTTCACACCAGGCCGGTTGTTCCGGCCGCAGGTGGGTATGGGACCAATTTCCCGAGCCCTGCATCTTACATCGGCATTGCGGGGTTGTCAAATGGATAAACGAAAAAAATCGCCCGCGACGCCATCCCCGGATCGGTTACCCCGCAATGGCCGAGAGCAGCTTGTCGAACGGCTGGTTGAACTTCTCGACCCCCTCGTCTTCAAGCTGCTGAGTGACTCGGTCGAGGTCGATTTCGAGTTTGGGCAACTGTTGCAGGACCCAATTGGCGTGCTCAAGACCGTCTTCAATACGCACTTCCGGCTGGCCGTGGTCGCGGTAGGCATGGAATGTTTCGACTGGAAGCGTGTTCACCGTATCCGGCCCGATAAGCGGCTCGACGTACTTCACGTCGCTGTAGTCCGGGTTCTTCGTGCTTGTGCTGCCCCACAGGAGCCGCTGTACCCGGGCGCCCTTTCCAGCAAGCGTTTTGAAGCGGCCGGAGCCAAAAAGTTCCTTGTATTGCTGATAGGCGAGTTTCGCACTGGCAACGGCCACGTGCCCAAGCAACTCCTTTGCGATCTCCCCGGCCGATCCGCCCTGGGAAATGCGTTCTTCCAGGAGGGCGTCGACCAAGGTGTCGATACGGCTGACGAAGAAGCTGGCCACCGACGCGACGCGATCGATCGAGTGCCCACCGGCCGACCGCGACTCGAGCCCGGCAAGGTACGCTTCCGCCACTTCCCGATAGCGCGGCAAGCCGAACAGCAGCGTCACGTTGACGTTGATCCCTTCGCTGATCAACTGCCGGATGGCGGGCAGTCCCTCGACCGTCGAGGGCACCTTGATGAGCACGTTGGGCCGGTTAAGCGCGGTCCACAACCGGCGGGCTTCCTCCACGGTGCCAAGCGTATCGTGCGCCAAATGCGGATTCACTTCCAGGCTGACAAAGCCGTCGCGGCCTTCCGAAGCGTCGTAGACGGTTTGGAATACGTCGGCGGCATCTTGCACGTCGCGCACGCTGAGAGCTTCGTAGATCGAGGCAACGTCGTTCCCTTCGCCGGCGAGTCGGCGAATATCGTCGTCGTAATCGTGGCTGCCGGTAATCGCCTTTTCAAAGATGGCCGGATTCGACGTCATACCTCGAAGGCCGTCCTCGTCGATCATGCGTTTCAGGTCGCCGCTTTCGATCAGCCGTCGTTGGATATAGTCCAACCAGACAGACTGGCCGAGCGCTGCCAGCGATTGGAGGGGATTGCCGGTCATCGGATTGCCTCCAGGAATGGACGTTCATCCGGGCAATTGATTATAGCGACCCGGTCAACAACAAGCCACCGTCACCGGGACCGTCCGAGCCGGGCCACTCAAGAAAGGCAAGCGGCAAAAATAGTCTGACCGAAGAACTTGCATCCGAGTCTCTCCGAGACCCGGCATACGGCGTCTCGGAGAGACGCCGCTACGGGCGATCTGATGTTGCCGCTCGCCAAACAAAAAGGGCGCGTTTGCGCTCAGGGCGAGGCCACGTGCTTATACACGTTTTCTAAAGAGCGCACCACCAAGAGAGGGCGTGCTCTCACCGCAAGGGCAGCTCGTCTGGGAGCGACAAACGCGCCGGCAAACTCACAAAAGAAACTCTAACGGTCGAACTCCTCTCCTGTTGGCTAGAGAAAAACGGACGGGGACAGCCAGCCCACGCAGGCGGTGATCAGCCGCCGCACGCACTCCGGCCACCGGCCGCGCCGGATTTACTCCGGACCTCGCATTGCCTTGGTGACAACCAACTCCGACACAACACAGACCAAAGTGTCGGCCCCATAAGGGCGGTGTCGAGCATCGGCCATGCAAGGCCCACGCAATCGTCGCCACATGCACGCACGCGCTCTGACACGTCGGCGACGCGGAAGGGCGCTCGGCAACAAAGCCGGCGCCCGGCTAAAACGGATCGGAACGGGCGAGCCTCATAATAAGCACTCCCCAGGTGTTCCCGCGGGCCTGGGGCGCCGCCCAACAAAAAAGTGCCGAAAACCGGCCAGGGCAGCCACATCCCTCAAGCCCTCTACTCTCTATTTTAGTCGAACAATTCCATTTGGCAAGAGGGATTTTCTAAAACGCATGGAACGCCATGGAACACTTGGAACGGGCGGCGTCGCGCCCCAATGCTCTCCGGAACTTCGCGCCTTGGAGAATCCTCCCTCGTTGTTGTACACAGGGTTGTTGTAGACAGGTTTGGATCGTCGCACAAAGGGCTACCTGCGGGCGTGCCCCTATCACTCCAAAACCCCGGTGGAGAACTTTATAAGCCCTTGCTGATAAAGAACTTGCACTCGTTTTCGTGGTTGTTGCTCTAGCAGGAACAGCCGTCACAACGCGCACCCTTTCCGCCCGACGCTACCGTTGACCTTTCCGGGAATCCTGCCATAATGGGATTGGGGTTCCTGAATCGAGGCTTCTCATGAGCGACTTACTGGTCTTGCTCGGTGTGCAACAAGCGCCTATTTGTCAGACGCTGCGCGAGAAGCTCGACCAGGGGATCTGCCCGACGCTGTCGAAGACCGAGTTGGGGCAGGCTGATGCCATGTTCGCGGCGCTTAAGGCCTGTTGCGTGCAGAATAGCGATGCGCCGGCGGCCCAGTGGGCGAAGGACCTGCGGGCAGAACTGCCGCCGGGCGGGGCGCCCCGGACCGAGGTGCTTACAGCGTTGAACTGGCTCGAATGGGCGGTGCGCCTCGCCGTGGTCCGTTCGGTCCATCAGAAGCGGTCGATGCTGGCCGCCCTGGAAACGCTGGCGGGTGCGGTCGATTGGCTCCGCCGTTCTTACTTTGCCCCCCGGGCAGCCGAAGCGGCAGCGGACCAGCCGGTCCCCGAAGACTTTGCGGCTTTCGCAGAGGGGACCTCTGCGTTGATCTGCTTCGCGAGCATTCAGGGGCGGCCGTTCTATGTGAATCGGGCCGGGCGGCAAATGCTTGGACTGGCCGAAAACGCACCACTGGACCCCGCCTCGCTGCACCGTTTCTACACCGACAACTCCTGGCGCGAGCTGCGCGACGTAGCCGTTCCCGCGGTCAAGGAACGCGGCGTCTGGGAGGGACGCAGCCAGCTTCACAACCTGGAAACGGACCAGACCCTCGAAGTCCAGACGACCGTATGCCTCATGCGCCGGGTTCAGGCCGGCAAACCGGCCGCCCTGGCGATCGTTCACCGCGACGATAGCCGTTCGGCCCGGCTTGAGGAAGAGCTTGCCGAGGTGCGTGCGCGGAAGAACGCCATCCTCGAATCGTCCCTGGACCCGATTATCACCATCAACCACGAGGGTGTCATTACCGAGTTCAATCGTGCCGCGGAACAGACTTTCGGCTACCAGCGGGACGACGTCTTGGGCACGAAGCCTTCGGAGGTGCTCTTCCCGCCGTCGAAGAGCGAGGGGCAGCAGAACCGGATCGACCGGTACCTCGACGTTGGGGAGGGGTCCATGCTGGGGCGGCGGACGGAAGTGACTGCGGTGCGCCGAAGCGGTGAGACCTTTCCCGCCGAAATGGCCATGACCATCAGCGAGGAACGCGGCGCGCCGGTGATGACCTTCTTCGTCCGCGACATCAGCCTGCGCAAGAAGGCGGAGCAGCAGCAGGAACGCTATGCCGCCGAACTGGTGCGGTCCAACCGCGAACTGGAGCAGTTCGCCTACGTTGCCTCCCACGACTTGCAGGAGCCCCTGCGGAAGATACGCACTTTCGGCGACCGCCTGGAAATGAAGTGTGGCGAAGCGCTGGATGAAACCGGCCGGCATTGTGTTGCCCGGATGCAGGATGCAGCGGCCCGGATGCAGCGGCTCATCGACGGCCTGTTAACCCTTTCTCGCGTCACCACCCGCGGCCAGCAGTTCGAACCCGTCGACCTCGAAGCCGTCGCCCGCGAGGTCATAGCCGATCTTGAAGTCCAGATCGAGCGGGTGGAGGGGCGCGTCGAGTTGGGGCGATTGCCGACGATCCAGGCGGATCCACTGCAAATGCAGCAATTGTTTCAGAACCTGATTGGCAACGCACTGAAGTTCCGCCGCATCGAGGAGCCGCCGATTGTCAAGGTCCACGGCCGGTTCATGCAGAGCCGCGAGGAGCGGCGGGCAGGGGCTCCCGCTTCTGCTGAGAAGTGCCTGATCCGCGTTGAAGACAACGGGATTGGCTTTGAAGACAAGTACAGCGAACGTATTTTCGATGTATTCCAACGCCTGCACCCTCGCGACGTTTACGAGGGTACTGGCGTGGGACTGGCGATCTGCCGCAAGATCGTGGAGCGGCACGGCGGGACAATCCGCGTGACCAGCACACCGGGGAAGGGGACCGCCTTTGAGGTCGTCCTGCCCGTCATGCACCACGACCAGCCCGACTGACCCCCATGGCACGCGATACCCGAACCCGGACGATCCTGATGGTCGACGACGACGCCGACGACTGCACGCTCGTTCGCGACGCGCTTGGCGAGATCGGTGTCGTGCACGATTTGCGTTTCGCCGGCGACGGCGAGGAGCTGTTTGACTACCTCGAGCGCCGCGGCAGGTTCGCTGCCGGCAATATGGCGCCCCGGCCGGACCTGATCCTGTTGGACCTTCAGATGCCCCGCAAGAATGGCCGCGAATCGCTCAAGCAGTTGAAATCGGAGCCGGCCTGGCGGCGCATCCCCGTCGTCGTACTCACCACGTCGACGGCCGCCGACGACATCAACTACGCCTATGAAATGGGAGTGAACTCCTACGTGACCAAGCCAACGACCTTCCGGACCCTCGTGGAGGCCGTCCGGCTGATGACCACTTACTGGTTCGAATTGGTCGAACCGCCGCAGAACGATTGACATGGAATCCACCGGCGTACGCATCCTGCTTGTCGAAGACGATCCGGACGACGTTTGGGTCATGCGGAATTTGCTTTCGGACCGGTGGGACGGCCCCTACGAACTGGTTCACGTGGAATTGCTCTCCACGGCGATCGAGCTGTGCGCGAAACGTCGCTTCGACGTCGTCCTGCTCGACCTCGCCTTGCCCGACAGCCAGGGACTGGAGACCTTCTTCGCCATCAATGCGCAAGTGGACGACGTGCCCATTGTCGTTCTTTCCGGGTACAGCGACGAATCGGCGGCCATGAAGGCGGTGCAGGCGGGAGCCCAGGACTACCTGGTCAAAGGGCAAGTGGACGACCACCTTCTGGTCCGTTCCATTCGCTACGCCATCGAGCGCAGCCGGCGGCACCAGGCGGAGCGGGCCATGCTCGATGCGTCGGAAGAGTTCCGCGCCGCCGGCGAAATTCAGCAACGGCTCTATCCCGTCGCGCCGCCAAGGATCCCCGGCTTCGACATCGCCGGCGCCCTGTTCCCCGCGAAAGCCACCGCCGGCGACTACTTCGATTACATCCCGATGGTGGACGGCTCTTGGGCCATTGTCGTCGGCGACGTGAGCAGCCACGGCATGGGCCCCGCGCTGCTGATGTCGGAAACCCGTGCTTGCCTGCGCACCCTGGCGCAATCGTGCAGCGACATGGGCGAAATCCTCACTCGCACCAACCGTGTTCTTGCCGCCGACACGGGCGACTTCCACTTCGTCACGCTGGCAATGGTCCGGATCGATCCGGGCGACCGGTCCATGGTGTACGCAAGCGCCGGGCAGCGCGGTTACCTGTTCCATAATGATCAACAGGTCTCGATTCTCGAAAGCACGGCACTGCCGCTGGGAGTCCGGGCCGACACTACCGTGCCGTGCGGTCCCGAGCGAATTCTGGAGCCCGGCGAACTGCTGACGTTCTTCACCGACGGCGTGGTCGAGGCGGAATCGCCCGGCAGGGTCCGCTTCGGTTACCCGCGCGCCCTGGAACTCATTCGCTCGGAACGCGAGAAGCCCGCCGCCGATATCGTCGGCGCCTTGCACCATGAGCTGCGCGACTTCTCCCACGGGATGCCGCAACGCGACGATATAACGGTTGTCGTGTTGAAGGTCTTGCAGCCGTAGTGGAGGATATGCACCCGGCCACCGAGACCTGCCACCCCCTCCATGAACTTCGCTAAATCCCGACAAGTCTTGCCGTGCATCATCCTGCCATCGCGATCCTCTCAGCTTCCAGCTTCCAACCGCCAACCCACATTCCAGGCCTATACGCCGAAATGCCGCAGCACCATGCCGAACAAATCGGTGTCGGCAATGGGGGTACGCGGCAGCTTCAGGGGCTCGGAGGCAACGACAACCGTCTGCTGGGTCCGGTCGCGCACCGGGGCTCCGTGCGAACCCTTGACCAGGGTTGCATCCAGCGGAATGCTACGCGTTGCCGGGTCGAAGTGCAGCTCGACCGGATCGTAACCCGGCTTGCGGTGAATGTCCACTTGCCGGGCGAACGGCGGGGCACGGTCGTCGTCGAGCCACCAGTAATAGGCGGCCCAGGCGTCGGGCGTGCAAATGACAATCGCTTCGCCGCTCCGCGGGTGGTCCATGGCGTAGCGGGCGCGGTCCGGGCCGACGAGCACCTCATCAACGCCGCTTGCGCCGCGGAGCAATTCCGCCACGCGCCGGGTGGTCGATTCATCGCCGCCGGCAACGAACACGTGGGCAATCTGGTGGTCGACCAACGCCCAGGCACGGCTGGCCTCGAAGTCGATGGTCTCCTTGCCGTCCTCCTCCCGCACGGCCAGCAGCCCCGCGTCGCGTAGGATGCGGTTGGGATACACCACGTGGCGCACCGGCGTGATGGCGTACTCGCCGGCCGCAATCCACAACGGCCGCTGTCCATACGCCTCCTGCATACCTTCAGCCAGGGTGCCGATCACGGCATCGAGGTCCTGGACGGCCTGGTCGGCGGCGGCGCTTTCCGGTCCGGTCTTCTGCGCGGCGTAGTCGAGCGTTTGCAGGTAGATGTAGAAGAAGGCGGGCTGCCACTTGCGGGCGGCGAACACGGCCGAGTCGGCAATCCACCGGCTCGACTCAATGCCGGCCAGCGGCCCCCAATAGTGCTTCAGCGGAAAGTGCCCGAACTCGTCGCGCAGCGTGCCGTACAGTTCCAACGGCCGCGTGTAGCACCAGAGCGATTCGGTCCCGTCGGGATTATGGATGGGCGCCGGCGTGCAAACAAAGTCGGCCTCGCAGCCCTTCGAGTGCAGCGGGAACCAGACCGCCGACTTCGCGCCCGCCGGATCGTGCGAGAGCAGGTCCCATAGCTGCGGCCGTTCGATGCAGTCGTTCGGCGCGGTCCACATTTCGGCATGCCGCCGGTCGCGCCAGTAGAAGCCGTTGGCCACCACCCCGTGCTCGCGCGGCAACCTGCCGGTTGTCATATTCGCCTGCACCGGGCAGGTCACCGCGGGAAAGCTCGGCCGCAGGTCGGCAATTTCGCCACCGGCCGTCAGCTCGCGCAGACGCGGCATGACCGCCACGTCTTTCTCGCGCAAGTTGGGGATCGAAAGCAAAATGAGCGGTTGGGTCATGATGGTTCCTTCCCTTCCTGCTCCAGGTCGAAATACCTGCCGCCAAGCTGTTTGGCAAGCGTGGTCTTTCCACACTGCCGGGGGCCCAAAACCGCGACTGCGGGGAACAACTCCAAGCGGCTTCGGATCAGATGTTTTTGCTGCCTCGGGATCATATCTTGTATTATCGGAAATAATTCCAGATTTGCAAGAGCATTGTCTGGGGCACCGTTTACGTCATCCGGACGGCCCTGCCTGCAAGCGTGGCGGGGATGAGCAGCAGGAGGATCGCGATTGCGGCGCCCATGTCGCGCGCGGCGAAGACTGCCGCGGCGTCCAGGAAGATCAGCGAGAGAATCCCGTGCTGCACGGCCGCCTGGACCGTAGCGGGCGACGGGTCGGCCACCGCGCGCACGAACCGCCAGCCGATCAGCAGCCCAAGAGCGCCGAGGAACATATACCAACGCTGCGGCTGGAGTTCCAGCAGGCGAACCAGCGGCGCTTCGGTCAGCGGCAAGAGCGCCAGCAGTCCGATTCCGGCAAGCATGACCAGCGTGGCCAGCATCAGCGGCAGTCGCCGGCTGCGCTCGGCTTCGGTCCGTGCGAACCAGGTGATGCCGGCAACGTACACCCCGATCGCCCCGGCCACCAGGCCATGATGCAATTGCCAGGGCGTGGTCAGGATGCTCATACCCAGCAGCACGTTCAACGACCGGCAGGCGCCCATGACCACCGGCCCCAACGGCGTAGCCTTCAGAGCGGCGTTGTACAGCACGATGCAACCGCCCAGCAGCAGGGCGACGAGTCCCGGCCGCCACTGGCCCACCACGGCGGCCGCGGTCCATGCCAGCGTGGTCCCGCCCAGCAACAATAGCCAGCCGAGCGCGCGGGCCAGCCCATACGGCATCCGGCCGGACGGGATGGGCCGTTCCGGCCGCTCGCGAGCGTCGAGGTGGACGTCGAACACATCGTTGAGCACCACGCCCGCGGCGTAGAGCAAGCACGAAGCACCCACCAGCGCCGCCAGGGCGAACGTGTCGTTCGCTCCAACCAGCGGAGTCACGAACAACACGCCCATGGCCACGTCGGCCGCGGCGGTGAACAGGTTCGGCACGCGCAGCAATTCCAGCAGTGCCCGGAACATGGCCGCCGGAGTCGGGACTCTTTCGGTGTCTTCACGTGGCATGGCAACCATTCCTTTGTTCAAGCGGCACAAAACGCCAGCCCGTCCAGATACTGCTTCGCCTGGCGGCCGGCGTCGTCGGGATCGTCGATATAAGGGTACAGTTCCACGGTCATCCAGCCCTCGTAGCCGGTGCCGGCAATCTCCCGGAACACCGCGGCCAGGTCGATCGCCCCGCGCCCCGGAATCAGGTGCTCGTGCCGCCGCGTAGCGGCGATGTCTTCCACGTGATAGTGCCGCGTATGCTCCGCCAGCCGAGCAACCCATTGCTCCGGCTCCTGGCCCACGCAATAGGCATGGCCAATATCAAAGTTCAGACCCAGCGACGGCGAGTCGACCCGGCCGGCGATCTCCAGGTACTGCTCGAACGTCTCGACGAGCAACTCCGGTTCCGGCTCGATGAGCAGCGCAACGCCAAGCTGCCCGGCCAGTTCGACGCAGGGCATCAGCTCGTCGTAGAACAGCGAGGCGGCTTTCTGCCAAGAGCCACCGGGTTCCAACGGCCCGCCGGGTTCCGTTTGCACGGACGGGGCGCCGAGTTCGGCCGCCAACTGCAACGCCCGCTTCGTGTGCTCCCGGCGGATGGCCCGATAATGCGGATCGGGCTCGATCCACGAGGGGTGCCAATACGGCTGTCGCGGATCGGCCACCGCGTTCATCATGAACCCGTTGACGTTGGAAATAGCCAGGCCATGCTCCGACAGGCAGCGGCGGATCGCCTCTTTCCGCTCCGGCAGCAGACCCGCCGGCCACGCATGCGGCACATCGGCCAGCAGTTCCAGCCCCGCGTACCCCAACGCCGCGATCCGCCGGATCGTCTCCTCGACCGGGAACTTCATATACGCATTGGAGCTGTAAGCAAGTCGCACGACGAAAACCTCGGTTTGGCTGACTGGTTGCGCTCCGGTAGCTTAGCACCGCGCGCTGCAATCTTCAACCGGCGGCGCCCAACCCTGGTGTGGCAAGATTCTCTGGCACGTTCGGAGGCAGCGAAGGCCCACCTGCGGGCTTGCCCCGCGCGGAGCCGTGGTCACTTTCCGTTTCTGGGTGCGAATCGGTGCTGACAAGACGTAGGGTGGGTGGTTCCGGATGTCTCAGCATCCTTACTTCACCCACGCGGCAGGCAGTTCTGCACTTAGAACCGGAAGAGCCCCATGAGATTCCCACGTAGAACGGAACCCCGTCGGCAAGTATGCGACAGACGTAGACCTCCGGCTTGGTTGGATCGATGGGTCGCGGCCTAGGTCCCTGACTTCAACCTAACGGACCGGCATGAACCAAGGAAGGCATCGTTTCACCAAGGATCGAAGCGGGAAAAGGGGCCATCCCTGATTACGAATCAGGGATGGCCCCTTTTCCGTGCGAGCATTCGCGATATGGTAGCGATCAAGTCGCGCCAATAGCTTCGTACACCTTGCCATGACGTCGCAGCCACGAGAGGTCGCCGGCGTCTGCCCGTTCTTTAACTTCTCGGAGCAAGTTGATCGTTTCTGCTTCGTAGCACGGTTCGCTTGGATCGTCGACCGGGACCACCATTTCGACGTCCACCGCAACGACGTAGCGCTCCGTTTGGACCAATCGAGTGCGTTTCATGCGTTGACCTGGAATGCGCATTTCTCGCCGAACGTCAAGGCTTCTATCCCGCCCGTTTCCGCGAAGGCTCATGCCATGGGGGAAACCCCGCGGGGAGCCGGCGGGATAGAATCGGGTTGAACTCAAACGGCGACGCAGGAGCGGCTATGGGGTTTCTATGCCAAGCGCCGTCCCACCGGGTTGCATTCTACCCCAACGATCGGCTGGGAAACAAGGGGCAGCGGCGGGGTTTGTGGGAGGGAAAGGTGGCGGCCACCAAATCTGGGTGCTTTGGGGCAACTAACCGCCTCGATGTTCTCTATCTTCCCCGCACTTGGTGGCTGTCACCTTTTCTCCCCCCGGCTGAGAGACAAGAGGCGGCGGCGGGGTTTGTGGGGCTTTCATGCTAGGCCGGGCCAGGCGCGCCGACCGGCTCGTAGCCGTTCACAGGGGACTGTCCCCTTCGCATGCAGCGGACAAGACAGCCTGCGCCACCGACCCGTGAACGCTTACACCGGTTCCCGGCCGAGGGGAGCGAGAAGAGGGATGGTGCGGGCGCAAACCGGAGCATGGCATCGAGTTACAGCGACCACCCTGGAGAACGAGCGCGAAATAGGGGAGCGGGACTGCGGATCGACCGGGGATCATGTGCTGTCCAGGGGGAGGTGACGGTAGGTGGCCGCGATCCGATCGCTCAAGTTCGGGCGGCCGGTTTGGGCCATCAGGCGCAGGGCAGGCTCGCCGCAGTGCGGACAGCGGTGCCTGCGATCTTCGGCCGGTTCGACGCCTGGCAGCGGCTTCGATGCGGTCTGCCCCAAGGCCAACAGGCGTCGAATCAGCGCCAACCGCTCCGCGCGGTGGCGGTTGGCCAGGAAGCCGAACGAGCGGATCCGCACAAAGCCGCCCCGCAGCACGTGTTGTAGGAACTGCCGAACGATCCGCATCACGGCGAGTGTTGACAGTGATATTACACTCCGCTTGCTACCGCCGTTCTCGCGCATGCGACGGTTCGCTGCCGCTTTGGGCCGATCAAAGTGGATCAGCCACGAAAACGTACAAGTATCCAGCGTCTCCATACGCGATCAAGTCGCCAAATTCGCCTTCAGTATCATCAATGATCTCTGTGTGATCGCCAGAACGTAACCACGGAATTCGCACAAACGGGAAGTTGCGCCCCATCCATTCGACGGCATCTTCCGTCCGCGATACAGCAATTTTGAGAGGAGGGACGGTCAGGTCATAATCTTCATGCGGAACGAACCACTCTGCCAGTTCGCCGGGCGACATGTCTTGGATGAAGCCTTGCATCGCGGAGTCGTACATCTCGGTCAGCCGGACGAATTCGCCATGCGAACTAAATGAAGTCTTAGGCCGTCTCGCTATATGAACCGCAGGGTAGTGCGGATTCTCGTACGGGACAACGAGACGTTCCGTTGGCGACGTAGCGTAAAGATCGTCCAGAGTGTACGGCACGCGGAACCGTCTCCCTATTGGGCAGCGAACGTCACCGATCACGGGGCGACGACGAAAAGCTGTCCACTTCAGTCGCGCCCGACTTCGCCGCTCCCGAGCATCGGATGGTTCGCTGCTTGCGTTGCGAAATCGGGCGGCCAGACGCTTCCAGCCTCGCTTGGGCATCGCGTAGGTATGCTGCCGTGTCGCCATCCCAGTCAGCAAGGATTTGGCGCCTAGCTGCATGCAGTTCATCAAGTATCGGATTACGTGTCATCGTCATCACCTCCCAGGAATTCGATCGGCGTGCATATCAACATGCCAGAAAGGCCGAGTTCATCCAGTAATCGGTAAACTCGCGGTAGTTCACGAGCGTTCGCGATGTGTGTGCAGTTCTGCGTCAATAGATATTCTACACCAGCCAAGGCAGCCGTGGCCACATGCAAGGCGTCGATTCGAGCAGATGGGGGCATCATCGACCGACGGATAATCTCGTCAGCAACAGTGTCAGCATCGGGATTCACGGGCAATACCGAGATCCCATCGAGCATCGCCAATCGGCGTGCGGCAGCGTCGGGATCGCCCATACCTGCTTCGTCAATCACCAGTTGGGAAGTGACCACGTCGTACAGCGGTCGCTGTTCGTCCATCCAACGCTTTGCTTGCTGCTGGAGTACCGCGGTGGCGGGGATCGAACTCGGCCATGCGGCTGCGTGACTGACGATGGATGTTTCGATGTAGACCGTGTCCATTTCAGTATTCTATCGTAAGACGTGTAAAGCTGCCATGTGGGAAAGGCGAAATTAACGGACGGCGCGTACCTTCTACGGGACCGCCGGGGGCGGTTTTTGAAAAGGCCTCAATTCCGA
>JAVEUP010000331.1:0-5037 GCA_034005525.1 Thermoguttaceae bacterium | reverse complement strand
AAACGCAACTGGTAGTTGTCGTGCTGCGGCCGGGTCGGGTCGTTCGGATCCAGCCGGAGCGTGAACGCACCGACCGCCGTCCGGTCGTCGGCCTTCATGCCGATGCCATGCTTGCCGCTGCTGCCCAGGTCGATCTCGGCCCGACGGATCGGATGATTCGCCTCGGCGTACACCGTGGCCCGCGTGCCTTCGAGCGCCTGCAAGTCGCCTTGCCGGCGAAGCGTTCGCGGCGCGAGCCCGGTGTAGCCCGGGTACTCGAGCACCACGCGGTCTACCACGATGGCCGGCGCCGTTTGCACGTTGACGTGGAACCGCTCGCTCCGGAAATCGCCCGCCGCCAGGAAGTAGGCGCCGTCCTGCTGGAACCCGCGCCCCCCGGGCGGCAAGTCGGCGCGATGCCGGTAGTCGCGATTGGGCAAGATCATGGGCACGGCCTGGTCGACCAGTTGCCCGTCGGCCGTACTGAAGTACAGCGTCACCGGTTCATCGTCGCGCAGCCCGCGCGCCACGGCAGTCACCGTGACCGTATCGCCCAGGTAGGCCGTCGCGTTGCCCGGTTCGATTTCGCCAATGGTCACCCGCGTGGGAGCAGGAATGCGGCCGAACGGCCAAAGTACGCGAGCGGCGGAGGTAACCAGGCTCTTCGGCGAGAGGACGAAGTACAGGCAGCACAACGCAAGCATTCCGGCCAGCACGTAACCCAGCCGGAACACGTGCGCGCGTTCGATGGCCGTCTCGACCTCGACCCCGGCCACGTCGGCCGCCGCCCGGCGTTGGACCGTATCGTAGACAACCGGCTGCATCTCGTGGCGATGCTCCCTTAGCAGCAGGAAGTTGATCAGGCTGTTCTTCACCCCCGGCCGGCTGCGTTCCAACGCCTGGGCTGCAAACAACGGATGGATGCTGTACACCACCGCAGGCACCACCGCGCGAACCACGTACACGCCCGCACCAGCCAGCAGCACGAGCGACGCCAGGAAACGGCCCAGCAATCCGAGTCCTCCGGTCACCACCCAATGGTCAAGCAACGCGAAGACCAGCAGGTACGCGAGCAACCCGATGGTCAACCACAGCAGCCCGGCGGCCAAGTCGATGCCACGGACGTGTCGGCGCGCCTGGCGCAATCGCTGATCGATGACCGTTTCGGCCGGGGTCGGCGGCGCTGCGGGCGCAACCGGGGCCGGAGCAACGGGGGTAGCCATGATGCCGGACATACCGAGAAATCTCCTCCTCCCTTATCTCTATTATAGACGAGACTGCCGCCGGCATAATTCCGGTCCTTCGGCTCTTTTCCGAATCCGGCCCCAATCCCGGACAATATGGCCGGCTGTACGGCCTGCCCTCTCCCGCCGAAAGCCTTGGCACTACACAATGGTGCGTGCCACTTGCAAGTGAACCAGCCATCCATCCGCGGAGGGATTCAGGAGGCGGGCCAATGGCGGCCAGTTCTTCATTTGCGGGCCTCCAAGACGTGAACTCCACCGGCAAGCCCGTTTTTGTGTGCGGCAGGATTCTCTGGCACATTTGGAGGCGCCAAAGGGCCACGTGCGGGCTTGCCCCGCATGGAGCCGTGGTCAGTGAGCTAAGCGGGCACGGTTCACCCGAACCATCTCCCCTGCACGCTGCCGCCGCCTCCGGCGGCGGCAGCGTGCAGGGGAGATGAGGAGCCTGGTAGCCGACTGACCACCGCTCCAGGCCGGACAAGCCGGCCGGTGGCGCCCACGAGCGGTGTATAATGTGGCCCCGGGTCGGGCGAACTCAGCCCTTCGGGGCACTTTCCAGCCTGCCAGAAAAACTCGCCGCACACCCCGTTCTTGCCCTTCGAGAGTTGAGGCCATCCCTTCGGTATTCTGTGACCGCGAAGCCCGTCAGGCGGCATCACCCTGCAAGCCACTCGTCGCGGTGGGCGGCGACGAACTCGTCGTCCACCAGGTGCGGGTACATTCGGTAGATGCGGTCGATTTCGTCGCTCTGGTTGGGGCTGAGGGTCTCGTTCGGGTCGAGGCACCAAATGCCCTCAAGCAGACCTTGACGGCGCAAGACTTCATGAATGCCGGCAATGCAGCCGGCGAAGTTGTTCGGCGCGTCGAACAGGACGCTATTCGAGTCGGTCACCTCGACGTTCAGCGTCATCATGTTGCGAGGGACCGGCCCGCCCGCGGCCACGATCAGGTGGCACTTGTCCAGCAATTCAACGGCCCGTTTGGTCCAGACGGCCCAGTGGCCCAGCAGCCCGCCGACGAAATGCCGCTCGACCACTTCTTTGCCGATGGTAATCCGGTAGGGCGAAAGCAAGTCGGCCACGATATTGTCGTCGTTGCCGGTGTACATGGCCACGTCGTCGCGCCCCGCGGTGGCGATGGCGCGCATGACGTCGAACGTGTGATAACGGTTAAACGGCGCCACCTTGATGGCCACGAGCGACTCGATCTCGGCCAGCCGTCGCCAGAACCGATAGCCGAGGACCCGCCCGCCGACGGCCGCTTGCAGATAGAATCCCATCAGCGGAATCACCTCGCCGACGGCGCGGCAGTGTTCCAGCAGCGCGTCGTCGTCGGCCTGGGGCAGCGCGCTGAGGCTCAGCAGGCCGGCATGGAAGCCGCGTTCGCGCGCCAGTTCCGCCTCGCCGACGGCCTGCTTGGTCGGACCGCACACTCCGGCAATGCGCACCAGCGGCTCTCCTCGCCCTGCATCCAGCCGATCGAACTCATCCTGTGCCAGCGCCAGGAGCGGCTCGAGCATGCCGATCTTCGGATCGCGGATGGCGAACTGCGTCGTATGCACACCCACGGCTACGCCGCCGGCCCTGGCCGCTGAGTAGTACCGCCACAGCGCCCGCTGGCGGCGCTCGTCCAGTTTGCGTTCCTCCGTAATAGCAAGCGGCGACGCCGGGACCACCAGCCCTCGCTGCAGCAGAGTTCGAATCGTTGCGTCCATAGTGACCGATAACCTCCTTCACAGCCTAGGCAAGCCAGGCAGGCTGGCGAACCATCTTCGCGAATCACGCTGGACAGCCCAACTCCGGCCGGGCCGTCCCTAAGGGAGGACCGATTCTATCACGCGGACAATGGGGTTGTACATACGCTTGCCGACACAGCGGCGATTGCTGGAGTTCCGCCATACACCTCTTCCCCCCATCTCCCATCTTCCATCTCCCGAGTTTTGGCTGGCAATCGTCTCGTTTTCCACACTCACCCTCCGCTTCTCCCCCTGTTCGCGGGGCATTCCTGCTTCCTGGCACCTGCTTCTTCCTTGCGTCAGCGCGTCCACTAACAACTAACAACCAGCAACTAGATTTTTGGCTGGCAATCGTCTCGATTTCCACACTCATCCCCCTGACACCTGACACCTGAAACCTGACACCTTCTTCCCCCCAGCTTCCGTTGTTAAGTGGACGCATGTATATTATTCTGAGTCTAGCAGACCGGACGCCGGTTGACAAGGCAGAAACTGGGCCACTGGGATTTCGGACAGGTGCTCCGGCCGCCATTGCCCGACCGGGCTATTCAATTGACTCCACCTACAGCGTCGAATGGACCCGTTTGCACCCCCACGAATTATTGACAACGTTCGCCTCATTCGCGGTTGACAATGATCCCCGGCGGCGCACGGCTCGATATTAGGACCGCCCCGGTTGGGGCTCTCGTCTGATCAAATCTGAACCCAGGGTTACACGGCGCTCGTTCCTCACGCCGCTTCACCCTGGGCTGATTTAGGACTGTGCCTTCGGCACGGGAAGACGACGCATTCGCCGTCCCGTGGGTGGTACGTTCAATTTCATGCCGATTCGGGCATCATCCGCTCGTCAGTCCCGAAGGGACGTGCCCAAATCAGCCCAGGGTGGAGCCGATGCGAGGAACGAGCGAGACGCAACCCTGGGTTGCGGGACAAACGCAAGACGGAAGCCCGAAGGGCTGGTCCTAATGGCGAGCGTGATGCCGTCGAAACAGGCGAGCAGCAGCCAAGATGCAGTCGGCGGTGGAGTCAATTGAATAGCCCAGTTGCCCGATGACGACTTGCCATGATCCACGGACTCGACAGCGGCTTTCTCGTGGCGGCCGCAGGTGGCAGTTCGGACGGAAAGCATGGACAATGATCGTATACGGCAAAGCGATACCCGTTTCGGACCATCCTACCAGACGATCCTTGAGAGGAAGCAGCGATGTCGACCGTGGAAGAGCGTTTGTCGGCCCTTGAGTCGGAAATGCAGGCGGTGAAGCATCAACTCGCCAACGCGCGTGCACCGCGGCCTTGGCTGGATGATGTCGCCGGATCGATGGACCCCTGGCCCGAGTTCGAGGAAGTGCTTCGGCTCGGCCGCGAGTTCCGGCAATCGGTCGATTCACTCCAAGGCAGCGATGAACTACAATAGGCGTCCATCCGGCTTGAGGTGGGCGCGATGTCGAGAAATCCGAAGATGACCAATCGACAGAAGCTGCGGCAGGCAGCCAGGAAGGCTTCCCGGATTGTCGGCACCTGGCCCGCTTGGAAACGCACGATCCTTTTCTACAGCCTCAACGCCACGAACCCCCACCCCCGCCCTCCGATCCGGTCAAGCACCAAGGCCGAGGGCGAGTCGTAGCGTGCTGCCTGCCGTGGGCGTCTCGACCCGGAACAGCGTTGATGCAGCGCGAACGCGGCCCGGTCTTGCGGGAGTAGACCGGGGTACCGTCGCATCAGGCTGATTAGGGCCGTCCATTCACGGACGACGCCCGAGTCGGTCGTACTCCTCTTCGCGGTAGGGGCTTGACGCCACTCGGCGTCCAGGCGACAATACCGCGAATGCAAAGTTGGCGATCCCCGGCCGTAGGCCCTCGGCATGCCCGAATGGCAACGATGACCGTGCGAAAACGAGTATCGACAAGAAGGCGGCCCGAAGTAAAGATTCCCGACCCTCCCTGAAAGAGCCTTCGTTGTCAAGGGGAGTCTCTGCGGATGTTGTCGCTTGGGGATGCTTCTCTGTTTGCTGTATTTGCGTACAATCTTCGTAGTCCGTCAGAACGGACTTGGTGCAGTACACGTCGTTCAACCTCTTGT
>JAVEUP010000330.1:0-5043 GCA_034005525.1 Thermoguttaceae bacterium | reverse complement strand
TGCGGGCGGGTGGCCAGGACGAAGGTCTTTCCCTGACGGGTCAGGTAGTAGAGCCGGCCGTCGGCCAGCAGTGCGGAGGCGTAGAACTGCCCGGCACGATTGAGCCGCTGTTCGTACACCACCTCGCCGGTGGCCGCCTTGACGCAGTAGGCGATTTCGCGCGATTCGTGCGGCCAGTACAGGTGCCCGTCGTGATAGACGGGCGACGAAACGTTGGAACCCTTCTGACTGGTCCACAGCCGATGCGTGTCGGTCACGTCGCCGTTGCCGCCGGCGCGGACCGCCAGCGCGGCGGTGCCCGAGCGCCCGCCCAGGCAGTAGACCACGCCGTCGGCGGCGACGACGCTGGGCACCATGTACCAGCCGATGTCGGTCTGGCACGACCACAGGGGCCGGCCGGAATCGGGATCGAACGCGAGCACGGCGCCCCGCGTGGCGACGACAAGCTCCTCGCGCCCGGAAGCGGCGGCGACTACCAGGGGCGTGTTCCATGACTCGCGAATGCCCCCGGCGTGCCATTTCCCCTTGCCGGTCTTCCGGTCCAACGCCAGCAGCGACTCGCTTTCGATACTGGCGTTGACGATCACCAGGTTCTTGTGCAACAGCGGCGAAGCCGCCGTGCCCCAACCATTGGTCTTAGCGCCGGCGTCGGTCTGCCAGAGCTGCTTGCCGTTGTGGCTGAACGCAAACACGCCGGTCTTGCCGAAGAACGCGTACACCCGGTCGGCGTCGACCGCAACCGAGTTGGCCGCGAAGCCGTGGTCGCGGATTTGTTCTTCTTCCGGCAGTTTGGCCGGCACGGCCGTATCCCACAGAATCCGGCCGTCGTCCAGGCTCACGGCCAGCAGGTGCCGCTTGAGTTGATTCAGGCTGCCGCCCGGTTCGCCGGGAACGAAATACCCCGTATAGCAGGTGAGGTAGACGCGGTCGCCAAAGACGATCGGACTGGAGGCGCCGGCGCCGGGCAACGGGGTCTTCCAGACGATTCCCTTGTCCTGGCCCCACTCCACCGGCAGGCCGGCCGCGTCCGACACGCCCATGCCGCCGGGGCCGCGGAACCGGGGCCAATCCCCGCCCTGCACGGCCGCAGCCGCCGGTTTGGCCAAACCGCGGAGGAACCGCTGATCGGCAGGCGAGAAGGTTGCGATGGGTACGGTGAACTGCTGCCCGTCGCGGCGCTCGATGGTTACCTCCTCGCCGTCGACTTGCAGCACGCGGGCGTGGATGGTGCGCCCCCGGGTGTCGGTGAATCGGCGGAATGCGCCGCTCTCACCGCCGCCACGCTGGCCCCGGCAGGCCGCAGGCAGGCAAATCGCCAGAAGCAGGACGGGAAACACGACGCCTCGAAGGTTGTGAAGCATGATCCACCTTGCGTTGGGGTATTGGATACTGGGCGTTTGCAGCGTTTGAATGTCATGGCCGAGGGGTGAGGATCAACTCGAACTGCTCGGTTGCGTTTTCGGAAAGCTGGATCTTGCGCGCGATCGGTGTGTAGCCGTCGATCACGGCCAGGATTTCGTATTCACCCGCCGCCGGCAGACGCAGCGTGGCGATGCCTTGCCCGTCGCACGGCTGGGAAACCGCCTCCCGGATCGACTGGTCGGGCCGGCGGGCCAACACGCGGGCGGAGGCGATTCGCTTTGGCCCATATTCGGTGGCGCCAAAAACCGTTACCCGCACCTCGCACGCGGCGGCCGGCGGTTTCTCGCCGGGCCGGGAGTCTCCGGCCGCTTCCGAGCCGGCGGGCGGCGGCGGGGAAACGACGTTCTCGGGCCAGGCCGCAGCGTCGCCGAAACTGGCCGAGCCGTTCCCCGATACCCGCACGCTGCGTTCCCATTTGCCGGAAGGATACGGATACGAGGTGGTCCCGGCAGGCGTGATAAGGATCAGGTGGCCGCCGCCTCCGGAGCCCGAAAGCTCCAGGTTCAGCGGTTCGTCAAGATGACTTCCCACGACCACGTAATCGTCGCTCGTCTTGATCCGCCATGCAGGATTGGGTTCTTCGGGGGGATCGTCCGGCAGCGGCTGAAGCACCGTTCCGTCGTCCAATGTGGCTTTGACCCCGGCAAGCCCTTTTCGCTGGAGAATGACCAGGTAACTGTCGCTCACGCCATCGACCAATCCTTGCATCGCTTGGTAGGCCGAAGCGCCGTCGGCGCGGGCGGTTCGCCCCTTGGGCGCCGGCGTCCGGGAGAAGTCCTGAAAGACGGCGGGCGGATCGCCGGACCGCATACGTTGCCAGGCGTCCGACGCGAAATCGACGACCGTGCTCAGAATGACAGTCTGCCCGAGCAGTTTCTTCGCGGGAACGAGGTCGAGCGGACCGGGCTTCTCCGCCAATTCTCGGCCCTGATGGCGGAGCACGTCGCCGAAGGCTCTTGCCGAGTTAAGGACGTTGCCTTGCCGAAGCTCGAATGCCGCCTCGGCCATACATTTGGCAAGCTGGAACTTGAAGCCACCCACCGCACCGATCAGCAATCGGCCGAGCGACTCCATGGCCGGAAGAAATACCGTCTCACTGATCTCGTCGCCGAACGTTTCGTATGCAACGATCTGAAACATCGCATCTTCGCCCGCTACGTGTTCGTTTCCCGCGTCCGAGGCATCGTAATCGCCGGTAATCAACTCGAACCGGAACTTGTACTTGCCCCGCAGCGCCATCTGAACGCCGGGGAAGCTGTATTCCACCGACAGACCCTCGGCCGGCGTCTGCCAGCCGTCGCGAATCAGGACCCACTGGTCGCGGTCGGTGGAGCCGTGCGGATGGATCAGCGTGTTCTCGTCCCAACCCCAGCCCCAGGCGGGAATTCCGGCCGCGTCGTACTTCAGATGCGCCCTCAGGGTCTTCAGCGAGAACGTATCCGGAACGACCGGACCCGCGTAGTCGATCGGCACGATCCGGATGCCCGGCGTGATCCGGAACGCCTGGAACAGTTCGAGCAGATTGAAGTCGGTCTCCTCCTTGTTGTGGAACTGATCCTTGATGAAGACGTTCAGCGGGATCATCTGGAAGGCGTACATTGGTGCGGCGTCTTTCGGGGCGACCTGATCGATGGCCAGATCGATGCCCACTCGAAACTGCGTTTCCGCCTGCACGTCGCGTTCGGGCACTTCGATCACCACGGTCTCCCGGACCGCATCGCCCATTTTGGATTCGCCGGCCCAGAAATACGCGAGGGTGAACTCCTCGCCGGGCCGCAGCTTGCATTTCACCTCGTTGCCGGCCTCGCCGCCGAGCAACCGCAGGCGGCCATCCGGATTGACTGCCCGGCAGACGACGTCGTAGGGCTGATCGTCTTGCTTTTCGGCGAGGTTGAGCTTCAGCCGGATCGGGTTCCTGAATCGTTCGGCCGCCGGAACGGCCGGGTACTTTGCGGCCAGTTCGACCGTTCCCGTCTTGCTTCGGACCGTGATGACCACGTCGCTCTTCAAGCCGGTCCGCTCCTCGGTCGCGGCGATATACTGCTGATGGAGCTTCTTGCCCGCCTTTTCGAGTTCCTCTTCGCTGGGAGCGGTGTACCGGACGGTCGCCCGTCCGTCGGCCCCGGTGGTCGCTTCGCGGGCCGAGAGGGCGCCAATCGCGAGTTTCGGAAAGAGCACCTTCGCGCCGGGAATCGGCTTGCCGTCGCCGTCAGCAAAGGTGGCGCAAAGCACGCATTCACAGCGCTCCCCGCCCTTCGGGTCCAGTTCAATGAACTCGCCCGCGGCGCGGGTGGCCGGATCGATCGCCTCCAGGGCCAGGTGCCTGCCGGTCGCGGCGTCGAGCGGCTCGAACGTTTCGCCGGCGATATCGCCTGCCATGCTTGCGGTCAAGGCGTCGATGACGGCGTAGATCATCTCGCGCCGCAGGTGCCAGGAGGCGTCTCGGTCCAGGCCGCTCGACGTGTTGCAACCGGTGTTCAGAAACAGATATCCGCGGGGCGTGCGGACGATCAGCAAGTCGATGCGGATCATGCCTTCCGGCTGCTTCGGATCGCGTATGAAGAGGGCCCAGTTCCGGTCCGACTTGACCTCGACCTGCGACAACTCCTCCGCCGTGTGATTCCGGAAAGCCGTCCTCATGTAATCGCTTACGGAACCGCTTGTATGGAGTCCCGAAACGCCAATGAATACCCAGCCTTGCTCAGGATAGTGCGCATGCACGTCGCGTTGGAATGTCCAATTGAAATTCATCGGCGGGAAATCCGGCCAGTGCGGCCGATCCGCGCCGGTCCGCTTGAGTGCCTCCACGCCCGCGTCGAGGTCCCGGACGACTTGCCGCCACTCGTCGAGCCGTTTCTTCGAGTGGTCATTGACTACTTCACGCGGGTCGGCGTAAACGAAGCGCAGGCCGACCATCGACTTGCCGTCACTCCCCCGGCACGTCCATTGGCGCTGGGCCATTTGCCGTGCCACGCCGTCCACCTTCTGTACGACGAAGTCGTACGCTTCGATGTAAGCCTCGTAAAACAGCTTCAGCGCCTCGCGCTCGCGCTGCAAGAGAAGCTCTTTCGTCTCGGCGGAATGGGCCGGGAGGAAACGAAGGTGGCTCAGGTAATGGCGGGCGTACGGAAAGTTCCGGATTGCCACCGATTCCCCGGTCAGCGAATGATACCGGCGGCTCTCGGGCTCGGAGAACTCCTGGCACATGCGGGCGATGATCGCCTCGCGCTCGGGAGTGTCCGGCAGCGCCCGGAGTTCTTCCATGAACGAGTCCCGCCTCTTCATGAACGGCTCGTTGATTTGCCCGAAGAACTCCTTCCAGGGCAGCTTCTGCACCTCGGGCAACCGGAAGGCGGTTGCCCGATCGAGCAGGGCTTCCACGGCCGCCTCCGAAGCCGCATCATCCCCGGGGGCGGCCTGGATGGACAACGCAATCAGCGCAACAGCCAACACCATTCCGAAGAACTCGCGAGTCTTCATCGCCCTGGCTCCTGCTTGTGTTTAAGGCGGCGTAAGACAACAGCTGCACTTTCTGAAAAATGAGACTTGCTAAGCGGCCAAGGCCATGAGGCTTCTGGCCAGTTGGATTATTTTCCGCGGCAACTGCCGGGCGGCTGTAAT
>JAVEUP010000142.1:0-21814 GCA_034005525.1 Thermoguttaceae bacterium | reverse complement strand
AAGACGTAGGGTGGGTGGTTCCGGATGTCTCAGCATCCGGGTTCACCCACGCGCCGGGCGGTTCTGCACCTAGAAACGAAACAGCCCGCATTGTTCAGATACGTAGGGTGGGTCAAGGTCGCGTGATTCGTTGGTGGGTCCGCACAAGCCGCGACCAACCTGGTTTACAGCCCGCCGCCTGGAAACACGCCGGCAGAAGCGATCGATGACCCACCAGAGAAGCGGCTTGTTTGACCCACCCTACATATCGTGAATAATCCGGGCTAGAATCAGACCCTTTCACCGGAGATGCTACCGTGCCTGCCCTCGCTGACGAAAAGGTCCTGATCCTCGATTTCGGCTCGCAATACGCGCAGCTCATCGCGCGCCGGGTGCGCCAGCAGCACGTGTATTGCGAGATTGTCCGGCACGATATTGCCGCTCATCGGGTCCGGGAATTGGCGCCCAAAGGCCTGATCCTGTCCGGCGGGCCGTCGAGCGTCTACGAGCCGGGAGCGCCGAAGTGCGATCCGGATATCTTCCAGCTCGGACTGCCCGTGCTCGGTATCTGCTACGGCATGCAGTTGATCTGCGAGGCCCTCGGCGGAAAGGTGCTCAGCGCGCCGGCACGCGAATACGGGCGGGCGCACTGCGAAATTGTGGAACAGGCCGGCCTGTTCGCCGGCGTGCACGGCCAAACGCAGGTGTGGATGAGCCACGGCGATCAAGTGGCCGAGGTCTCGGCCGATTTCGACTCGCTTGCCCGCACCCAAACCTGCCCCCACGCCGCCGTGAAGCACCGGCGGTTGCCGCTGTACGGTTTGCAGTTCCACCCGGAAGTGACGCATACGCCCCAAGGGCTTACCATCCTGGGCAACTTCCTGACGGCGGTTTGCGGTTGCTCCCGAACGTGGAAGCTCGGCGACTTCGCCCGCGAAACGGTCGCGGCGCTGCGAGAGCGGGTGGGCACGGGGCGGGTGATCTGCGGGCTGTCCGGCGGCGTCGATTCGGCGGTGACCGCGGCCTTGCTGGCAGAAGCCGTCGGAACGCAGCTCTCGTGCATCCTGGTCGATAACGGCCTGCTGCGCAAGGGCGAGGCCGAGACCGTCATCGAGGAGTTCACCAACCACTTCCGGACCGACCTGCGTGTTGTCCGTGCCGAACGACGGTTCCTTGACGCCTTGGACGGCCTGATCGATCCGCAGGAGAAGCGGCGGCGCATCGGCCACGCGTTCATCGAGTGTTTCGCCGAGGAGGCGGCCAAGGTGGAAGACGCCCGCTTCCTTGCCCAGGGCACGTTGTACCCCGACGTGATCGAGAGCGGCGGAACGCCCGACGGGCCCGCGGCTACCATCAAGCTGCACCACAACGTGGGCGGGTTGCCCGACGACCTGGCGTTTGAACTGATCGAACCGCTGCGCGACTTATTCAAGGACGAGGTCCGCCAACTGGGCATGCAGTTGGGATTGCCGGACGATATCGTCTGGCGGCACCCGTTTCCCGGCCCGGGGCTGGCCGTGCGCTGCCTGGGGCCGGTCTCGAAGAGGCGGCTCGACACGCTGCGCGAGGCCGACGCGATCGTTCTCGAAGAGATCAAGGTGGCCGACCTGTACCGCCGCACCTCCCAAACGTTCGCCGTGCTGCTGCCGGTGCAAAGCGTGGGCGTGATGGGCGACGCCCGCACCTACGCCGACGCCGTGGCGATTCGCTCGGTCGATACGGAGGACTTCATGACGGCCGACTTCAGCCGCCTGCCGTACGAGGTGCTCGGGCGCATCTCCACGCGCATTATCAACGAGGTTCCCGGCGTGAACCGGGTCGTGTACGATATCAGCAGCAAGCCCCCGGCGACAATCGAGTGGGAGTGACCGAATGGCGAAGAAGCAACCGGCAGCCGACGACGGCAAACAACCCCGCTTCGAGCAGGCGATCGAGCGGCTTGAGGCGATCGTGCGAGCCCTGGAGGAGGGCGAGTTGGGGCTCGAAGAGGCCCTGGGCCGGTACGAGGAAGGCGTGAAGATGCTGCGGCACGCCCACGCATTGCTGGAGCGTGCCGAGCGCCGCGTCGAACTGCTGACCGGAGTGGATTCCGAAGGCCGGCCCCAGACCGAGCCCTTTGACGACCGGGCCACCGAGTCGTAGTCGCAGGCTAGCGGTGGTCGGCCGGGATGTGGAAGTCGTGCGAAGCGTTGCTCTGGGGCAGATCAACCTGGGTCTTATATTCCTCGAACAACGGCCGCGCCCCGGTGCTGTCGTCGCCTCCTTCCGGTTGGGCGGTATAGCCGATGATGCGCACCACGTGCGGCCCGCCAACGGTTCCCCTGCCGCGCGGCGTGTAATATCGCCCGCCGGAGAATTCGGCCACGGTCCCCGGCCCCTGGTTGCCGGCGGCGTCGTCGGGCTCGAACACGATGATCCCGGCGGGGACGGGTTGACCGGCATACGTGACTGCGCCGGAGAGGTTGTAGCGTTGCGGCCCGTTGCCGTGGCCGCAGCCGGCACCAAGCCCAAGTACGGCGAATACCAGGGTCCACTGCCAGACGTTGTTGCGTGCATGTCGCAAGGCGTGACTCCTTAGGTTGCGCGTGTGCGTTGGCCCGGATGATTCAGGGTGATGATCACGGGAACCCGCCGGTCGGGCCGCCGTCGGCAATGGGTCCCAGCGAGCGGTACAAATCCAGGTTGATGTTCTCGCTGACGAAGTGGCCGGAGCCGTCGCCCATCAGCATGTGGCAGCCTCCCGGGTGATAGCTGCTGAACGAGGAGGTCATCTGCGGCCAGTTGGGCGTGTCGAAGGAATTGATCGGGAGGTTGGTGGCCGCCAACCCGATGGTCATCGACCACTCTCCGTTGGTGGTCGCCCGGATCGACGCCGAGTCCCAACTGTGCCATTTGTCCCGGTCGCCCTCGCTCCAGCTCTCCGTGTCGGTCTTCGTGGTCATATACCGCGATTCGCCGACCATGAGCGTGTTGGACGAGCCGTCCAGGAGGTTTGGGAATCCGATGCGGGAGTTGGCGAAGAACATGCCGTTCCGGAATATCTTTCGCGTGGGTGCCGAGGAAGCGAAGCACTCCGGCGTGGCGCCGCCGCCCTGGCAGCCGAAGTAGTTGTTCAACGGCCACTCCCGCCCGCTGCGCGGGTCGGACGGGCACTCGAACTTGGCCAGGGGCCGGAACTGCTTCGGATGGTTGACCGCGCCCTTTCTCAGCCAGGTCGCCGCGAACGTGCCCGCGTGGTCGTACTGGTCGTAACGGGCCTTCTCTTCCAGGAAGGGGAGGATCATGACCGTCCACGACGACATGTTTTGAGTCGTCCAATCGCCCTCGATACGGCAGGTCGTCGTCTTGGTGATCCCGCCCGGCGGAAACACCTTGTGCTGGCTCTCGTAGTTGAGGATCGCCAGCCCGATCTGCCGAAGGTTGTTCGAGCACTGCATTCGGCGAGCGGCCTCGCGAGCGCTCTGCACCGCCGGCAGCAGCAGCGCGATCAGGATGCCGATGATCGCAATGACCACCAGCAACTCGACCAGGGTGAAACCTTGGTATTTATGATTTATGATTTTTGATTTCTGATTGAGCATGGGCATGGGCTTTTCCGTGGCTGGACAACCTCCGGTGGGCTGACTATCATCCATCGTGCGTGCGTCAATAGGGACGACAGGATCCTACTTTCGGTGAGGCCAGTGCTATGAACTCTGATCAACTGCGAAACCGAACGAAACAGTTTGCCTTGCGTGTCATAAAGCTCGCGGCCGCGATGCCGCATACCCGCGCGGGCGACGTGCTGGGGCGGCAGATTCTTCGATCCGGAACGTCCATTGGTGCAAACTATCGAGAAGCGCTGCGGGCCTCATCACGGAGGCACTTCACTACGACACTCGAAATTGCGATTCGCGAAGCCGACGAAACCCTCTATTGGCTAGAACTACTCGGCGAATCGGGCATTGTCAAGCCGTCGCGACTGTCCGATCTATCACGCGAGTGCGACGAACTGATCGCCATCCTCACCGCAACCGTCGTCAGCACCAAGCGGCAACTGAAGACCGCCAATCCCAAATCATAAATCACAAATCCTAAATCATAAATCACTTCCGCCGTCTCCATCCAAGCAGCACGGCGACGCCCAGAATCAGCAGCACCGCGGCAGAGGGTTCGGGCACGGCCGAGAGCCGCAGCAGGAAGCCGTCGCCGCTGGCAACGGTGTCCATGTCCCACCATCCGAAGGTGGTGCTGGGCAAATCACCGGTGAGCGCGAGACCCGAGATATCCAGATTGCCCGTGGTTTGCAGTACGTCGAATTGGGTGCCCAGTGCCGGCACGTACTCGTCCAGCAGCAGCACGTTCAAGCTGCCGGCGAGCGTTGCGTTGCCGTGGACCATGACGAAGTCGTGGTCGCCCGGAGCAGCAATCTCGATTTCGAGCGTGCCGACGTCCATCGTATAATTGCCGCTGACCGTGGTCGTGCCGATGGAGTTGCCCGGTGCCAGCGTACTGGGCCCGTCCGAGCTTGTCTGGAGCAGGTCGAAGCCGAAGCTGTCCACGCTAAGCCGCCCGCCCGTCCAGTTGAACACCGCCTGCCCGGCTCCTTTGGAGATGGTTCCGGCCCGCAGGGTGCCGCCGGACAGGTTGATGGTGCCTTCGCTTGTCGCACTGCCGGTTCCGAGCGTTACGGGACCGCTTACGGTGAACGAGCCGCCCGCCATGTCGAGGGTGCCGATGCCGGTGCCACTGCCACTGCCGGCATCGCCCAAGACTACCGAGTTCGCCGTGACTGCGCCGGCCGCGAAGTCCAAGGTTCCCGTGCCGCTGCCTCCGCCGCTCAGGTGATAGCCGATCACAAGATTGTTCAACGTTGCATTGAACGTGCCGGCTGACAGGTCCATGGTGCCGACGCCGTCGTGGCTGGTACCAATGTTGTTGTCGGCGATCAACAGATCGGTCGCGGCGCCGCTGGACCCGGTCAGGTTCAGCAGACCGCCTGCGGGGAGGTCAACCCTGCCGTTCGCCCGCCATCCGGCCACGGTGAACGTATCGACCTTCAGCGTATTGTCGGCGCCGAGGGTGAGAACGCTCTCGGGGTCGGTATTCCAATACTCATTCTGGGAAACGACGATCGTGGCCGCGTCGATGTAGTTGTTCTCGGCGAGGGTGACGGTGCCCTTCGCCGTACCGCCGCCGTTGCTGCTGGTCCTGCGCCACCCTATCATGAAATCGTCGAGGTAGGCGGTCAGGTTCGTCACGTTTCCGAAGTTCAAGGTACCCTCGCTATTGAGGTCGTGGCCTTCGGTATAGCCGACGATGATGCTGCCGCGGTCGCTTTCGCTTGCCCCGATGACGATTTCACCAGGGCTTGTGGCCGCTGCAAACACGAGGCTGCCGTTTGCGGCGTTGTAGGCGACGTGGAGCGTGTCGACTGCCAACGTGCCTCCGACCGCAAGCGACGGCGTCCCGGTCACGCTGAGCGTGCTGTCTCCCAAACCGTTTACGATGTCGCCGCTTACTTCCAACGTTCCACCGGCAAGGCTGATGGCACTGGTGCCTGACCCGGTGGTGATGTCGTTGGCAACGGTGAACGAGCCGCCGTTGATAATGAGGGAACCGGTGGTGTTCTTCGGGCTCGAACCCACGGAATCGGCCAGCACGACGCTATTGGCCGTGACGGTCCCATCACTCATGGTGAAGCGGCCCTTGCCGCTTCCTCCAGCCCCCGGGTTCTCGGCGTATTGGCCAATAATCAAGCTATCGAGGGTTGCGTTCAAGGTGCCGCCGGCGAGGTTGAAGTGGCTCTCGGTGGGGTTCGCGCCGGTGGTGGGATTGTTGTTGACGCCGATGAAGAGGTCGGCGGGATCGGTCTCTTGGCCGCCTTTGCCGCGCAGGATGAGCGTGCCGCCCTCGGCGATGGTGACGATTCCTATGCTCTTATCACCACCGACGATCAACGTATCGGCATGGATCGTGTTGCTCGTGCCCAGGTTCAGTGTGCCGGTGACCGTGCCCGTCGCTCCGAGATCAATATGCCCCAGGCGCACCAAGTCGGCGGTGATCAGATTGGCTCCTGTAGTGGACAGGGTGAGCGTGCCGGAAACATTGGCGGCGCTGGAGGCTGCCGCCGTGTAGGCGACTGCCAGGGTGCCGGTGTCGATGGTAACGCTGTCGGTTGCCGAAAGGTCCAGCGAGCCGGTTGTGGTGGCGCTAAGAGCGCTTGAGAGCCGATGACCGATCAACAGGCCCATGCCGGAACCGTCCCCAATTCTCACGGCACCACTCTCCACGGTGGCGGTAGCGGTGCGGCCCTCTTGGCCGACAAGAACCATGTCGGCCGACAGGCCGCCGTTGATTGTGGCCGTTCCGCCGGGCAGTTCGACGTTGGAACTGACCTCGCCGCCCACGTTGCTCCCTTCGAGCAGACCGCCGGAAATGGTGAGCGTGCCCCCGCTCTGGCGCACCGTAGCCGTGACGCCGGCCGAGTTGGCGTCGGCCGCCTTGGTATTCGAGCCGAGCACGACACCGCCGTTGACGGTGGCGGTGCCGTCGGCCAGGTGGAACAACCCCGTGGTCGACGGGGTGCCGCCGGTGGCGGTGTGGTTCATCGTGGCAATGTTGATCGTGCCGGCGGTGAAATCGGCATCGGCACCGAGAATACTGAAGGTACCGTTGCCTTGATAGACGTTGCTGAGGCTGCCAGAACCGGTGACGCGGCCGATGCCCAAGGTGGCCACCTCCATGGTGCCGTCGCCCATGGTGAAGGTGGCGTTGACGGTGCCGGCGCGACCGGTGTTGCCCGCGACGTTGGCATCGCCGAGGAGCATGCTGGTGACCAGCGCATCGATCGTGCCGGCGCTGAGGTCCACAACGGTATTCCAGGTGGTCGTGGAGTTTGTGGCCACTCGCCCGATGTTCCAGTTGGGGACCGCCGAGGTCCCGTTGGTGCCGCGGAAGGTTGCCGAAGGATCGTCCAGGCCGTCGGCGAACTGGAAGTACGCGGTAGACCGAACGTGGTTCACCAGAGCACCGATGCTGATGGTGTTGGCGTTGATCGTGTTCTGTCGGCCAAGATACAGGTAGGAGCGACCGCCCCCGCCGCTGGCGTTCTGGTCGCCCATGTACAGGGCATTGGCAGTGATGGTGTTCGTATCGGCCAGGGTGACCGTCGAGACGGTGGTGGTGCTGGTATGGGTGGCCCCGCTGCCGGGATGCAGGCCGACGCGGAAAATGTGACTTGCCCCGTTAAAATTAAACGTGCCGAGTCCGCCCATGTCGAGGACGGTTTCACCCGTCGGCGAAGTCGGTGCCTCCGGACCGAGGCTCAGGTTACCAGTGGCATTGATGGTGAGGCTTTGTGAGCCTTGAAGGGTAACCTTGACGTCGTTGTTCGGGTCGGTTCCTACGAGATTGTACAGCCGCAGGTTGGAAGCCTCGATGTCGTCGGTCAGCGTGACGGTGTAATCGACGCCTCCGTCTACATTGGCCGCAAACCGGGCGGTGGCACCCGCGCTCCACGCACTGCCCGACCAGTTCACGTCGGCAGAGTCGTTGCTCCAATTACTACTCGTGTTGCCGTCCCAGGTAAGGGTTTGGGCGCCGGCAGGGTGAGCGGCGATTGGCAGGATGGCAAACGCTGCGGCGAGGCACAGCGCGACAGACCGTATGATTCGAGCAGGATTCATTGCGTGCGTCTCCTTCTTCTGTTTGGCCGCGGCTCCAACGCGGTCGGCACGTTGGACCCACGGCCGGCAGTAGATCCTACTGCCTCGACTGAGTCAAAATGAGTGCTTTGCAGGAGTCTCCGGCACCCAGGGCAATGGCTCTGAAAGTGCTGTGATAGCAGGAGCTTGGCTCTTCCGTTCCGCAACTCGTCGCGGCGCTCGAAAGAAGCTCGATGCTCTTGGCCCCAAAGACCACGGTATCCAGACTGCCTGCCGGTTGTCGGCGACACATGGCGGTCATACCTCTCCGGGAGTCCGACCGTCACCGTCCATTTCCCATTGTAACAAATGTCGGCACGACGTGTCAAACAATTCGAGCGGCAACGCAATCACCCCCAAGGAGGGGGCTGCCGCTCGCAGAGGGACGTTCCCATTCCTCACCGTAAGCGGCTTCTTCGGCGGTGACCCCGCAATATATGGCAATATCTGGCCATTCCGCGCGGTATGGTTGACAAGCGGCGGAAGCATCGGATACACTTCGCGGCTTCACGGTCTGCACCTTTCTTCCAGTCTTTAGGTAAGGAGAAATCGAATGTTGTATGTGTACTGGGCGATCGCTTTCGGCAGTTCGCTCGTGGCATTGGTCTTCGCCTATCGGTTCTTCGTGAACATGCTGAAGGCCGACGAGGGGACCGACGAAATGAAGGAGATTGCCTTGGCCGTGCGCCTAGGCGCAAATGCCTACCTTTGGCAGCAGTACAAGATCGTTGGCATCTTCTTTGTCGTCATCTGCGCCCTGCTGGCCTATATGGCGTTCGGGCTGAAGGTACAGAGCGTCTGGGTGCCACTCGCGTTCCTCACTGGAGGTGTTACCAGCGCCCTGGCCGGCTATATCGGCATGAGAACGGCCACCCTGGCCTCGAACCGGACCGCCGCAGGCGCCCAGAAGTCGCTCAACCAGGGTCTCCAGGTTGCCTTCCGTTCCGGAGCCGTGATGGGCCTGACCGTGGTGGGCCTCGGCCTTCTGCACACGACCGTCTGGTTCATGATTCTGTATTTGTTGCTGCCCGCACTGGGCTTCCCGCAAATGAGCCTGGCGGAGATCACCGTCGTGATGCTCAGTTCAGGGCTGGGTGCCAGTAGCCAGGCGCTGTTCGCCCGCGTGGGCGGCGGCATCTTCACCAAGGCGGCCGACGTTGGGGCTGACCTGGTTGGCAAGGTCGAAGCCGGCATTCCCGAGGACGACAAACGCAACCCGGCCACGATTGCCGACAACGTGGGCGACAACGTGGGCGACGTGGCCGGCATGGGCGCCGACCTGTTCGAGTCGTACTGCGCGTCGATTCTGGCGACTTCGGCCCTGGGCGTGGCGGCGTTCACCAGCCCGCAACTGGCTGCGGTCGCAGGACTGGATGCGGGCGAGATGCAGCTTCGCGCCCTGTTCCTTCCGTTGGTTTTGGCAGGCGTGGGAATCCTCCTTTCGGTGGCTGGCGTCTTCATGGTGCGCACCGAGGAAGACGCCACGCAGAAGACGCTACTGAAGGCCCTTGCACGCGGCGTCGACCTTGCCTGCGTTGGCGTGGTGATTGCTTCCGTCGGCCTCGTGTACTGGCTGCTCCCCGGTTTCGGCGGCGTGTCCGTGAGCATTATCATGGGTCTGACGGCCGGTTGGCTCATTGGCAAGTGGACCGAATACTGCACGAGCGATGAGTTCGCCCCGACACGGAGACTGGCCGACCAGTCGCTCACCGGGCCCGGCACCATTGTGACCGCCGGCATTGCCGACGGCATGAGGAGCGTTTGGGCGCCGGTGGTCATCGTGGTTGCCGCCATGATCCTGGCCTTTGGCTTCGCCGCCCAGTGGAACCTCAACGACGTCACCTGGTTTGCGATGGGCTTGTACGGCGTGGGCATTGCCGCCGTCGGCATGTTGAGCACGCTCGGCGTGGGCCTGGCGACCGACGCCTATGGCCCGATTGCCGACAACGCCGGTGGAAACGCCGAGATGGCCGGCCTCGACCCCATGGTCCGCGAGCGGACCGACGCCCTCGACGCGCTGGGCAACACCACCGCGGCAACCGGCAAGGGGTTCGCCATCGGCTCGGCCGCACTGACGGCCCTCGCCCTGCTGGCCGCCTACATGGAAGAGGTCCGCATGGGATTCGACCGCTGGGGAAACGACGTCGTGGCCCAGCAGATCGACCAGCCCGTTGACGGCCAGCTTTACAAGGTCAACCGAAACCTCGTCGTTGAGGTGGTCGAGGACGAGGCGCGGCCCGGCAGGATGGCCGGGCGGGCGTTCCTCGTCATGCCCGACGATATCCGCCACGCCACAAACAGCGAGGCCTGGCAGAAGCTGGACGCCAGCAAGGGCCCCGTTGCCATTCCGGCCGAGGTCGTCCGAATGGGCGACGTGTACGGCCAGACCGACGTGGCCTTCTTCGCCGGCAACAACGGCGTGCTGACCGACGTCAAGACTGCTAGCATGCTCGACTGGATGAATTACTATGAATCGAACCTGATGAACCCGAAAGTCATCGCCGGCGTGTTCCTCGGCGCGATGGTCGTGTTCGTGTTCTGTGCCATGACCATGCAGGCGGTCGGCCGCGCCGCGTTCGGCATGGTCGAGGAAGTGCGCCGCCAGTTTCGCGAGAAGCCGGGCATTATGACCGGCGAGGACAAGCCCGACTACGCCGCGCCCGTGGCCATCAGCACGCGGGCCGCACAGCGCGAGATGATCGTCCCGTCGATCCTCGGCCTTGCCGTGCCGGTAGTCACCGGATGGATCTTCGGCGTCGCCGGCGTGGTCGGCCTGCTGATCGGGGCCCTGACGTGCGGGTTCTGCGTGGCGGTGTACATGGCCAACGCAGGCGGCGCGTGGGACAACGCCAAGAAGTACATCGAGAAGGGCGCCCACGGCGGCAAGGGCACCGACGCCCACAAGGCGGCGGTGGTGGGCGACACCGTTGGCGATCCGTTCAAGGACACCTCGGGCCCAAGCCTGAACATCCTCATCAAGCTCATGAGCGTGGTGAGCGTTGTGGCCGCCGGATTCGTCGTGCGTTACAGCCTCGTGGCGCTCGGCATGTTCTGACAAATACCGTATGGGGTGGGTCGAATTACGGGACCCACCTGCGGAACAAAATGCAGGGCGGGTCGCGTTTTGTGACCCGCCCTGTTCCTTTCGGCCGTCATCGATCCGTGTAGACCAGATCAGTTCTTTCCGATGGATTTATCCAGGTGTCGTTCACGGATTTTCGCTGGCGACGGCAACCGGCCGCCGCAGGCATAGTTCATCGAGCAGCCGTCCGATCATCGCCTCCGTGTGGCCGGCAAACACGGCAATTCGCAGGGCCCCCTGTGAGGGCAACCCTGAGTATTGGCCGAAATAGGCAATCAGGATTCCGCAGCTTGCCAGTTCCTGCTGCATGTGCTGCATTCGATCCGCCGAATCGAGAGAAATCGACGCGACGGGGGCCGGCCCGTCGTCCACGTCGAATCCGATTCTCCGCAGTCCTGCCTTGAGCGAACGCGTGTTGGCGTGGAGTCGCTCGCGCAGTTCGGGCTCGCACCGGACGATCCGCAACCCCTCCGCAGTGGCCGCGGCAATCGGCGGCGGCGGCGGTGTAGCACCACTGCAGACGGGCGACCGGACCTTCATCCACTCGACAAACCTGCGCGTGCCGGGAATGATTCCGCCGTAGCCGCCAACCGCCTTGCTCAACGACGCACAATGATACAGCCGCGGGGTTTCGGAGGCTGTCTGCGCCCCGGATTCGTCTTCGTGGGCGTTGACCCGTCCGCTGAACAGCCCGGCGTACTCCAGCAGCCCACGCCCGCGCTCGCCCAGAACCCCGAGTCCGTGGGCATCGTCAACCAGCAGCGCTGCGCCGGGGTAGGCACGCAGGATGTCGTGATAGTCGGCCAGGGGCGCAAGCGAGCCCGTGGCGGCGAAGACGCCGTCGGTGGCAACTAGGGGCCGGCGACGGCCACCGTCGCAGACGCTGAGCTTCTCGAGCAGGTTGCCGGGGTCGCGGTGCCGGAACGTGACCACTCGCTTTCCGAGAATGCGCGCGGCATCACGAAGGGCATGATGGCAATGCTCGTCCAGCAGCACAACGTCGCACGTGCCGCGCAGCGCTGCAAGCAATACTTGCGGGGCAAGGTAGCCCGAGGGAACGTACAGAGCCGCTTCGCAACCGAACAACTCAGCGGCCCGCTCTTCGACGAGCAACACAGGCGGGGTATTGCCGAATCCGGTGTGGGTGCGCGACGTGGCACTGCCGGTCCCATATTCTTCCGCCGCCTCGCAGGCGGCGGCGATAACCGCCGGGTGGCCCTGAAGCCCGAGGTAGCCCGTGCCGGCGAAGTACAAATACTGCTTGCCGTCCACAACGGTGAGTGGTCCCGGCGGCGTTTGCATGGTGGGCATGGCAAGCTCCCGTGCCTCACTGGGGGCTGTCCGAATGACCGCGGCGCAAGGCGGCGGAAGACAGAAGCATACCGAACTGCGTGGAATAGGTGCTTCCAGCCTATCGGCGGAAATGACAGGCTGGAAGCCTATCCCACGGAAAGGTTCACAGAGCCTCGCAAACCAGGTCGCCCACCTCGCTGGTTGAATAGCCCATCTTACCGGCGGCCTGGCTCTTCATCTTCGTACCGGTGACCTTCTGGATGGCGGCGGCCACTCGCTGGCCTGCCCGCTCATACCCGCTTTGCTCGAGCATCATCGCCACGGCGGCAATGGTGGCAATGGGGTTGATCACGCCCTTGCCCGTATACTTCGGGGCACTGCCGCCCATGGGCTCGAACATGCTGGTGCCGCCCGGCTCCGGGTTGATATTGCCGCCGGCGGCCACACCCATTCCACCCTGGATAATACCAGCCAGGTCGGTGATGATGTCGCCAAACATGTTCGTGGTGACGATCACGTCGTAGTATTCTGGGTTCTTGATCATCCACATGCAGCAGGCGTCCACGTGGTTGTAGTCTTTTTCGATGTCGGGATACTCCTTACCAACTTCCTGGAACGTGCGCCACCAGAGGTCGTGGCCGTAGGTAAGTACGTTGGTCTTGGCCACGAGCGTCAACCGCTTCCCGCGGTTGCGTTTGCGCGTGTACTCGAAGGCCCAGCGGATGCACCGTTCGCAGCCCTTGCGTGTGTAAATGGCCGTTTGCGTGGCCACCTCGTCGGGCGTGCCCTTCTTGAGGAACCCGCCAATGCCACAATACATGTCCTCGGTGTTCTCGCGCACGACGACAAAATCGATGTCTTCCGGGCCCTTGCCGGCCAACGGGGTTTCCACGCCGGGATACAGTTTCACCGGCCGCAGGTTGATGTATTGGTCGAAATGGAACCGCAGCGCCAACAGCAGGCCGCGTTCCAGGATGCCGGGAGCCACGTCGGGATGGCCGATGGCGCCCAAGAGGATCGCGTTGAACTGGGCAAGTTCGTCAACGGCCCCCTCGGGAAGAATCTCGCCCGTGGCCAGATAGCGGTCGCCCCCGTAATCGAAATCCTTGAGTTCATACGCAATACCTTCCTGCTCTGCGACGGCCTTGAAGACCTTAACGCCCTCCGCGGCCACTTCCGGCCCGGTTCCGTCGCCGCCCATGACGGCCAGTTTCAACGAATCACTTGCGCTCACTGCAATCATTCCTGGTGAAGTAAGGAGGCTCCGATGCCGGACGCGAAAGGAAGGCAAGCAGAGTCTCGAGCATGGCAAAACGAGGGATTGTAACAGGGACGAAGTGCATCTGCAAGGTACCGGCAGGCACGCGGGTGGCGTGGAGTTCTGTGGCGGCACGAAGGCTCGATCTTGCCGAAAGCCCCAGCGATCCTCAACGGAGGGGGCGGAATCTGGGCGTATCGGAGCGCGCCAAATGGATGGGCGAATTGGGGTTGTTCCGTAACTTCTTGCGCAACAATGCTTTGCGAAGTTTGGAACCGTCTTGACTGGCACGGAAAGATAGCTATAATTGGTGCTATCTGGCAAGTTCGGTAATGTCGGCAGATCCGGATAAGCCTGCTGTTTGTATGCAGCAAAAAAGGGTAACGAGTCTGCGCACCTCGCGGGCTCGGGGCGAATTTGCACTCGATTAAGCACGGAGGACCAGAGACCTGAAGTGCCCGCCGACAGCTCTCCCAGGTCTCGCTACAGCCGGCCCGAATGGGGCTGGTCAGAGGGACGGTGAACATGAAAACTGTGTTTACGACCGGCGAGGCGGCAAAGATCTGCAAAGTCAGCCAGCAAACGATTATTCGCTGTTTCGACTCCGGCCAGTTGAAGGGATTCCGGGTGCCGGGCAGCCGGTTCAGGCGAATCCCGCGCGAGCAGCTCTACCTGTTCATGCGCGACAACGGTATTCCGACCGATGCCCTGGAAAGCGGCAAGCGGAAGATCCTCATCGTGGACGACGACGAGGAGCTTGTAGAACTGATTACCGACGTCCTCGAACGCGACGGCCGTTTCGAGGTCCGCTCGGTCAACAATGGTTTCGACGCCGGCATGATGGTCAAAGAGTACCGGCCCGACCTGATCGTCCTCGACGTGATGCTGCCGGACATCAATGGCAAGGAGGTCTGCCAGCGAGTCCGCAGCGATTCGACCATGGATGACGTGCACATTATCTGCATTTCCGGCATGGTCGAAGAGGATAAAGTCGGCGAACTCAAGGCGGCCGGAGCGAACGATTTCATGCACAAGCCGTTCGAGGTCGAAAAACTTGTCGAGCGGATGTGCGCCATGCTCGATATTGAAGTTGGCTCGGCGGCATAGCGGAGTAACCTCAGCCGGCAGGTAGCATGACTTCGGAATTCTGGTCGGCATGCCGGGCCCGGTTCGGCGAGGAGGCCGAGGCTGAGCTTCGGGCCGCGTTCGACGCGGCCCTGGAGGCCGAGAAGCTCGAAGCCCTGGCCGAGTTCGCCGCCGGCGCAGGCCACGAAATCAACAACCCGCTCACCGTCATCTCCGGCCGCGCCCAGTTGCTGCTGCGCGACGAGACCGATCCCGAGCGACGCCGCACGCTTGCACTCATCCGTGCCCAGGCCGTCCGCGTGCATGAGATGATTGCCGACATGAGGCTCTTCGCTCGCCCGCCCGAGCCCGAACGGAAGCCGCTCGACCTCGTCGCCCTCATCGACCAGATTGCCGAGGAACTTAGCGCAGAATATGCCCGCCAGGAAATCGCCGTTGAGCGGGCGGGCGAGTCCGGCGAGGTGCCGGTTGAAGCCGACCCCGTGCAATTGAGCGTTGCCGTGCGTGCCCTGTGCCGGAACTCCGCCGAGGCCATTGGCCATGCGGGACGAATCGAGCTGGAGGTGAGAGCCGAACGCGACGAGGTGCTGGTCCTCGTGCGCGATACCGGTCCCGGCATCACGCCGGACGAACGCCGGCATATCTTCGACCCGTTCTTCTCAGCCCGCCAGGCGGGCCGCGGGTTGGGGCTGGGCCTCTCCAAGGCATGGCGGATCGTCACCAATCACGGCGGCCGAATCGAGGTAGACAGCAAGCCCGGTCACGGTGCGACCTTCCTGATCCGTTTTCCTTCCGTTTTCCCTCGTTGACACTTCTGAGAACCCGCATTACGCTAGTGTATATGGCAGCAAAAAAGCGACGTTTGACCTGGACCGAAATTCTCATCCGGCAGGGGGGGGTCAGCCCCGATCAGCTCGCCGAGGCCGTTCAGATGGCCGACGAGACCGGTATGAAGGTGCCCGATGCCCTGCTCCGCCTCGGATACGCCACCGGCGAAGACGTGATGCGGGCGATGGCCGAGGAGCACGGGTTCGACTACGTGAACCTCAGCGAGGTGATTATCCCGCCATCGGTTGTCGAACTGGTGCCGGAATCCGTCGCCCGCGAAAACGTCATCTTGCCCATGGCCGAGGCCGACGGGGAGCTGAAGGTGGTCGTTTCCGACCCGGACGACTATGAGACCTTCGAAAAACTCCGTTTCATTCTGAACAGGCGGGTTACTCCGGTACTGGCGCCCCGCGAGTCGATCCTGGAGGCCATCAACCGGTACTACGGCCAGACCGTGGGCGAAAGTGCCGACTCCATGCTCCAGGAGTTCACCGACACGGCCATCGACTTCACCGAAACGATGGAGGAGGAAGGTGGCGAGGAAGAGGTTGACGAGAGCAGCGCCCCCATCGTCCGGCTGGTCCAGCTTATCATCACCGAGGCAGTTCAGCTTCGGGCATCGGACATCCACATCGAGCCGTTCGAAGACCGCATCCGGGTCCGGTACCGGATTGACGGCATCCTGATGGAGCGGGATAGCCCCCCCCGACGGTTGCTCGGCGCACTCCTCTCACGTATCAAAATCCTCTCGAAGCTCGACATCGCCGAACGCCGCCGTATGCAGGACGGCCGAATCAAGGTGACCGTGGGCGAGAAGGAGTTGGACCTCCGCGTGAGCGTCATCCCGACCAACCACGGGCAGTCGGTGGTCATGCGGCTGCTCGACAAGGACAGCATCAAGGTGGGGCTCCGCCAGTTGGGCTTCTCCGACGAAGACTACGAGAAACTGCGAAACCTCATCCAGCGCCCCAATGGGATCATCCTCGTAACCGGTCCCACCGGGTCGGGCAAGACCACGTCGCTGTACGCTGCCCTGAACGAACTGAACACGCCCGACCGCAAGATCATCACCGCCGAAGACCCGGTGGAGTACTACCTTGCGGGGATCAACCAGGTCGAGATACGTCACAGTATCGGTTTGGATTTCGCCCGCGTCATTCGTGCCATGTTGCGTCAGGCGCCGAACGTCATTCTGGTTGGCGAAATGCGCGACCTGGAGACGGCCCAGATGGGAATTCAAGCGTCTTTAACAGGACACTTGGTATTCAGTACACTCCACACGAACGATGCGCCCAGTGCCATTACACGTCTGATCGACATGGGAGTACCCGCCTATCTGGTGGCAAGTAGCGTGGTTGCCATCATGGCCCAGCGGCTGGTCCGCGTCGTTTGCCAGAAGTGCAAGCAGTCGTACACGCCCGGCGCCTCACAGCTTGAGGCCGCCGGAATCACCCCCGAAATGGCGAAGAATGCTACCTTTGCAAAGGGGCGCGGATGTGGCGCCTGTCAGGGGAATGGGTACCGTGGGCGGTTGGGACTCTTCGAGATGTTGATGATGTCTACGAAGATTCGCGAGTTGACGTTCAACGAAGCGCCCACCGAGAGAATTCGCCAGCAGGCGGTGACCGAGGGGATGCGTACCCTGTACTGGGACGGTATCGACAAGGCCATACGTGGCGTGACCACGCTTGAGGAAGTATTCCGCGTTTCGAAACGCGAGGAAGGGTAGAGCCCCTCGCTGAAGCGAGGGGTGCTGGCCGATCTGGACCGAGGTTTATGGTCCGGCAGGGCTGCAAATTGACATTTCATTTGAGTCTTTTCTGAACTGGGAAATAATCCATAGGTAGCTCTTCGGCCTTTTCGCTCAAATCGGGCAGGCGCAAATCGCCCGGCTGCCAAGTGGGTGGGTTCGTCGCGGAGTGATCCTTGTGGGACCCGTTCAGACGGCTCTTTTTCGACAACAAGGGCTTATCGCTCCCGGACGGTCCGGGCATCGGGCCCGCTACGCATTGGAATGCATCGAATGGGTACCATCTTAATTGACAAACTGCTGCAGACCGTCGTGAACCGAAAGGCGAGCGACTTGCATATCACCGTCGGCCAGCCGCCGGTCTTGCGGTTGGACGGCCGGCTCACACGCCTGGAAACGAAGGTGCTCGAGCCGGCCGACACCGTGGCACTGATGAAGAGCATCACGCCCGACCGGTGCCAGCAGGAGTTGCAGGAGGTGGGCGGGGCCGACTTCGGCTTCGCCTTCGGCGATATGGCCCGCTTCCGCGTTTCCGTGTTCAAACAGCGCGGCAACGTGGCCATGGTCCTCCGTCAAATCCCCAACAAGCTCTTGGAATTCAAAGACCTCGGCACCCCGCCCGTGCTGGCAAAGCTCTGCGAGCGTCCCCGCGGGCTGATCCTGGTGACGGGCCCGACCGGCTCCGGTAAGACGACCACGCTGGCAGCCATGGTCGACTATCTGAACGAGAAGTTCGACCACCACATCATCACCATTGAAGACCCGGTCGAGTTTTACCATCCGCACAAGAAGTCGACGGTCAACCAGCGGGAGATCGGCGTCGACGTGCCGAGCTTTGCCGAGGCCATTCGCCGCGCCCTGCGGCAAGACCCCGACGTGATCCTCGTGGGCGAATTGCGCGACCTGGAGACCATTGAAGCGGCCATTACGGCGGCCGAGACCGGCCACATCGTGTTCGGCACGCTGCACACGACCGGGGCCCAGGGTACGGTCAACCGCATTATCGACGTCTTCCCGACAAGCCAGCAGGAACAGATTCGCACCCAGCTTTCCACGGCCATCATCGGCGTCCTGTCGCAGGCCCTGCTGCCGAAGATTGGCGGCGGACGCGTGGCCGCCTACGAAATGCTGGTGGTCACGCCGGCTATCGCCAACCTGATCCGCGAAAACAAGACGTTCCGCATTACCTCGTCCATCCAGACCGGGCAGAAGATCGGCATGCAACTGCTCGACGACCACATGTTCCGGCTATGGCGCGACGGCCTGGTCGATAAACGCGAATGCCTGTTCAAGGCCAACCATCCCGAAGACCTTGCCGGCAAAATCGCCCGCGCCGAACGCGGCCTCTTCGAAGACGAAGAAGAAGCACGCAGCCGCGTCGAAACCGCAAAATAGCCTGACACCTGACACCTGACACCTGACACCTGACACCTAAATCACATGGCAATTCGGCGTATCGGACAAATCTTTGTCGACTTGGGTTTCATTTCCGACGAGCAGTTGGAAATGCTGCTTGAGGAGCAGGAGCAGCGATCGGGCGAGATGCTCGGGCAAATCGCGATCAACCTGAACCTGATCAACGAGGAGCAGCTTGCCCAGGCCCTGGCCGAGCAGATGAACATGCAGGTGGTCACTCTGGCCGACCTGGTGCTCTCGCCGGACGTGATCGGGATGCTCACCGAGCCGATGGCCCAGCTTTACCGGGTCATCCCGATCAGCTTTAAGGACAACGTGCTGACCATTGCCATGTGCGATCCGCAGAAGCTCTCGGTGGTCGACGAGCTTCGCAGCTTCCTGGGCTACGAGATCCGGCCGGTGGTGGCCACCGAGCGCGACGTCATGAAGGCCCTGGAGCGTTATTACGCCGCCGGGGGCGAGAGCGTCGAAACGCTCATTGCCGACATGGAGCAGGACGACGAGCTGCGCGCGGCGGTGAAGGCGCTGGAAAGCGAAGGCCCGCTCGACCTCAGCAGCGCCGAGGCCCTGGCCGACAGTGCCCCGGTGCGCAAGCTGCTGAACATGGTGCTCCTGCTGGCTATTCGCGACCACGCCAGCGACTTGCACTTCGAGCCGTTCGAGAACGAGTTCAAAATCCGCATCCGGGCCGACGGCGTGCTGTACGAAATGGTTCCCCCGCCGCGGCACCTCGCCCTGGCCATTACCACGCGTATCAAGGTTATGTCGAACCTCGACATCGCCGAGCGCCGCCTGCCGCAGGACGGGCGCATCCGGCTGACCGTGGCGGGGCACCCGGTCGACCTGCGCGTGAGCGTGCTCCCGACCATGTTCGGCGAAAGCGTGGTCATGCGGATCCTCGACCGGTCGGTGGTCATGCTCGACCTGAACGCGGTGGGCATGGACCCGACCACGCTGGCCCTCTTCCGCGAGATGATCCGCCGGCCCAACGGTATCGTGCTGGTTACCGGCCCGACCGGTTCCGGCAAGACGACCACGCTCTACGGGGCCTTGAACGAACTGAACACCATCGAAGACAAGCTCATCACCACCGAGGACCCGGTCGAGTACGACATCGACGGCATCATCCAGATGCCCGTCGACGCGGCCATCGGCAATTCGTTTGCCAACTGCCTGCGGTCCATCCTCCGCCAGGATCCCGACAAGATCCTGGTGGGCGAGATCCGCGACTTGGAGACGGCGGAAATTGCGGTGCAGGCGTCGCTGACCGGGCACCTGGTGTTCAGCACGCTGCACACCAACGACGCCCCCAGCACGGTCACCCGCTTGCGCGACATGGGCGTACCGCCGTTCCTCATCACGGCCACTTTGGAGGCGATCCTGGCGCAGCGGCTGGTCCGGAAGATCTGCCCCCAGTGCCGCGAGCAAACCATGCCCAGCACCGACACACTGGCGCAGTTGGACCTGTCGCCCGACGACGTGGTGGACAAGAAGTTCTACCGCGGCCGCGGGTGCGCGGCGTGCAACAACACGGGTTTCAAGGGCCGGACCGGGCTGTTCGAGTATATGCCCATCAACGACCAGATTCGTGAAGAGATCAACCGGGGCGGCTCGACCGAGAAGCTGCGCGACGTCGCCCTCCAAAGCGGCATGCGCCCCCTGCGCCCCGCCGGGCTCGAAAAAATATACGCCGGACTCACCACCGTCGAGGAGGTCATCCGCGAAACCGTCATTGAAGCATAGAAGAAGTTTCTAGTTGCTAGTTTCTAGTTGCTAGTAACACGCTCACGCGACCAACAAACGGCCTCCGAAACCGACACTTGAAATCTGAAATCTAACAACTAACAACTAACAACTAACAACTAACAACTAACAACTAACAACTAACAACGAATTCTCGCTGGAGGCGGATCATGCCAACGTTCCAATTTGAGGCCATGGACCAAACGGGCCAGGAGATCAAGGATGTGATCGATGCGCCCAGCCAGGACGAAGCCCAGGCGACGATCCGCCAGATGGGCTATTTCGTCACGAAGATTTCCGTCAAGAAGGTCCGCAAGACGCCGGCCGACAAGAAGAAGGGCAAGAACAAGGGCAAGACCTTCGCCTTAGGCGGCGTGAAGTCGAAAATCCTATGCACCTTCACGCGCCAGTTGGCCATCCTCCAGGACGCCGGCTTGCCCATTCTGCGGAGCCTGAAGATTCTCCAGGAGCAGTCGAAGCCGGGCGCCATGAAGAACGCGCTGATCGACGTATGCGAGGAGATCGAAAGCGGGGCCACGCTTTCGGAGGCCATGGGCAAGTGCCCCAAGGCCTTCGACCGCCTGTACGTGAACATGATCAAGGCCGGCGAGGCCGGCGGTGCGCTGGAAATCATTCTCAAGCGGCTCGCCGAGTTCCAGGAGCGGTCCGAGGCCCTCCGCCGAAAGATCAAGGGCGCCCTGGTCTACCCGGTGACGGTGGTCACCTTCGCCGTGGGCATCCTCGTATTCATTATGTACAAGATCGTGCCCGCGTTTATTAAGATCTTCGAAGACTTCGACGCCGATCTGCCGACCATGACCGTGGCCCTGGTCAACATATCGAACTGGACGGTCGAGTACTGGTACCTGATTCCCGGGCTGCCGCTGGGCTTCTGGCTGTTTATCAAGCTATTGCGGAAGTTCCCGCCGGGGCGGGTGGGTTTCGACCAGTTCATGTTGAAGATGCCCATTTTCGGCCCCCTGGTCGAGAAGAACATCGTCGCGCGCACCACGCGAACGCTCGGCACGCTGGTGTCCAGCGGCGTGCCCATCCTCGAAGCGCTGCACATTACCAAGGAAACGTCCGGCAACGCCGTCTTCGAGAACCTGTATCAGAAGGTCTACGAATCGATCCGCGAGGGCGAATCGATCGCCTCGCCCATGAAGGAGCACTCGCGAGTGGCCTTCCACCCCATGGCTGCCTTCTTCTGGTTCCTGTTCATTGCCGGCCCCATCGGCCTGCTGCTGTACATGACGAAGCTTCACAAGCGGGTGTTGGACGACATGGTGGTGAACATGGTGGACGTGGGCGAGGAGACGGGCGAGTTGGACACGATGTTGTACAAGGTGGCCGACACGTTCGACGAGGAGGTGGCCGTGATTACCGAAAGCCTCATGAGCCTGATGGAGCCGTTGTTGATCATTTGCCTTGGCGGTGCGGTCGGGTTCATCGTCATCGCCCTGTTCATGCCGCTGATCAGCCTGATCCAGAAGCTCACTTGAGAAAGGGCCCGGGAGGGTGAAACCATGCAAAACGTAGCAATGCCCCGAACCGGATGCCCCCGGCTTGGCCCGCGGAGCCTCACGCTTTCCGCTACCGGATGCCCCCGGCTTGGCCCGCGGAGCCTCACGCTTTCCGCTACCGGATGCCCCCGGCTTGGCCCGCGGAGCCTCACGCTTTCCGCTACCGGATGC
>JAVEUP010000329.1:0-5088 GCA_034005525.1 Thermoguttaceae bacterium | reverse complement strand
CCCGACGACCGCCCCATTCTCGAAGGCGCCGTAACCGCCAGCCTCGATGAAGACGACGCTCAGACCGCGCGGGACAGCCGGTCGGCGTCCGAGAAGGCTGAGGATGGGCGCAAACGCTCGCGCCGGCACGTCTGGGTGGTCGAAGACGACCTGCTCCGCGCCGTCCCCGTTACGACGGGCCTGAGCGACTACCAGTTCACTGAGCTGGTCGAAGGCGACCTTCAGGAAGGCCGGAAACTAGTTACCCGCGTGGAGGCCCCCTAGCCGATGCACCTGCTGACGACCATCCGAATCGCCTTGCGAGCCCTGTGCAAGAACAAGATGCGCGCCGGACTGACGATCCTCGGCGTCGTGATCGGCATTGCCGCGGTGACGGCCATGGTCTCGATCGGGCAGAGCGCCAGCAAGCTCGTCCAAGGGCAGTTCGAATCGCTGGGCACGAATGTCATCGTGGTGTTCTCCGGCAGCCACCGGCACGGGCCGGTCCGACGCGGCCAGGGGACCATGCCCACGCTGACCGCCGGCGACAGCGAGGCGATCGGCAGGGAGTGTTCGGCCGTACTCGCATCGTCGCCGATCGTGGGCGCCGGCGGCCAGGTCATCTACGGCAATACGAACTGGCGCCCGCGCGAAATGGTCGGCGTCGGCACGGACTACCTCACGGTCCGGAACTGGTCGCTGCGGCACGGCGGCTTCTTCACCGAACGCGATATTGCCTCGGCGGCCAAGGTGTGCGTCATCGGCCATACGCTGGTTGCAAAGCTGTTCCAAACCAGCAATCCGCTGAACGAGACGATCCGGATCTCGAACATTCCGTTCCGAATCATCGGAATCCTGGACCCCAAGGGTGCGAACATGGTGGGCGACGACCAGGACAACATCATCATGATGCCCTACACGACCGTGGCCAAGCGGTTGCGCCGCCGGTCGTTCGAGACGGTCGACGTCATTCTCGTGTCGGCGCGATCGGTAGATCAGATGGCCGAGGCCGAGAGCCAGGTCCGCCAATTGCTCCTCGAACGCCATCGGATCGGCCCCGGCGAACCGCCCGATTTCGAGGTGAAGAACACGACGGAAATCGCCAACGTGCTGGGCATCATCACGGGCACCATGACCTTGCTCCTTTCGTCGATCGCAGGCATTTCACTTGTCGTCGGCGGGGTGGGCATTATGAACATCATGCTCGTCTCGGTGACCGAACGCACGCGGGAAATCGGCATCCGCATGGCCGTCGGGGCACGCGGCGGCGACATCCTACGCCAATTCCTCATCGAGTCGGTCCTGCTCGCCCTGATCGGCGGGCTCGTGGGATTCGCCCTGGGCGTAGGCGCATCGACCGCCATCACCGCGGTGATCAACAGCCTGATGAAGACGGTCGAGTGGCCCACGGTCGTCTCGATTCCCGCCGCCGTGCTGGCCATCATTTTTTCGGCCGCCGTCGGAATCGCCTTCGGGTTCTATCCCGCGTGGCGCGCGTCGAAGCTCGACCCGATCGAGGCACTCCGGTACGAATAGCTCCCTGAATACTCCGTTGGCTCCCATGCCGCTGATCACGCTCGACGACGTCTGGAAGGTGTACGACCTTGGCGAGGTCAAAGTCGAGGCGTTGCGCGGCGTGTCGTTGAGTATTGAACAAGGCGAATATGTCGCCCTGATGGGGCCGTCGGGGTCGGGCAAGTCGACCCTGATGAACACGCTCGGCTGCCTCGATCGGCCGACCAAGGGCAGCTACCTGCTCGACGGCGAGGAAGTGACCGGCATGTCGCGCAACGGGCGCGCCCGGTTGCGGAACCGCAAGATCGGCTTCGTCTTCCAGAACTTCAACCTGCTGGTCCGGACCAGTGCGCTCGAAAATGTCGAATTGCCCCTGCTCTACGCGCCCGGTGTGTCGGCGGCCCAGCGGCGCCGCCGGGCCGTCGAGTCGCTCGAACAGGTCGGGCTCGGCGACCGGCTGGACCATCATCCGGGCCAGCTCTCCGGCGGGCAGCAGCAGCGCGTGGCCATCGCGCGGGCGTTGGTCAACCGCCCGGCCATTCTCATGGCGGACGAACCGACCGGAAATCTCGACTCGAAGACCAGCCGCGAGGTGATCCAGCTTCTCCATACGCTCAACGACGAGGCGGGCATCACCATCATCTTGGTCACGCACGACCAGGACATCGGCCGCCACGCCAAACGCACGCTCGTGCTGCACGACGGGCGAATCATCGAAGACACGACCGACTTCGCCGCGGTACTGCGCGCCCTGCACGGAGGCAGCCTCCCTCCGCCCATGCACTTCTCCCCGCGTGAAACCACCTCGCCGGCCCGGGACACAGCCTTGGGGACACCCGGCACGCCGAACAACCAGCCCTGAAAGGCCGGCATTCCTGACCGCACACTGCAAGCGATTCGTTCACAAGCCGAAAGCGCCCGTCCCAACGGAAATGCCGGGCAAGGAATGTCCTCGCCGCGCCGAAATCGGCCATTTGCTTCTTCGCGAGCCCTTAGCCGTCCGTAGCATGGCCTGGTTCGGCTTCGCGTGATCTCGATTCTCTGATTGCCTCCAGGATATCCCGGGTCGTTGCCTGGGTCTTGATGCCGGGAACGTCGAAGGGGGATTTCGGGGGCGCTCTATAGGTCACCGCGAAGGTATCACCTCCGCGCCGAGTAATCAGCACCTCCTCCTTGCGGGCCGTGTCGAGAACGCTCGCCAACGCCTGTCGAGCTTGTGAATAGGTGAAGACCTTCATCTCAGTTACTCCACTACTGGGATGCTCAGTTCGCGAGCCATGTGTTTCATGCCCCGATCCAGCGTCAACAATGGTAGCCGACAACTCAGGGCGCACTCCAAAAAATAAGCGTCGTACGCATATACCCCGAACCGAACTGCCAGTCTCAGTGCGGCAGGCAGATCCAGATCACGGAGATCAACCGGAATGGCCTGAACTGCATCCCAGGCTGCCGGAATGTGTTCAGCAAGAATGGCGCCACGCTTGAACATGGCGGTCAGGGCATTTCCTATTTCAAAAGGCAGGACCGCAGGTGCGACCAGTTCATGGCCGCTTGTCAACTGCACGATCCGGGGCTTCTCGGGCTCATCCAGTGCCACTGCCAGGAATGCGTTCGTATCTGCAACCATCTTCATATGTACAATTGTACTTCGGGGGGCTGACGACTGTCAAGGCGACCGACCTCGCAGACTGGTCCACCGCCAGATCGCCTCCAATCCAGCCCGCCCATCGGCGGAACCCAAGGGGTCAAACGGCTACCTAAACTCCGTGGATTACGTAAACCGTGACGGCGCGACTTTGCCGTGTACGGTGATTTTGACGATTACGCTGACAGTCCGCGTATGACCTTGCCGATTACACCAATATGGATGGCTATTTCCGCGCGCTGGGGGTCATGGTTTGCTGCGGTTGGCTGGCCTTGTTGGCCGCTGGGCCGGTTCGTGCGCAGGAGCCGTGGCGGGTCATCCTGCCCGAGCAGCGGAATATGGACATTCGCACTCCGGCCCGGATACCCGCCCGACGATTCTCCGAAATTCCCAGCCCGCTGACCGTTGCCGATCCGGCCCCGGCCGAGGCGGAGCCCTGGAACCTGTCGCTGGATCAGGCCATCCGAACGGCGCTGGACAACTCCGACGTGATCCGCGTGCTCGGCGGATCGAGCGGGCGGACGATCTACGATCCGGCGGTGGCCAACACCCAGATCGACGTTGCCCGCGGCCGGTTCGATCCGAACCTGAAATCGAACCACAACTTCTTCCGCCATCAGCGGCCCGGCGAGTCGTTCGATCCGGCCGACCCTTCCGGTGTGATCATCACCGGCCCGTCCAGCAACGAGTACCGCAGCCGGACGGGCGTCTACAAGGTCGGCCCGACGGGGGCCACGGCCGGCGTGGGCGTGGTGGCCGATCCACACCGATACAACATGGCGGGCCTGCCGCTAAATCCCCGCGTCCCCTCGTCGGTCGAGATGAGCTTGACGCAGCCGCTGCTGCAAGGCGGGGGCTGGGGCCCCAATCTGGCGCCGATCGAGATCGCCCGCATCGACACGGAACGGTCGTTCTTCCAGATGAAGGACGCGGTGCAGGAGATGGTCCGGAGCGTGGTCGATGCCTATTGGTCGCTGGTGGCGGCGCGGACCGACGTTTGGGCCCGCCGGCAGCAGGTGCAACAGACCGAGTACGCCTTGAAGGTGGCCGAGGCGAACCTTGCCACCGGCTTCGCGTCGTTGGCCGACGTGGCGCAGTCGCGTTCGGCCCTGGCCGACTTCCGCGCAGCGTTGATCACGGCCAAGGCGGCCGCTTTGGACCGGGAGGCGGCGCTGCGGAACATCCTGGGGCTGCCGCCGTCGGCGCCTGCGCAGATCGTGCCCGTCAGCCCGCCGTCGAGCGAGCCGCTGGAGGTCGACTGGCCGACGGTGCTCGACGTGGCGGCCGTGCGCCGGCCCGACCTGATCGAGTGGCGGCTGATTCTGGAGGCGGAACAGCAGCGCCTTATCATGCGCCGCAACGAATCGCTGCCGCGGCTGGACGCCGTCGCGCTGTACCGGTGGAACGGTCTGGAAGGCCGAACGCCCGACCGCGAGATCGTCTCGACCCGGCCCGGCGAGTACACCGAATGGCAGCTTGGCGTGAACTTCTCGGTGCCGCTGGGGCAGCGGGCCGCGAGGGCGCGGCTGCGCGAGGAGCAACTGCGAATCACCCGCGACCGCGCTCAACTCGAACAAACCTACCACAACGCCGCGCACCAACTGGCCGCCAGCTACCGGAACCTGGCGCAATACTACGAGCAATACCGCGCCTACCGGGACAGCCGGTTTGCATCGCGGCAGAACCTCGACGCCCAGATGGCCGTCTTCGCGGTCAACCTGTCGCGCCAGGGCGAGCGGGCGATCTACCTCAACGTGCTCCAGGCCATTACCGCCTGGGGCAATGCCGTCAGCGCCGAGGCGCGGGCGCTGACCGCTTACAATACCGAGCTGGCGACCCTGGAGCGGCACACGGGCATCATCCTCGAATCGCACGGCATCCGGTTCACCGAGGAGCGGTTCGCCTCGATCGGCCCGCTGGGCCGCCTCTTCGCCGACCGCTGCTACCCC
>JAVEUP010000328.1:0-5088 GCA_034005525.1 Thermoguttaceae bacterium | reverse complement strand
GATCTGCCGATCTCAAACGCAACCTCGCCGCGGTTCCCACTAATGACGTCATGCACCACAATACGCCACGTGCCCGGCAGGTCGTTCAGGGCCGTCGGCACGGTCCCTTCCCATCGCCCCGCCTCCGCCAGCACGTTGTCGGTGTAAGCGCGGCTTACGTTGCCGGTGGGATCGTACACTTCCACGCGCAACACATGATCGCCCGGGTCGCCCTCGGCAATCTTCACGCCGGCCGTGACGGCAACTTCCCCACCGGCCTGCACCCGTTCGGGTGCGGCTTGCAGTTCGATGCCGGTGACCTGATACGGCAGGATCGCCAGGACGGCCGCTGCCTTGTCGGTCAAGTCGAACTCGGCGGCATCGGTCAGGCCGTGATACTTGCCATTGCGCACGTCGTACAGGTGTACCGCCCGGCCAAGCTCCACTCGCGTCGGTTGCTCCTCGTCGCGCAAGCGCAGAATGCCGAGCACCTCGATGTCGCCGCGGGAAAACGGCGTGTGTTCGTAACCCATGTGCTCCCGGCCGCCGGCGGTAATTCGCACCGGCGTTGACACTTCGGCCAGGGCGAGCAGGTCGCGCATCAATTGCCGCGACTGGAGGTTGTAGCCGAGGAACCCGTTGAGGTACACCGCCCGGCCACGCCCCAAGGATCGCAGGATGACTGCCGGCGACTGCTGAGCATCGGCCGCGTTTGCCGCGGCGTGGGCGGTGGCGGTATCGCCGCCGGCCAGCCTCAAGCCTTGAGGAATCGCCATCTTCCCATCGGCGGTGGCAGTCAGTGCCCGTGGTTCGACCCTCCGGCACACCGCCGCCCGAGAAACGCCAAACAGGTGTTCGACCAGTTCGCGCTGCCCAAGCGGCTTGCCGCGAGCATCGGCGGCACCGGCGCCGACGTCGGCGATGACCATGCCGCCGTTCTCGACGAACGCGTGGATCTGCTTGAGCGTTTCGTCGGAAAGGCACAAAGAGCAGGGCAGGAACAAGGCCCGATACCGGGACAATTCGCCTGCTTCAATTTGCGACGTGCCCACGTAACGGTACGAAAGGCCCAATTCCCGGAGCATCCGGGTAACGTTCACCCGCGACTTGTAGTACCACGCATAAAGGCTGTCGGTTTTTGGATCAAACGCGTTATCGACGTCCGACCAGGCCCAGGCCATGTGCATGCTGGGCTGGGAGTACAGCACGGCGACCGAGGGGACGGCCCTCTGGTAATCGACGAAGATCTTCCCCACGCCGCGGGTCAAATCGCCAACGCCCTCGGCGAACCACAGGGAACTCTTCGTGTGAGCCAGAAGGGGATGAATGAACGCCCAGTAGTCCATGCGCGTGGTGCCCGAGCGGACTCCGAGCGAGGTGGGACCCCACGGCGTGCACCCCTTGGCGCCCAGGAAAGCCATCCACCACGGCTTGAACTCGGCGCCCTGCCGGCTCCGGTCGTACCAAAGCCAGCCGGGCGCCGGCGAGCCTTCCGGCATGAACGACAGGCGTATGTCGAGCTTCTGCCGGATGGCGGTCGACATCGGCAGCACGTCGGCCTCGAACGCGTCGCCGTCTTTCGGCGGCGTGAGGCGGAAGATGACCGTCGGATACTCGATCGTCATATCGACGTGCCGCGATAGTGTCTCGAAATTCCAACCGGAAAACGGCATCTGACCGAACGTGTTCGAGAACCCCATGCGCACTTCCGGGTAATGTTGCTTGACACCCCGGCGGGTGAGCAGCAGGGCGTCCAGCCATACGTGCTCCATGAAGGTCCGCCACTCGACCCATGGGGCCGGGTTGTCGCACCGGCGGGCCTGCTCGAACGGCATCGGCTCAATCTCGTCGAACGAACCGTAAGAGGTTGACCAATGACCGTTCAGCGCACCGATCGTTTCGTACCGGCCGGCGAGCCAGCGCCGGTACCGCTCCGTGCAGTGTTCGCTGGTACACACTTCGAGGTTCGAATAGCGCGCGCCGCTAAGCTCGCTTTCATCTTCCAGCGACGCGATGGCCAGCGGGCCGATTGGCTTCATCGCCTCGCCCAGCTCCTCGTACGACGCGGAAATCCTCCCCCGCGTTTCCGGATCGCTCAGGCAGGGCCGCCGCTCGGTCGACGTTTCCGTGCCGCGGAAGTTGTAGCCGAACGCCCGCACGTCTGCCGCTCCCCAATACATGACCGGCGCCGCCTGCTCCAGCACTTCGCGCGTATAGCGAGGGGGAATCACCATGCCCTCGATGCCCATCTCGCGCGCAATCCGGCTAACGTAGGGCCGCAAATACGCACTGCACGGGCTGAACTGCGACGTGGAGACCAGGTAGTCGTCCCAGGCGGGAGTGGGCTCCGGCAGCGACACGTACGCATCGGCCTGGCACAGTAGTCTGGTCTCATCATGGATACTCAGACGCGCACGGTTCAGCGTTGTCAGGCACTTGTCCGTTGGCATACTGAACTCGTGACGGCTGGCGCCGGCCGGGATCGTCAGTTCACGGCTTTCTACGGCGACGAGCCGCTTGTACATGTCGGCCAGTTCCACGTCGACCTGGACCTTGCGGGGCCCTGCCTGGTTGTCGACCGTCGCAACCAGCACTGCCCGGTCGCCGCGCCGGTAATACTCCTGCCCAGCCTCCCACGATTCCATCCGAACGGGCGAGGCAACCTCATAGCCGGCCGTAGCGAACCCCAGCGACCGGCCCTGTTCGTCGCGCACGATCAAATCCACCGTGTGTGGCCGGCCCGCGGCGATGCCGATCAGAGGAAAGACCACGTCGACCGACTGCGACGATTCGATCGCGACCTGTTGCTCGCGTTGGTCGACCGGATCGTAGTGATCGTACCCGCGGTAGATGGCCGTGACCTTCGCCGACGTGGGGGCGCCGGCTTGCAGCCGCAAGGTTATGCCGTCCGACTTCGGCAGAGACGCAGTTTCGGCATGGTCTACGGCCGGCTCACCGTCGGGCGTGAGGAACCGCAGCGAGTCGAGCAGCAGCATCGTTCCGTCGCCGTGCGTGGAGAAACATAGCGTCAGGGGCTCCGGGCCGCCGATGGCATCGAACTCCCGCAGGTCGAATCGCTTGGTACCTGTCTCCGCCGTTTCTTCTTGGAGCGTTGCCAACGCACGCCCGAAATGGGCGTCGGGCACAAACAGGCTCCACCTGCTTGCCCGGCTGATGGCAACTTCCACGATGGGAGTGCGTGCGAGATCGACCTCGAACGTCCCCGCCGCGAAGCCCCACGTTGCGCGGGCGTTTCTCTCCGTAATCCGTAGCTGCCCGTTGTCCGGCGAGACGATTGCCCCGTAACCACGCCACGTTGGCAGCGGCCGTGTTTCTTCCGCCGATTCAACCCGCCATCGGCCCCGTTGGCGATCGAGAGTTGGCTGCAAGATCTGCACGACTTCCTCCATGCGCCACGGATCGGCGGGCTTGCGGTTCACCGTGGGGCTGGGCCATACCGACTGAATGGTGACGGCCGGTTCGCGCCCCGCGGCCCAGAGCACCGCCCGGGCCAGCAACTGGTAGTACGTTTCCCAGTCGCGATAGCTGACCTGCTCGAAGTCAACGTCCGGCGTGAAGCACGCCACCCTGCCCGGATAGGCAAACCGCACGCAGCGGCCCCGGCCGGCTCGGCCGATAAACACTTCGGGTCGGGCTTCGCCGGGTACGAGATGCAGTGGGAGAGCAGTCGTTAGAGGCGCGCCGGCGTCCGACACGTTGAGGATATCGCTGGTCGTCATCGTTCCCGCCGAATGGACGTTGATCACACCGGTCCCCTCGCGCACCTTTGTGACGAGCAGCTGCTGGCTCTCCTCCGGCAACGCGGCCAAGGGCACCTTGCTCAGGAGGATCACGTCGAAAGAACCGCCGGCCAGGTGCCCGCCGAACTCCCGGGCCGCATCGGCATCCATCAGGGGATGCTCGAACGCGACCAGCGTATACTCAAGGTCGAGGCGCTGGGCCAACTCCACCACGTCGCGTTGCGAAGGAATGGGAACGAGGCACAGTGCCCGCACCGGACCGTCCGGCAGCGGCCTGGCCCACGGGACGTGTGGGGTTTCGATCGGCTCAGAAGCGATGTCGAAGCGTTCCGGCGCCTTGCCGTACGCCGTACCCGCCAGGATACATAGCAGCAAGACGGTTGCGTAACGATGGCCTGTCATTGGGTGTCGCTCCTTCCGGCGTAGGCGTAGGTGATAGCGTTGTGTACCAGGTCAAACGGCAGGCCGCCCGGCTCCCGAAACACCGAGGGGAGCTGGCTGAACAGCACCGCACCGTGCCCCATGACGCCTTCCTGGAGAATCAGGGTTGCCTGCGACGCGTCGTTTCGGTCGCGGGCCAGGACGGTCTGGCCGGGCGACCATTTCTGCCACCAGCCCCAGTGTCCCAGGGTCCTGCCGCCGATCGCCGCCGGCTGCGAGAGCAACACGTGCGTGTCGGCTTCTTCGAACCGGCTGCTCCCGTACCCGGTGTGGAAATCGCCCGGCGGCTCGACGCCAACCGACTTGAGGAAATCAAGCGTTTCGGGGTGGAAGCGGTCGTCCCGGACGCCCGTATGGTAATCGAACACGACCATGCCGCCCCGCTTCAGGTACTCGCGGATCGCCTCGCAGACTCTGGGATCGCGAAACAGCGACGATTCGTCGCTATACTGCCCGATGTACAGCAGCCTGGCTCGACCGAGATCATCCCGAAGCGAAATCCCGAGTTTGGTGGGCGTATAAAAATGTTCCACCAGTCCGAAACGTTCAGAGAGCCGGAACAGTGGATAGACGTTCGGCGTGGGCGGCACGCGCCCATTGTTGTTGAACACCACCACGTGGTCCAGCGGCAGCAGTTCTCCGGCCATCGCCAGGCCGGAGCATGTCGGGCCGACCACTGCGGCAAGAAGCAAGGCTGTTCGAAGCATGGGACTTCTCCGAATCTCTGGGGATCAAGCGTCAGAAACTCAACGGCAAGACGTGGGCGCCCGGCCCATCACGCGCCGCGGCACGCACGGCGCCACGGGCGGCGCAACAACTCGCGCCATCGTAGCGTAAGTCTGGCCGTGAAACCAGTCAGCCCTCACCCCGCCCCCGCTGCCTGCCCATGCCGACACGACCAGATCGG
>JAVEUP010000327.1:0-5108 GCA_034005525.1 Thermoguttaceae bacterium | reverse complement strand
GCCCAATGCCCTTTACTTTGTAGCGGCACGGCGCGAGCCGTCCGGTATTACAGTGGGAAAACCGGGCGGCTCGCGCCGCTCCGCTAAGAAAACGCCCCCGAATGGTCCCAAATCAAGCGGCAGCTCGCGTGATGAATAATCCGGCCTAGCGGGACAGTCATGCGTCAGTAGCCGCAAGTCCCGTTCGGCTTGGGGGACCTGCAGACTCGGGTACACCAGAAACGCAGTCTCTGGTCGCGGTGGGCACAATTGGCACGGCCGACTATACTAGGCTGGATTATTCACGTAGGGTGAAGGTCGCGCAAGTCCTTGGTGGGCCTGCGCAAGCCACGCCGGGGATGGTTCGCACGACGTGCGCTGGAGGCAGGCCCGGCCAAGCGACTGCAGGCCCACCAGGGGTTTGGCTTGCTTGTCACCACCCTACTTCGTCGTGAATAACCCGGGCTAGGCCGTCCCGGGCGAAGGTGCGGCCGCCTCTGGATCCAACCGGGAACTTGATCCTGCTATCAGCCGGACTTGGTGCACGGAAAGGGACACTGCCGTGTTCGACATTCAGATGCGACTGCCGCCGCCACAAATTCGTGCCGAAGCGGAGACCGATCTCCACCGGCCCTTCTTGTGCCGGCACGTCTTGGCTGGAATCCTGCTCTGTTGCAGCCTGCCTTTCATTGCTGTTCCGTGCAAAGCCGATGCCGCACCGGAGGTGTTCCTGGCCTTTCCGTTCCAGTTCACCCGCTCTGGCGAACGCACTGCCGGACTGGTCAATGTCCGTCACGGCCGACCCGACGGCCTGGTCGATCTCTACGCCGTCGTGGAGGCACCGTTCGCAGAGGGTGAGTCGGCTGTCCGATACGCCGATCCTGCCGGCACGCTAACCGAAGCACTGGTTCCATGCCGGACAAACCACCAACTTAGCCCGCAACCGATTCCGATCAAGCTGACTCAACCGGTTATCTCGTGGGGGCGGGCTCATCAGGTCACTTGGTCGCTGGTTGCCATTCCGGCCGGCCGTACGCCGGGCAGCTTTGAAGAGCTTGCGGCGATAAACCTGGCGCGTGCGGTGCCGCGCAAAGTGACTGTGACCTCGGCACCTTGCAGCCATCCATGGGAGCGATTCGCCCTGCTGCAAGCGATGGGCATTACCGGCGGGATTCACTTCTTTGCAGAAGTTCTCGATGAGGGCCGCAGTTTCAATGGCTATGCCGGTGACGATGCACCGCAGCGGTTGTGGCAACTGCCCGGCCCGAAGCTGGTACTCATTGCGGGTCTCGGTTGCAGCGGGCGAGCGTGGATGGGCGACCACCAACAGTTCATTGTCGACGGCCGCATGCCTCCGTGGCATCAGGGCCTGCTTACCTATGAGCCACTGCTTCGGAACTACCGCTGGGTTGCCTTCTTCGATTACCCCAGTGCCGGCGCGTTGGATGGACCGGCAATCTTGGGAAGGCTCTGCGAGGCGATGCATGGGGCGAGTCCGGAGGACCGCATCGACCTGATCGGGCATAGCATGGGCGGCATGGTGGCCCGGTGCTTCATCGAACTCGGCGGTGGGCACCGCGTGGTCGACAACGCCGTCTTCCTGCAAACTCCGCTGAACGGTGTCCATAACCGGCTTCACCAGCGATTGTCGGCCCTGGCCCCGGCCGCGACCGTTGACGTAGTACTCAACAACCTTTCCCCACTGGCCAGGCTGCTTCGGGGAAGTGAACTACTGAAGAAACTGAACGAGCCGTGGCGGCGGGGCGACCCGCCCGTCTCGCCGACCGGTTTTGCAGGCTGTCGCTACTTCAGCGTTGCCGCAGGCATCTTTGGTAGCGGCCGGGATCCGCACAGCACGGCCGGCTGGTACGACTTCCAATCGGATGCGTTTCCTACCGAGATCGCCGCCGCCAACGCCCTTTGGCTTCCTTTGGGCGGAGGCGGCTTGGGCGAACTCGACCCCACAGGCGCACACGAAGTGCTGCTCGTGTCGGCGTCGCCGGAACAAGACGCCTACCTTCGGCACGCTTCCTTCGTCTTCCACATGGCCGACGATGGGAACAACGGTGCCGGCTCCTGGCTCACCGAACGACTCTGGCCAAGGCCCTGATTCCCGGCAGGACCTGCCCGGCCAAGAAGCCGTCTTGCAGCATCGTCAACCGGCGACGTCAAGAACTGCCGGCTCCACCGGACCGAACCGCCGAACCACCACGCTGCTGCTGGCCATCTGGGCTTAATTGAAGTGCAATTCCCGCTCGCGGCGGGTTTGGCATCGGGCTGCCAAGACGGGCCGGTGGTCATTCCGCGCCGCCGAAGAAGCCGTCCTCAATCCAGATGGGTTGATAGCCCCGGTCGAGGACGAACCGGAACGCCGTCGCGTAACGCTCGTAGAGGTCCGGAACGAAGTTCTTGTAGAAGGGCCACCAATACTGCTCGTGGCCCACGATATTGATCAAGTGATTCCGGGCAGGATTCTCGATCAGCTTGAGCAGGTCGGAGCCGATCTGGTCAATCGGAGTCCATTCGACCGTGCGTCCCGCAAAGCCATTGTAGAAAATCAGGCCGCTTTCAAAATGCATCCAGCCCTGATTGTCGCACAAGTACTCAAGGACGCTGTCGGGAAGATGATAGTCGCAGATTTTCGGCTTCGTAGCGTCCGGTCTTCTGCCTCTCGTTTGCAGCATTTTCACGCCGCGGTCGGCAAGGACCTGGTAACAACTCGGCGGAACGTCGGCCCAGTGGATTTGCAGCCCGGCGGTGTAGGCAGTGCCTGCTATCCGCTTCAACTCCCCGGCCACCAGCTCGAAATCGGCGGCAAGCTGTTCCGGCGTCGCGTTCTTGTAAGGGATGTTCGGAAACTCGTTCTCCGAATGAAACGCCAGCCGAAGCCAGTGCCCGTTATCCTCGAATTCGGAGCAGTACTTGTCTGGGAACATCGAAAGCCTGAAGTCCCGTTCCGGCGTGGTATTGAAACAGTTCAGGTTGATCTTCGCGCCAAACTCCCGGTGGAGCTGCCGAAGCTTCGCCAGGTAGAAACAGTCGAAAACGCTCTTGTAGTCTTTCTGGAGGATGTCGCGGAAGAAGAAGCCGTGGTCGTCGATGTAGCAACGAAACCGCGGATACGAGTTCTTCGCCCAGACAACTCGCGTGCGGATTTCCCGCGGCCGGCCTCCGATCGTGGTTTGCGCTTTGATCCCGGTGGTTTGGTCTTTCAGCAAGGCGGTTCCGCGGAAGGCGCCGTTGTCGATGGTTACCGGAATCTTCTGTCCATCGGTCGTGAAGACGTCGAGCGACGCGCCTGGCGGGACGAAGCCGGCGACCTGAATCTTCAGCATCTCCTGGCCGTCAGGCCCCGTTTGTTTCCCCAAAACGGGCGGACCGCACTCTTCGTGAATGACACCGCCGTCGAAGGGCTGGAGGAAACGGAAGCCGTCGGTCGACTCTCCCGCTTGCAAACCAGCATTCTCTTCCGCCTCACCGGCGCCATGACAAACGCTCTTCCAGGCGCCTGCGGCCACCGCAACCGTTCCCAGGAAGGCACGTCGTGATGTCTTGCCGGAATGTTCGGAATATCGCGTCTTCATGATATCAGCCCTTCCTCTCTCGCTTGTTTAGTGCTCTCGATGCAACGGACGGGAAAACCGATTGGCGGGAAAGCCCTCGGCCGACACGGCCGAGTGACAGAGGGCGAGTATAGCCCGCGAGGCGTCTGGTCGCAAGGCGCGCCCTTCATGAGTGTGCGGCAGGATTATCTGGCGGCCGGGTGGCACGTCCCTGAGGTGCGAAGGGTGTGGCTGGAATGCGCCTGTCCCCTTAGCTCCCTCACGGCAGCCTCACTTCACCCACACGCCAAGCTGTGCGCCTCGCATGCAGCACCCATTACGCCGATGATGGAGGCGTCGGATGGAAACCGTCTTGCATGCGCACGTGTGCATGACAACACAGCGACCCACTGCTACAATCAGGCAATAGGCACAAGCGATCCATCGTTGATCCATCGTTGTTGGGGCTGGAAACATGGAAGATGCTCACAAGCTGGCTGGGGCCGTTGGATTCTTGCTTCTCCTGGTTGGGATTGCGGCCGGGATTCACGGCGAAGTGGAGGCGCGCAGGCTGTCGACGGCGCGCGAGCAGATCCTGCAAGGCTACCAGGCTCGCATACCGGAGATCGAAGACCAACTGAAAGCCCCGATGCTTTCAGAGGAGAGGCGATCGCAGTTGAACAGAGAACTGAGCTTCTGCAAAAGAGGCATCACGGGCATTCCGGGATACTTTACCGGCAATGCTCGCCGCTGTGGGTACGGCCTTGGCGGCTTCTGTGCCTCTGCTGGTGTCTTGTGCATCGTCTACTGCCTCATCGGCAGTGAACGCAGGAAGGAATCCTAACACATGGTCAACGGAAGATAAGGTGATAAACCGAACTGCGGTTTCGGCTGCGGAGGTCTCTCGATGAACATGAACATTAGGGGGACTCTGGGGTTTGCGGCCATTGCGGCGCTAATCGGTCTCTGCCTGATGGTGTTCTTCCTGGCCACGGGTGCCGCGTCGCCGGAGCCAAGCGACCACCCTGCGTGGATGGAAAGGCTGGGGCGGACGTTACCAGGCCATATGTTTTACCTCATTGTTATGTTCCTATGCTTGCCTGCGTTCATGGCGGCAAGTCTCGTGGCAAGTTGGGGCCTGTCGTTTTGGGTGATTGCATGCCTGGTGCAGATCGTCTTCTTCTTCGGTGGTGGTCTCGGTATTGCTGAGATAATTTGCCGGCTGAAATCTTCACGGCGGACATCGAGCCGCCATGTGCAGCAGGAAGAGTGACAAGGTTCTTCGCATGCGAAGCCGCACAGGAAGGAAAAGCATCACTGACTGTCTATCGGTGGCGTCGCCTGTCGTAGAACGCCCGTCTTGTCGGCTTCAGCCGACTCGCGTATGCCCCCAGTTTCAACTGGGTGGTGGGTAAGCTGCGCCGTAGTAGCCGCCTTCAGCCGGGACGTTCTAAAAGATACCATGAAAGAGCCGGGGTCTCCAAGAATAGTACGCTTGGGAGCGTTTTCTAAACCCAACGTTTACTCTTTCCAGGAGACCCCAGCATGTTGTACCTTGGTATCGACCAGCACAAGCGGCAATTGACG
>JAVEUP010000141.1:21079-22004 GCA_034005525.1 Thermoguttaceae bacterium | reverse complement strand
ACGCCGTTTTCGGGTTCGCGGCTCCGACCAACACTCGCACATGAAGCTTCGCATAGGATACCCGCTCGATGGCGGAAAGCGTCTTCGAGCTGAGATCCAAGGGATCGGGACCACCAAACGCGATGAGTACCCGTCGGGCAACCTCGGGCACCGCGGTCCGAAGCGGCCGGTATCGGGTAAACTTCGGCCGGAGCAAGGCGTAGCGCGTACCGAGCAGCAGCGTCGTATCGGGACCCACGCAACCTGAATACTGACGCTCGTCGAACTCCGGCCTCGGGTTCAGCACCAGATCGGCATCGTAGTGCTCCGCCTCGGCCAAATCGTCGATCACCAGAAGCCGGCTGCCGAACGCTCGGATGGCCGTCTGGTAGTCGGCATCGAAATGCCGTCCGTCGATTGCAGTCCACACGGTACCGGAAGGGCCGGCCTCCGCGCGCATCTGGGCGATGCACCGAAAGGCAATGGCCAAATCGTCGGGATGCGGATGCCGGCGGCCAACGGGCACAAACTCGGCCCCGGTTTCGCGAATCTGCTCCTGGATGGCTGGGCTGGCAATGCCACCGAGAAACAGTACCCGACCGCCTCGCGCTCGCCAGGCCGAGCCGAGCGCCATCAGCCGCACCAAATGACCAACACCGACCTGCGAGTCGGCATCCGCTCGCAGCAAAAGGGGCACCATCCGAGTCATCGTTCGACGAAACTCCCTTGGATCGTCTTAGGTAACAGACCCCCCAGCCGCCAGGCATCCATTACTACACGGCTGGGGTGCGGTGGGGCGAAATCGAGCGGGACGAAGATGTCGGACAGCGTCAGGGCCGTTGCGACACACGGTTTCCCAACTCGGCATTTCCAGCCGACTCCCTTCCTGACCAAACCAACTATACTATCTATTCTACGCGAGAAGGGCGGTCCCAGTAAAGAGCAG